>JACQEX010000005.1 GCA_016200345.1 Nitrospinota bacterium
CCCCCGCCACTGCCTTAATCGGCGGCCAAGGGGAGTTTAGGGTTGTTAAATAGGGGGGCGGCGAGTCGCTCCCCGAAAAAGATAAATCAGGAGGTTTGACCCGATGAGTGAAGATAAGGAAACAGGTTTAGGGAGATTTTGGGGCACCATTGTCGCCCTAGTGATAATTTTTTCCATAGTCAAATGGGGCATCCCGTTTGTCTCCAGGAAAATAACCGGCTTGCCGTTCGCGTTGACCGTGTCCGGCACGTTGATGGTGTTCTACATGACGCTGACGTTTGCGGCGTTGTTCATCTACATCTCGTTCTCCGAGGAGCGGTTTCAGCAGTTCCTGGCTCCGATAGTCAAACTTTTGTCCGGCGGGTACGGCGGCGGAATAAGGGCGGTTGTCCTTGTTCTGGTGCCTTTGCTAACCGGCTACATGGTTTACGACAAAACGGTTCCGAAAATTGCGGCCCCGTCGGCGCTTAGAATCCAGTCGTCCCGCAGTTTGCCGGCGAAATAGAAAAGGTCAAGGGGGAGGAAGGCGGAATTTTGGGCCAGTTCCCGACTGACGCGATGCAGGCCTTCGTGAAAGAGCTTAAGGCCGGTACGGTCAGCAAAGAAACCGCCAAAAAGGCCCTTCTCGACAAGAGAACCTTCGAGGGCAGGGCGCTGTACGAAATGAACTGCCGACCGTGCCACGGCGACTCCACCGGCGGCGACGGCCCGATGGCCGACGGCTTCAGGCTGAGGCCGATTAACTTTACCGACAACGGAACGATTGAGACAATCGTCGAGGGCTACACCTTCTGGCGCATAACCAACGGCGGACGCGGTCTGCCGCAGGAAGCCACCCCTTGGGATTCCGCCATGCCGGTTTGGAAACTGGACATCCCCGAGGAATACAGGTTCAAAATAATGCTGGGCGAATACGACCTGGCGCAGAAGACGGCGAGACAGCCCGAAAAGGCCGAGGGTAAAGAAGGGGAGAAAAAGTAACCGGCTGACGCCGGTTGCATTTTGGAGGTACACAAATGAAAAAAATCTTTTCGTTGTTCATAGTTATGATGGCCGTGATCGCCATGTCGTTTGGCGCCGCGTTCGCGAGCGACACGCCGACCAAGCCAAAACTGCCCAACTCGCCGGAAAACGTCGCGAAGGGCAAGCTCATTTACTTTAAAAGGTGCAGTTTCTGCCACGGCCTAAAAGGCGACGGCGACGGCCCGGTGGCCCGCCAGTTGCACGTTAGGCCCAGGGATTTCACAAAGGGCCTTTACAAATTCCGCACCACGGAATCAGGCTCGCTCCCGCTTGACGAGGATCTTTTTAGGACCATTTCTCGCGGTCTTCCCGGTTCCGCAATGCAGACCTTCGACGTGGAGAAGGTCAAGAGCGGACTTTCCGAGGACGAAAGGTGGCAGGTCATCCAATATATAAAGACCTTCTCGGCGGATTTTGCCGACGCCTCGAACGACCCGACCAAAATGGTCGTAAAAGTCGGCAACCCGATTGCGACCTCCCCGGACAGCATTGCCAAGGGCAAAAAGTTATTTGAGGAGAACAGGTGCTGGGAGTGCCACGGACACGACGGACGCGGCAACGGCCCCAACTCGATTCGTTTGAAGGACAAATTTAGGGCAGACCCGATTGTCCCCGCCGACCTCTCCAAGTTCTGGAGATACAAAGGCGGCAACACACAAAAGGACGTCTACATGAGGTTTAACACCGGCCTTAACGGAACGCCGATGCCCTCCTTCACCGATTCGATAACCGAAGAGGACAGGTGGCACCTTGCGAACTTCGTCGTCTCCCTCCAGAAGAAGGGGATAAAGAACGACCAGGTCTTGAAGGCGAAACTCGTGAAAGGCGAACTGCCTTTGGATGCCCAGAACCCGGCGTGGAAGACGGCGGAGCCGATTGACGTCCGCTTGGCCGGCCAGGTTATTTGGAGGCCCAGGTGGGAAAACCCGTCCGTTGACCTCGTAACCGTCCAGGCGATTTACAACGACAAAGAAGTCGCCTTCCGGTTCGAGTGGGACGACAGAACCAAAGACACCGTCCACAATCCGGCCTTGGAATACAAGGTTCCGGCCGATTACGCCGGTTACGCCTCTTGGGAAGACGTCCCAAGGAAATTGGGGAACTTTAGGGATTCCTTGGCGATCCAGTTCCCGTCGAAGCCGAGCGAAGGCAACAAGAAGCCCCACTTCCTTAGGGGAGACGGGGCCAACCCGGTCAACCTCTGGGTTTGGAAGTCCGACCTCGAGGAGGCGGGCCAGCCTTCCGTTGAAAACGTAATTGCAAAAGGCCCCGATTCCGGTCTTACGCCACAGGCGGCAGACGACCAGATAGTAAAGGGCAAGGGCGTGTACCTGATGAACGACCTCAAAAAGGGAAATATGGAGGACTTCATCGGCACCTACACGCTTGTCATGAAGAGGCCGCTTACGTCCAAGGTCAAGAGCGACGTCCAGTTTGAGCTGGGCAAATTCGTTCCGTTCTCGCTTAACGCCTGGGACGGCGCAAACGGCGAGCAGGGACTGATGATGTCCCTCTCCACCTGGAACAGCGTCATCCTCGAGGCCCCGGTTCCCACGTCCGTGTACGTTTACACGGTGTTGGGCATCATACTCATGGGCGGAATCGAGTTCGTCATAGTGAGAGGTCTTAAGAAAGAGGACTAATAAAGCCTTCTGACCGAATTCAAACGACCCGCCTTATTCGAAAGGATAAGGCGGGTTTTTTATTTTCATTGGCGTTAGGCGCACGCTTTAGCGCAATGCGCCAATCCAAAATTCAGTACTGATTTAGAAATCGGGATTAACGAACGTATTCGGCGATTACGCGCTCCACTATCATCCGCATATCGAATTGTTGAACGGCGGGAACGCGTAGCTCCTCGGCCCTTTTCTTGGCCGACGGATAGTTTTCCATGACCTTAATCGTTCCCTCGGCGAGGGACGCCGGGTTCATCGGCTCCACCAACTCCCCGTATTTGCCCCAGCCAAGCTGTTCCGGCGTCCCGCCTACGTTGGTGCCTATGATGGGTATGGCGCAAAGCTGGGCCATCATCATGCTTGTGGAAAATGTCTCGTAATGGGACGGCGAAAGAAATATGTCCATCGCGTTTAAATACTTCGCCTGTTCCGCGCCCCGCTTGTCCGAAACGAACATGACGTGTTTTTCCAAATCCAGCTTTTTGACCTCGTCGCGGAGCCGTTTAACCTCGGCCCCCTTGTGGTCCACCGACTCGTCGCCGACAAGCATCAACAGCGCGTTCGGAAATTTTTGTCGTATTTGTGGAAGGGCTTGGATGGCCTCCATCTGCCCCTTCGGCGGGTCTAGACGAGCCAAAATGCCGAGCACGAAGGTCTCCGGGGAGAGGCCGATTGACTTGCGCCATTCGTCGTCTCTTTCCGGCCTGTAAATGTCCGTGTTGATGCCGTACGGCACCACCATGATTTTATCCGCCGAAATCGGCAGATTTTTGGCCGCCGCCTCCTTTAGTATGGAGCTTGAGACAAACAGCTTGGTCAGACGGCCGTACTCCCATCTGTGGTAAACGTCCTTTTTGGGCTCCGGGACGTTCATTTGAAGCGTAAAAAACAGCCTCACGTTTTTTAGTCCCGCCACGGCCGGCACCAAGAGCCCGAGGTCTTCGGTGTGGGTTCCGTGGGCGACTGAAATGTTTTGCGTCTTGATTATTCGCCGGAGGGCAAGGATGACCCCGAGATCCACATATTTGACGACGTTGTGAAACGCCGCGCAGGGCACGCCGATTTTCTTTAGCTCGCGCTCAAGCGAAAATCCGGCCCTGCACGCGCAAAGCACGTGGTGCCCGGCGTTGTGCTGGGCCACGGCGAGGTCAAAGAAATTCTTTTCAAGCCCGCCCCAGGAGCGCGAAAAACAAAAATGAAGAACCCTTAATTTTTCCAAACTAATATTTCCAAGTTTTTATGGCGTAGCGCTCAAAGAGGGCGGAAGCCGATGCCGGCGTATTTGATTTTCCCAAATTTATTTTTGTCAAAAAACCTTCTCCCGTCTATAAGAACCGGCGATTTCATGAGCGCCAGCAAATCGTCCTCCGTAACCTCCCTAAACTCCTCCCAGCGCGTCATGAGCACCACGGCCTCCGCGCCGGTTACCGCCCCTTTCCAGCCGTCGGCGTGTTTCAACCCCTCGCATCCGGGGATGATGTTAAACTCCCCCTTTACCCGCGGGTCGAAGGCCACGAGGTCGCATTTTTCCCTTAACAGCTCCCGCGTCAGCGGAATGGAGGGGGACTCGCGCGTGTCGGAGGTGTCCTGCTTAAACGCCAGCCCCAGCAGGGCTATTTTTTTACCGGAGAGGTTCGGGATAAAGTGCTTCAAAAGCTCCGTAATTTTTCCCGGCTGTCGCTCGTTGATTGCGATGACGTTTTCAAGGATGCCGGTTTTGGCCCCGACCGTTTTCGCAAACGCGATGAGCGAGTTCACGTCCTTTGGGAAACAGCTTCCGCCGAACCCGCACCCGGCCTCCAAATACGTGAGTATGTTCGGGTTGGTTCTTTTTCCGTCCACGACCGGGTTGAGCCGAGAATCAAGGTGTATCCCGTCCGTCACCTCCTTGATGTCTATGCCGCCGACGGAATGCGACAAATTGCCTAATTCGTTTGAAAAAGAAATCAACGTCGCCAAAAGGGAGTTGGAGGCGTATTTAATCATCTCCGCCGTCCTTGGGTTGGTTACGACAAAAGGCACCCCAGCCCACTTGTAGATGGAGCGCAGTTGGTCGGCGGACCTGCCGTCCGTGGAGCCGATTACAATCCTGTCCGGGTTCGAGAAGTCGGAAACCGCGTTCCCCTCGCGCAGGAACTCCGGGTTCACGCAGACCCCGAAATCAACCCCCGCTTTTTTGCCGGACAACTGCTCCAAAAGTGGAATAACCACTTTTTCCGTCGTGGTCGGCACCACGGAGCTTTTGACCACTATGACGGGCCGGGACGCGGTTTCGGAGAGCCACTTGCCGAAGTCGCCGCAGACCGCTTTTATGAAGGAAAGGTCAATCTCACGCCCGTCGAACGGAGTTCCGACCGCTATAAAGGCTATGTCGGATCCGGCGAGGGCCTCTACGATGTTTTCCGTGGCGCGGAGCCTTCCGTTTCCGATGGTCTCCTTTAAAACCGCATCAAGCCCCTTTTCAAAAATGGGCGGGACGGCGGAATTTATCTTTTTTACGACGGCTGGGTTTTTGTCCACGCATACGACCTCAAACCCCTTTTGCGCGAGGCAGGCGCCGGTCACGAGGCCGACGTATCCGCTTCCCACAACGACGATTTTTTGTGATTTTTCAACCATCGGAATAGTATACAACAAACGGTTATAAGTGCTACCAGCCGTGCGACGCTATCGCGGCTTTTGGATTATTCGCGGTTTTGACCGTGAATAATCCGGGTTAGGCCGGGCCACGCGCGCGCCCACTTCCCCTGCGCCGTCATGATTAGCTGGCACATCTCGCGCACCGCGCCGTCGCCGCCGCGTCGCGACGACACCCACAGGGCGGACGCCTTCGCCGCGTCGTCGGCGTCCGAAGGGGCGCAGGAAAAACCGGCAAGGCTTAAAACCTCGGCGTCGTTTACGTCGTCCCCCATGAACGCGGCTTGGACTGGCGCCAATTTAAGTTTTGCCAGCAGTTTTACGAACACGAGTTTTTTGTCCGCCACGTCCTGATAAACGTGCGGGATTTTCAACTCCTTTGCGCGGTGCTCCACGACCTTGGAATACCTGCCGGAAATGACGGCGACTTGCAGTCCCTGTTTTAGGGCCACGGCGATTCCCATTCCGTCGCGGACGTTGAAGTGTTTGCTTTCCGCCCCCTTGTCGTCGATTATTATTTTCCCGTCGGTCAAAACGCCGTCCACGTCCAGCGCGATTAACTCGATTTTTTTTGCCGCCTTTAGAAGGCTTGGCGAAAGCTTTATGCTCAAACCACGCCGGCCTTTAAAAGGTCGTGCAGGTGCACCGCGCCGACAAGCTGGTTTTTATCGTCCACAACCGCAAGCGCGGTTATTTTGCTTTCTTCCATGAGTTTTACCGCAGTTCCGCCGGGGAGGGTTCGCTGGATGGTTTTGGGGTTTTTGTGCATCAATTCGACGGCGGTTTTTTTCAACGCGGAGTCGTCCTTCTCAAACGTGCGCCTTATGTCCCCGTCGGTGATTATCCCGGCGAGTGCGCCAGTTTTTTCCAGAACGAAGGTGAGTCCGAGTTTTTTTGCCGACATCTCGCGCAAAACGTCCTTCATGCCGGCCGACTCCCCGACGGTCGGAATTTCCGCGCCCGCGTGCATCACGTCCTCAACAAGGACGAAAAGTCCCCTGCCAAGGCTTCCGCCCGGATGTAGCGCGGCAAAATCCTCGCGCTTGAAGTTCTTTTTTTCCATTAGGACGAGCGCGAGCGCGTCGCCAAGCGCCATGACCGCCGTTGTGGAGGACGTCGGCACAATGTCCCACGGGCAGGCCTCGACCTTCGCCCCGGCGTAAAGCGGCGCGTCTGCCGCGCGCCAAAGCGTGGAGTCCGCCTTGCCGGTCATGGCGATGAGCTTAAGGCCGAATCTTTTTATCAGAGGGAGAAGTTTTACAATCTCCTCGGTCTCGCCGGAGTTGGATATTGCGATTACGACGTCGTCCGTGGCTATCATCCCGATGTCGCCGTGTATCGCCTCGGCGGGATGCACGAAAAAAGAGGGGGTGCCGACGGACGCGAGCGTGGACGAAATTTTTTGGCCCACTAGCCCGGATTTCCCCATTCCGGTTATCACGACCCTCCCCTTGCCGGAAAGAATAAGGGCGACCGCCTTTTCAAAATTGGCGTCCAGCGAGCGGGCCAGGTCGCCGAGGGCGGCCGACTCAATCTCTATTATTTCCTTTGCTCGTTTTAAAACGTCCACGCGCTGATTTTACACGATTGGGCGGGATTAGTCAGCGTGTTTCGTGCAACACTGTCGTGTGCTTTAAACGAGGGTGACGGAACGAGACCCCTCGACCATCGCGCCGACGATGTGGGACGCATGGCCTCTTGCATTGAAGAAATTCACCGCGCTTTCAGCGTCGTTTTTGTCCACGGCGATAATGAGGCCAAGCCCCATGTTGAAGGCCCGTTCCATCTCCTCCTGCGCGATGTTCGCGCTGGATTGTATATATTTAAAAACGTCCAGCACGGGCCACGAGCCGCGTTTTACCACGGCCTTAAGACCCTCCGGCAACACCCTTACTAGGTTGCCGGCTATTCCGCCCCCGGTGATGTGCGCTATGGCGTGAACCTGCGTTTTCTCCAAAAAGTCCAGCACCGCCGGGGCGTAGTTCACGTGCGGGGCCAAAAGTATTTTCGCCGCCGTCTCGGTAAATCCCTTCGGCACGTCGAAAATGCCGATTTTGTTTATCTCGAAAAAAACCTTTCGCGCCAGCGTATATCCGTTGGTGTGCAGTCCGTTCGAGGCAAGGCCGACAAGCACGTGCCCCGGTTTTAGGCTCTGCCCGTTTATAATCCGTTTTTTTTCCACAACGCCCGTCAGCACCCCCGCCACGTCGTATTCCCCTTCGCGGTATATTCCGGGTAGCTCCGCCGTTTCGCCGCCGATTATCGCCACGCCCGCCTGGGCGCAGGCGGTCGCCATCCCGCTTAATATTTGCTCCATCTGCTCCGGGCTGAGGCGCGGCATCGCCACGTAGTCCAAAAACGTAAGCGGTCTGGCCCCCTGGCACAAGACGTCGTTGCAACCGTGGTTGACGATGTCCATCCCCACGGTGGTGTGGTCGTTAGCCATGGTTGCTATCATCAGCTTGGTCCCGACGCCGTCTATGCTTTGCACCAGCACCGGCTCCTTGTAGGTCTTGGCTATCTCCGTCAGGTCGAAAAGTCCGCCGAACGCGCCAAGGCCCCAGAGCACGTTTTTGTTGTAGGTGCGCTCGACGTGCGACTTGATTTTTTTTAGCGCAAGTTCCCCGGCGTCGATGTCAACCCCGGCGGATCTGTATGTAACCTTGTCGTCCTTCAATTTGCTCCGTTCTCCCCCCAGCCGTAACGCCCGACAAGCTTTACGAATGTGCAGGGGGTGTCCTCGATGCTTTTAACCCCGTTTGCGTCTTTAACGACGGTGCGGAGCGCCTGCCCCGTTTCGCCGCCGACCGGAATAATCATCCGTCCGCCGTCCGCCAACTGCTCGACCAACGGCGCCGGAACGTCCGGCCCCCCGGCCGACACTATTATCGCGTCGAACGGCGCGAAGTCCGACCAGCCGATGGTTCCGTCGCCGACCTTCAGCGCCACGTTGTGCAGGCCGAGTGACTCGATGACCTTTCGCGCCTTGAACAACAGCGGGGCGATTCTTTCCACGGAGTATACACGACCGGCAAGAAGACCCAAAACGGAGGTTTCATAGCCGGAGCCGGTTCCAATCTCCAAAATTTTCTCGTCCCCCTTCATGCCGAGCCTTTCACACATCAGCGCCACCATGTAAGGCTGGCTTATGGTCTGTTTTTCGCCGATGGGGAGGGGGAAGTCCTCATACGCGGTGGAGCGCATCGCCTCTTCCACGAAAAGGTGCCTCGGCACGAGGCGCATCGCCTCCAGAACGCGAGCGTCGGTTATGCCCCGCTTTACCAACTGGGTCTCCACCATCTCAAGCCTCGGTTTTTTATAAAGGTCGTCGCCGGTGTAACCGTTTAATTTCATCGGGGTATTTTACTAGGAAAGTCGCGATTTTGCGCCGATTTACTCTCCTCTGAAGACGTATTATCACTTTAATGTTAAACTGACGTCAGGAGGAAGCATGGAACCGCAATCAGGACCGATTGAGCTAAAAGGGGAGGACTCAATATGGGTCTGCACCTGCATGCAGTCCGAGGTATGGCCGATATGCGACGGCTCCCACCACACCTTCGGGGGGCAGGGGCCGGAGGAGGTTTTGCTCGACCCCGCAAAAACCTATAAAATTTGCCAGTGTTTTGAGACCAAGACCAGGCCGTTTTGCGACGGCTCCCACCTAAAGAAAAACAAATAGCGGGGCGTAGAATTTTTTTTGGTATATTGGCGGTGGGAAGGCATGACAGAGGTGACGCTATAATGAAGATTGCAAAACTTTCCGATTTGTTCCTTGCCGCCGGTCTCTTATTTACCGCCGGCTGTTCATACGCCCCTTATCCGGACGGCGAGCCGAAAAACTACGTCGAGTGCATGGAAAAGAGCACGAAAAATTTCACGTCGTCGGAGATGGACAGGGAAAGGGTGGTAACGCTGACCGAAAAAGCCTGCACCGAAAAATTCCCCCACCAGTAATAATCGTTAGAGTAATTATGTAAGGGTGTCCTTCACAAATTGAGACATTATGAGGTCTTGTAGGCGCAATCCCTTTTTCGCGTGTTTGTCTTCCAAACATAATTGTCCAAAGGCCGCCGATAAAAAGCTGGTTGGATAAAACTTAATTATTATTCGACCGTTTGATACCGTCTCGCTTTCCACTGAATAGGTTGAGACTATCGGAGAAAGTCCCAATTCCCCAGAGAATTCCAATGCGCCCTTTATTTCTCCATGGTTGCCAACAGGTCTGTCGGACCATTTTACCTCGATGCAATCATGCGGTTTGCCGTTGTGCAATATTACGAAATCAACCTCTCTGTCCTTCCAATTGGCGTAGCAGAGTTCTTTGTCCCAAAGGATTAACTGGCTGTGCACCGCAGTCTCCACCAACGCTCCGATAGCCTCGCTTTTTTCATCCACCGAGCCGAACATTGCCGCATACATGGAGGGGTTTGTCAGATAGACCTTAAAGTTTGCCTCCCTCTTGTACCGTTTCCCGGCTTGGTCAATCCGGTACAAGCGTTTTATTAAAAACGCCGCCTCAAGAAATTCTATGTACCGTTTTAGTGTCGGTTTTTTCACCCCCGTGTTTTGGGAGAGTCCGTCCATTGAAACTATTTGCGCCGTGTTGAAAGCGAGATAAGTGAACAGCCTGTAAAGCTCCTGAACGTCCGTTATCCCGTAAAGACTGGGCAAGTCCCTGAGTAGTACCTTGTCAATGATGTCGCTTTGAATAAACCTAGACGGATTTTCTTGGATTTTTTGCGAAAATATTGCCTCGGGAAAACCGCCATAATTCAAATAATTTATGAAGTCTCTGTTTAAGGCTTCAATTTTATAATTTCTCCAAAGAACCATCATTTTTTTCTGTAGGAAAAGAAATTCATAAAACAAAAGGGGAGGCAAAAGAAATTCTGTAAATCTTCCGGCGCCAGACTCATTGCTTTTTAGTTTTAAGGCCGCCGCCGCAGAACCGGAGGCGATGAACTTAACCGTTGGATAACTGTCCACGAGGGTCTTAAGATGCGCCTCCCAGTCTTTCAAATACTGAATCTCGTCAAAAAAAACAAAAACTCCGGAAAGGCCCCGATTAAGTTTATCGCCAATAGCCAACTCCACCAATCGCTCCAAGCCAAGCCCGGTGTAGTTGGGCGAATCAATTGAGAGATAAATTATGTCCCTGGCCTCGGCCTTTTTTTCCTCCAAAAGTCTTTGGATTGCGTGGAAAATCATCACCGTTTTCCCCGCCCTTCTAGGGCCCATTAAAACCACCGCCCTGTTTATGGTCGTATTGGCGAAAAGATCGTAGAACAACGGGAGGTATGCTCTAGGTTTCATTTCTTTGTAGTCTTGAAAAATTGCAGATGTTATCCACCAAGGATTCTGTGAGCTAATTTTTTTCTTAATTTCAATATCCGTTATTTTTAGCATTTTGCATATTCCTTATATTATTAAATAAGCACTTAAAACGTAGTCTAAAATATAAAATAAGCATTGTCAATAGTGCTTATTTAAAATATAGATATATATGACATTAAATCATTTAGTTACGTTCTAATATAATTTCAAAAAATCCGCTATGGAGAACCTGCGCTGATGGTGTAACTGCCGTACTCCGCCTTGGCAACCCCTTTTCCAGTGGCGCCGGTGTACAGATATATGTCCGAGCTAACGTATGGCCTGTAAGGCTCGCAAAGCAGGTAGACGGTTTTTGTGCCGTTCGCCACCCAAACGATTTTCGAGGCGAGGTCGTTGTCCCCGTCCGTGTATGTGTTGTCCGGCGTCACGGCGTCGTTGTCCGCCTCGTAGTCGTCGTTCTGGGCCAGCATGGTCTTGCCGTCGGAGTCAAACAGGGTCAGCATCGTGTCGGCCCCGTCGCCGAGGCTCGACGTTGCAAACGTGTATTGAGACCCCGACCCGACGGAGATTGCATAATAATGTTTGGCGCCGGCCGGGAAAAAGTTGTGGACGGTCTGCGTGGTCCCGGGGGTTAGGGTGGTCAACGCGGTGCCGGTCGAACTGTGGGTGCCGTAGGCGTCGGCCACATACCTTATCGTCCTGTCGCTTAAAATCGAGGCCATCTGGCCCGGATGGCCCGCGTTCCAGCCGTCGTAAAACCTGTCCAACGTCGCATATATGGCGCTTGTCATTCCCGGCAGGTATGTGGCAAAGGTGCTCCAAATGCTCCCGTCCGAAAGCCCAAGATAGGGGCTTGTGAGTGACGATCCGGTGGACGCATAAACGTGCCAAAGAACGGTTGAGACCGCCAGTTCGTTGTCCGCTCCGGTGGCCTGTGACGAGTAACTCGGGCTGTCTATCTCAAACGCGAAGACCGTCCCGGAAAGCGGCGTTCCGTCGGCGTTGAGCCAGCCCGGAGTGTCCACGTACCATTTGGGGTAGTCCGCCCCGGTTATCGGCCTCAGGCTTCTGGACATGGCCGAAAAAAATGTAGCCCACCCCTCGGACCAAGTGAGCCGCAAATCGTAATGCATGTTTATGTAGTGCGCCCCACCGGGGGAGTTGTCCCTCGAATAGTTGGAGGCCGCGTAATGTCCCGTCTCGTGCATTACCACCGCGTCGTCGTACGCGTCGTTCCCCCCGGCGGCGACCGTGGACGCGCCGTAGACCGATATGGTGTTGCTACCGTTGGTGTAGTCGGTTCCGCTGTTCCCCTGGTACCAGACCCCCGTGACCCTTGACGGATAGCTTCCCGAGAGGAGGTGGTCAACGTCCTGCGCTCTTATAAGGCAGTCAAAGATGTTAAAGACGTTTCCCGCGTCGGAGTGGGAGGCCAGTAAATTCACTTTCCAAGACTGGCCCGAGGCGAATGTGAAATCGCTCGACCTAAGCGCGTAGGTCGCGGAGGCGTTGTCCACCACCGTCGCCGAATAGGGCGAGACCGCGTCGGAAAGTATGCGGACGTAAACCCCTCCCGTCACGGAGACGGAAGGAAACGAATAGTAACCGGTGGAATCGCTCGTGGCGGTGGCTACGGCCGCGCCGTTTTGAACCAGTTCCACCCTGGCGTATCTAATCGGCGGCGCCGGGGAAATCAGCCTGCCGGTGAGCCCCGACGAGTTCCATTCGAGTTTTTCATAAGTCGCCGTGCCGTAAATCGGCGAGGGGCCGCCGGGAGAGAGGGCCGGCGCGGTCAGCGAAACGCCGGGCGCCGAAGGGGATGCGACCGTCCCGCCGCTTGTCGAGCCGCTACAGGAGGAGAGCAGAGCGCACATCACCGCGGCAAGATACGCGCATTTTTTAACGCGGTGCATTGACCAGCTCAATGAGGGCGGAGTTGTCGTCCTCGTAAAGCGTTTTGCCGAATCGCGAGCTAAAATCTGCAAACACGTTCCACGAGTCGCTCCGGGTTAAAAATTGTCTCATGACGCCCTTATTATAAATCACGTGGGTTATTTTTCTGGCGCCCAGCTCCCTGGCAATTTCGCCGGCGTCGGCATAGGGCTTTAAAAGCCTCATAAAAGTGATGCCGTCCCAGAAGGCGTCGTAATAATACGGCACGTCGCAATAATAAACTTGGTTCCCAAAAAAGACGAAATAGACCTTGTCCTTTTGGCCGAGGTGCGCGTTGGCGAACATCGTGGCGCCGTAGCCCGCCACCGTCTTTGACAAAAATTCTACGTTGGATTCCCTCCCCAAAAGCCGGTTCCAGCCCTCGAACCGCGAGGCCGCCAGCGCGTAGCCGCGCAGATCTAAAATCAATAGAAGCGCGGCGCCGCCAAGCGCTAGCGCCACCCTTTTTTCCGCCAGCGCGGAGAGCCACCCCGCCGAGAGAAAAATCATGACTGGCAGTACCGGCAGATAATATCGTGCGGTTATGGCAAACAGCAGGCTGGCCGAGACCATAAAAAGTCCGGCGGAGGCCGCTAAAAATTTCCTGTCTCGGCCCGAAAAAAAGAACGGGGCGCAAAACATCCCAAAAATTAGGAGTAGTGGGTTAAGCCCGCCGTCGTACCCGCATTTGTTCCCCTCCTCCCCCTCGAAAAAAAGCCTGACGGGGGAGGCGAGGGCGTAGGCGAACGAATCCCCGCATAAGGCGACCCGTTCTTGCAACGGCCCGTGGAACATCGGGGCGGGGGCGGAGGGGTGTTCGTGGGCGAACCTAATCCACCACGGGGAGCAAAAAAATAGGGCGGCCAAAAACGAGGCTGACGCCACCTTAAGCCTTGGCGCCCATATGCGGCTCCTGAGGCAGTCGAGAAACAAAACCACGAGGATGCAGGCCAAAAACAGGCCGGCGTTGTACTTTATCGCGCTTGCCCCCGCCAGCGCCACGGCGCCTTTGTAGCCGTCCGCCGGGAGGTTTTCGCGCAGGTGGCGCCAAAAATAATATGCCCCGGCGCTGGAGAAAAATAGGACCGCCGGGTCGTTGTAGGCGGTCGTGGAAAGCCTGAAAAACAGCGGCTCCAAAAGTAGCGCACCGCCGGCAAAGATTCCCCATCCGGCTCCAAACTCCTCCTTTACCCAATGGGCCAAGACCAATGCGGTTCCGAGGTAAAAAAACGCGGGGAGGAACGAAACAGCCCGGTCCAGACCGGCGTTTAAAAGCACCAGGTTAAATGGCAGGAGGGCGTTTGGGAACACGGAGCTTGGTTGAAACGGGATGGGAACCCACGCCCCGGCGTGGAGGATGTGCTTTGGGAGCGCTAGGTGGATGATGAGGTCGTCCCTAAAATACGGCGGAAGGGACGTCAGCCAAAAAACCCACGCCGCAAAAATCCCGAAGGCCGCCCTAGACCATGTCGGGAGCCCGAAAAATATCCCGCCCCTTGCGACGGTCCAAATTAGGGACGCCAGCCAGAGAAAAAGCAAAATCGAGCCGACGAGCAGGGCCGGTTTAAGCCCGGCCGTGTTTGCCATAGTGAACAGAAACACCCCCGCGACCGGCATGGAGATGAAAAGGAAAAATAACCTGTCAATTATCTGTTTGGACCCCATTCCCCCAGTCTACCGCACCGAAGGCAAAACTTGGTAACTTGGCCGATTTGTGATACTGTTAGGGCTTAAGACTGAGACGCTGATGCAACAAGAGGGGCGACTTTTTATCACAATATTTTGAGGTAGGCATGGAAATCCAAAAAAAGTTGGCGATAATGTCCGAAATCGCGCTGTTCGACGGGTTCTCGACCGAGGAAAAAACCGCCATCGCAAAATTGATGGAGGTCACCACGATTCAACCGGGCGACATTCTGATAAAAGAGGACAGCTACGGCAGTAGCATGTATTACGTCGTGCGCGGTCGCATAGAAATAAGGAAAAAATCCGACGACGGGAGGCACATTTTTCTAGCGCAATTGTCGCAGGGGAGCATGATAGGGGAACTGGCCATGGTGGAGAACGAGTCCTACCGTAGCGCAACCGCCGTGGCCCTGGAGGTGTGCGAACTGTTGACGCTTACGAGGACCGGGTTCGACGCAGTGTCAAAAACCATGCCCGGACTAGGGCTGGAGATGCTAAGGGAAATCGGAGCCAGCATAGCCTCCAGGTTGCGCAACGCAAACAGGAATTTCGCAAACCTCGGCAAATAGTCTCGCATAAGGGGGAGTTGTGGACTTGACGGAAAAAAAGGGGCTGATGATGGAGGTTCCTATTTTTGACCAACTCTCGCCGGACGAGCAGGAAATAGTGGCAAAACGACTCGACGTTTCCAACCTTGGAAAGGGGGAGGTGCTGTTTAAGGAGGGGAGCCTCGGCAACACGCTCTACTACCTAATTTCGGGGAAGATGGAGGTCCATAAGGCCTCCATGGACGGCAAGCAAACGGTTCTTTCGACCTTTTCGCGCGGTTCGATAATAGGGGAGCAGGCGTTGTTGGAACTGGAGCCGCGGCGCGGGGCCACGATGGTGGCCGTGGAGGATTGCAGGCTTTTTTTGCTTAACAGGAACGTTTTTGACGACATGGTCAACGATTATCCGCGCGTGGGCGTGGCCATTTTAAGGGGCGTCGGCAGAATGTTGTCGGAACGCCTGAGGACGATTAGCGGCAGGTTTGCGGACAGCAATTAGCCCCGGCGCCCGGAAAGTTTTCGATAAATTCACCGAACATCCCATTTCCGAAAGTGATACAATCCAACGCTTAGCGCGATTCTTGCGTGGAGAGGTGGCCGAGAGGCCGAAGGCGCAGGTTTGCTAAACCTGTGTACGGGAAACTGTACCGAGGGTTCGAATCCCTCCCTCTCCGCCATAAACAAAAAAACCTCCCAACGGGAGATTTTTTTGTTTATGGGTAGTGATGCAGGGATTCGAAGGCGAGCTTGCGGCGCGCGCTGGAGCGAAGCGGAAGTGCGCCGGTAGCCGCTTAGGTATAACTCCCTATGCGGCGGACTGTGAGAGGGAGCGCAAAACAAACAGGACGTTTGTTTTAGCAAGCGAGGTGAGGTTACGCAGGAAAAAACGTGATGTTTTTTCCGTAGTAACCGTTAATCCCTCCCTCTATTTGGCAACTTTGATTATTCCGGCCTCGCTTGCGTTGGCGATGGCCTCGTGGCGGCAGGTGGCGTGAAGTTTGTCGTAAATGTTTTTCACGTGAGCGTTTACGGTGTGCCAGCTAATTCCCCGGCTGACCGCAATCTCCTTGTAGGTGTGCCCTTCGCTGAGGCCGACGAGAACGGCCAGCTCGGTAATCGTCAATTCGTTCGTCTGCGAAATCCTTCGTCTTTGAAACTCCAGCACCGTGGCCCGCGCGATTCCCGAGCTCATAGGCGCCCCCCCGTTATGAAGATCCACGACATAATCCGCAATCCTCTCGTTGTCGTCACCCTTCACAAGATAGCCGTCCGCGCCGGCCTTGAATGCGATGAACGCCGCGTTGGTGTCCTTAAGGGCGGTGACGACCAATATCCGCGTGTTTTTAAGCCTCTCCCTGACTTTTAGAATCAGCTCTATTCCCGATATTCCCGGCAGGGCAAGATCCACCAAAAGAACGTCCGGCCTTAATTTGTCCAGGCCTATCTCCCCGTCCTCCGCCGACGGGAAAATTCCGACGACCTCCATCCTGTCGTCATGCGCGAGGCTTACCTTAAGAAAATAGGAAAACGCCTTGTCATCCTCGATTATAACAACGCTGATTTTTTTATTTTTCGACACAAGTCACCTGAAACATGTTGTTGTCCGCCATTTTCACCAGAATGAACGGATTATTATCGCTGACGCCATTATAATCAGATTGCGCTTATGTCGAATCCCTAATGTTAGGGATTGTAAAGAAAGCCTAAAAACCAAAGAATGAGTCAGGTTGGTTTCACGATGGCATTCGGACGTTTTCATAATCTTGGGGAGCAAACAGGCTGGTCGCCTTTTTTGGGAGGGAACGATTTTGTTTAAGGTGCTGGTGGTTGACGACGACCCGGTGCTTCGATACGCCCTCACTCTAACCCTGGAGGGGACGGGAAAATTCAAGGTCACAGAGGCCGTCAACGGCGAGGAGGGGCTTGTTTGCCTTGCGTCGGACGGCCAGATTCGCGCGATAATCACCGACTTCAAAATGCCGATAATGGACGGTCTGGAACTTATAAACAAGGTTCGTGCGACCGGCTCCAAAATCCCAATACTTATGGTCAGCTCCGATGACAGCGCGCAAACGAAAAACGACTCGAAAAAAATCGGCGCCACCGCCTTTATGTCAAAGACCAATTTTTCCCCCGAAAACCTATTGGCCTGGGTGGAAACGCATTTGCAAATGGAGGGCTGAAAAACCGCCTGACTCCGCCCCTTATAAAACCTAAAAGCCCGGCCCCAAATTTTTGTGAACTATAATTCGTTTCGACACAAATCGTAGCAAAATCATGAAGTTGCGCTAGTCCGTTCGCATATAATGACTGCATTTTCAATACATTAAACATCCACGTGACTCTTGGCCTTGGAATTGCAAAAGTCAAAGCTATTAGGGCCGATTTTTTCAATGTTTGGAGGGTTTTTTGATGACAACTTTATTGAGGAAAGCCTGGCTGAGGTTCAAGGGGAGAAACGTCCCTTCTTTTTGCACAAAATGCCGGTACTTGGATTTCGAGAGCATGGGCTGTCCCAAAGGGGAGTGTTCCAAGCTAAATTCGGAGTGGGAATGCAGATATTTCGAATGGTGAAAAAAACATTTTAGACAAGGTAAAAAAGAGGCTTGCCGGGGCGCGTTCCGTCGTCGTCCTTTCCGGCGCCGGGGTCTCCGCCGAAAGCGGGGTGCCAACTTTTCGGGGGCCGCAGGGGCTTTGGAAAAATTTTCGACCCGAGGAACTCGCCACGCCGGAGGCTTTTAACCGAGACCCCGTGCTGGTTTGGGAATGGTACGACTGGCGGCGCCGGACGATATCCTCCCTCAGCCCAAACCCCGGGCACACCGCCGTCGCGAGGATGGAAAAAATCCACCCCGAATTTCTTTTGATAACGCAAAACGTGGACGGGCTACACTCGGCGGCCGGGAGCAAAAAAATTGCCGAGTTGCACGGCAACATCTGGCACGTGCGGTGCGTCGCCGAGGGGGTCGTGACGGAAAACCGCGAGGTTCCGCTTGCGGAAATTCCCCCAAAATGCAAATGCGGGGCTCTGCTCCGGCCCCACATCGTCTGGTTCGGCGAGGCTTTGGACGCGGACACGGTGCGGCGGAGTTGGTCGGCCAGCAAGAACTGCGAGGTGATGATTGTCGCCGGAACGTCGTCGGTGGTTCAACCGGCGGCCTCGCTGGCAGAGGTGGCAAAATCGGCCGGGGCGTTCGTTGTGGAGATAAACCCGGAGGAGACGCCGATATCGGATTTTGTTGACGCCGGCCTTCGCGGAAAATCGGGCGAAATCCTCCCCCTTTTAATCCCCTGACCGCGAGAGACAAAAAATGCCGGGAAAGGGTTATAATGCCTCAATGAAAAAAATCACCATCGCCTTGCTCGCGTCCTTGTTGCTCACCGCGCAGTTTTCGTTCGCGGAGACCAAGACCTTCGAGAAGGAATACACCTATCAAGCGAGCGAGCTGGACAGCAAATCCTCGTGCAGGGTGATGGCGACCGACCAGGTGAAAAGGCTACTGCTACAGGAGATCGGCGTGTACGTCCAAAGCAAGTTCACGGACAAATCGTCGGAAGGGAAAACGCCCGACCAAGTGAAGCAGGAGATAACCACCCTTACGGCCGGGATTGTGGAAACCAAGATAATGGACGAAAAATGGGACGGCGAAAAATATTGGTTGAAGGCCCGCATGACGGTGGATCCGGACGACGTCGCCAGGCAGTTGCAGGAAATGCGCAAAGACTCGGAAAACAAGGAGACGGTTGACGAACTTAACGCGCAATTGGCCGAGCAGAGAAAAGAGATAGAGAGGCTTCGGGCCGCCGCCCAAGGTTCGAAATCGGAGCCGAAGGAGAAAATGGAAAAAAATCGCGCGGAATACGCCAAGGCGGTCGAGGCGATGTCGGCAAGCGAGTTTTTGATGGAAGCCCGCCAATTAATGCAATCGAAACGATTCAACGAGGCACTGCCGCTGTTTTCAAAGGCCGTGGAGGTTAATCCAAGCCTTGCGGCGGCCTATCTGGGGCGCGGAAACGCGTACAACGGCCTCAAGCAGTTCGAAATGGCGATAAGGGAATACAACCGCGCGGTCGAGCTAAATCCGAGGCTCGGGGCGGCCTTTTTGGGGCGCGGGCACTCTCGTTTTATGCTCGCCGATTTTAACGCGGCGTTGGAGGACTTAAACCGGGCGATAGAAATTAATCCGTCGCTGGACTGGGCGTACCTGAACAGGGGCAAAGTTTACAAAAGGCTCGGCAAACCCAATCTGGCCGTTCAGGATTTTAAAACCGCCGCAAGCCTAGGCAACCAGAAGGCGCGGGAAATTTTGGCCGAGGGTCGTCGGGAAAAATAGCCCCCTTTGCGTCCCATGATATTTATCATTTGAGATTCCGTTCGAAACCCATATTCTGTTTCCAACACACAATTTACAAATAGGAGACAGAAATGGAAATCATCAACATTGGCGAGAGGTCTAGTTTTGGGGCGCAGTTCGCGCCGATTGTATTGCGCGTCTCAAAAAAATACAAAACCCCGCTTATCTGCATGAACCCGGGGCAGGAGATACCGCCGCACCCGAGCGCGACCGGCGTCTTTTACATCGTCGGCGGAAGCGCGGTCATGACGGTCAACGGGCAGGAACACAACGTGAAGGCCGGAGACATGGTTTTTGTGGACGACGGCGACACAAGGGGAATAAGGGCGGTGGAAAAACTTACGGCGTTTGCGGTGCACATCTCGTCCTAGTGTGGCGTCCCAGCATCATCTATGCGGCGACACAAATTGGTGGCAACGGGATTTATCCTGTTGTTGCGCCCTCAGGGGCGCAAGGCAGGCTAAAGCCCGCCGCTACCAACGAATGGTAAAGCCGTTATTGGGACACTACGCTAGGCGCGGATCCCGCCGAACACTTTCGCTTGCAAATAGGGCCGCGCGGTTTTATCCTTATATGCCTGATTACGCCGGAGTGGTGAAATTGGTAGACGCACGGGACTCAAAATCCCGCGAGGGGAACCTCATGTCGGTTCGATTCCGACCTCCGGCACCAAATACCCTCCGAAAATCCGCCGGTTTCCCGGGCCTCCAGATTAGTACGGCACTGTCATCGCCCTGCTCTTAAGGTAGAGAGGCACGAGAATAAGTTGTTTTTTCTTGTCCAGCGTTATGTTTGCCGGGGAGACCAGACCACGCACCATAATCGTCGTGCGGAGGTTTTTGTCCACCTTGAAAATAATCCCCCTGTTAAAACTCGACACATAGACGTTGTCCTCCGCGTCGAAGTCAACCCCCGAAAGGCTCTTTACGGGCATCTTGACGAATTTTTGCGGCGCCCCGTTCAAATCCACCGTCGCCAGCACGCTAAACCCCATCGTCACAAAAAACTTGTTCAGCTTCGGGGAGAACGCTATGCCGCTGGGCGAGTCAATCCCCTTGCCGGACGCGAAAAGTTCCGCCTTGTTTTTCTGGTCTGGGTGGATTACAAAAATCGCGTTTCCGACCGTTTCCGTGACGAATATGCGTCCGTCCGGTCCCGTGGCAAGCCCGTTAAGAAATTTTGCCTTTAGCGAGGAGAGGTCAATCTCCCCCTTTTTTGCGCCGGTCAGTTTGTCAAAGACGCGCACGAACGGCGTGTCCGCCACATAGAGCGAGTCGCCAATCACCAACAGGCCCCGCGGGGTGTTCAGCGTAACATCCCCGCGCCCCCCCTCGATTAGTTTTAGCTTCGACACTTTGCCTTCCGCGTTGAGCATGGTCACAAACCCGGCGTTGCCTTTTGAAAACGCCCTTCCCTTGACGTTTGATATGTAGTAGTTGCCGGTCTCGGCGTCCACTATGAAATTTTGCGGGCTGGCAAGGCCGCCGACCTCGAATGCGCGCGCCTCGCCGAAAAGCGACAGCGTCGCGTAGAAAACAAAAACGGCGGCAAACCACCGGAACATTCCTTTTTTCAATTTGAGCCAGCTCCCGCAAGCTGGCCGGCCCTCGCGCCTTTGGCGGAGCCGAAGGCGAGATTGCTGAGGCAAAGGTCGTCGCTTTTTTCCAAAAGCTTGCGCAAAAACGCCTCGCTTTTCATCTCCATTTCAAGCCGTTCCATCTCGGCCGCAAGACCGTCCATAAAACTTTCTATGTCCACGCGTCGCTCCTTTTAAAATATTTTATTGTCGCCTTTGGCGAAGAAGCCCTATTCCACCCTTAGGTCGGTTTTTTTCGCGCCGTCGTCAAGGACGACCTTTTCCCTCTCGATGGCGGCCACCTTTAAGTTTCCTATTGAATCGCCAATTTTTACCAGCATCCCCGAGCCGCCGCCTACGCGCACGATGGCCGAGCGTTTTTCCGGGTCGTTGTTAAAAATAATTCCCTCCAACGACACGGACGACGCCGGCGCGCCCTGCGCCTTTTGCGTCGTCGTTTTTTGGGGGGGCGTCCGAGAAGGCTCGGGGGCCGCCTGTGACTCCACGATGGGCACAGGCGGCTCGCTCCCTGCCACGTTTTCTTTTTCAGGCGCGCGGGGAGAGGAAGAGATTGCCGACGCCTTTTTCGCGGTCGCCTCCCCTTTCGCCGACTTTCCCGGCTGTACCGGGACGACACCCGTCGGCAATTTCTCCTCCTTCTCCGCCACGCTCTTTTCCGCCTGCACCAACCCGTTCTTCCTCTCCTGCTCCATCCCTCGGCCCAAAGGCTCCACCTGGTTTTGTGGCGTACTAGGCAAATCCAGCGCCGGGTTGACAACCGGCGCCATATTGTTTGAATTTAACTGCTTATCCGGGGCGTTTACCGCAACGGCGGGCGCGGACTGCCCAACCGCCGTTTTTGCGGTCGGCTCCGTTCCGGCCGTCTTTGAGTACGCCACATAACCGACGGTCGCCACGGCCAGCATCACGGCAAAAATCAACGCCCCCGCCACGCCGGACGAGGCGGCGACTCTATTGGGGGCGTGCCCCGAAAGGATTTTTTGCTTAATGTCTATATCAGGCGATTGTTGGTCGTTTTTTTCGTCCTAGGCCTTCCGTAGCGCGTCCAATATTATGCTCATCTCGTTCCTTTACAGAGTGGAAATCCGCGGGATTTTGACGTCCTGAAGCTTTCCCAAAATCATCATCCTTGTCGTTTCGCCTGCCATGCCGTCCGGGTTTAGGCCGTTCTCCTGTTGGAACCGCTTGATGGCCCTCTCGGTTTTTGCCCCGAACGTCCCGTTCACGCCAATCGTGAAGTAACCGAGTTTTTTTAGGTTCGTCTGTAATTTGGCGACGTCGTCCCCGAACGCGCCCTTTCTCAACTCATCGGGAGCGTCGGCAAAGTCCCTCCAAAAAATCAAAACGTCGCCGGTCCAATTTTTGAAGGCCCACTCGCTCTCTATTTCCAAACCGGAAATTCCCGTGGATAATCCGTCCTTTGTGAAGCCGACCACCGGCAGGTACCCTTTTTTCCCGTCCTCGCCGTTTAACAGCATTATCGCGGGGTAGGCGAGTTTCTCCAGCAACACCTTGTCAATGCGCCCGTCAAAACATTTCAAATTTCGTTTCTCCGCTATCTGCTCCATTGTGGAGGCAGCCTCGTCTTTTTCCGCGATCCCCTCAACGCCCCATTTCGCAAGAAGAATGTTGGCGGCCACGTTTCTCGCCGAGGGGGAATAAATCGCGTCGGCGGGCTTTTGCGGCGCGGGGGGCGCGATTTTAACGGGCGCGACCTCCAACTTTGCCATGGGGGGTGGCGCAACCACGACGGTGGAACGCCGGCCGTCGAAGAACCACGCGGAAACCGCGATTAAAATGAGCGCCAAACCCCCGATGGCGACAACCCTGCCGGTGACACCACCCAGCAAGTTCCTCGACGGCGGGGCGCCCGTGACGTCGCGTATGCACTCCTTTACCGTCTTCACGTCGAGCGTCCGCACCCCCTTGGAATACGCCGCCAGCAACGCCCTGTCGCACACCAGATTAATGAGGCGCGGGATTCCCTTGGAAAACTTGTAAATCTCCTTCAGAACCTTCGGGGTAAAAATATCCAAGTGCGCGCCGCCGGCCATCTCCATCCTGTGTTTAATGTATTGGGCGGTCTCGTCGTAATTTAGCGGGAAAAGACGGCACCAAACCGAAACCCTCTGCCGCAACTGCCTTAAGGACTGGCTGCCAAGCATAAAATCCAGCTCCGGCTGGCCCACCAAAATTATCTGCATTAGTTTTTGCGTCTCCGTCTCTAGGTTCGACAGCAGGCGTATCTGTTCCAGCACCTCGGGGGAGAGGTTTTGCGCCTCGTCAATCAATAAAATGGTCCTTTTGCCGGCGGACTTCTGCTCCAACAGGTGGGCGTACAAGGCGTCCTCCAGTCCCTTTTTCTCGGTGGACTCGTAGGGAATGCCAAGTTCCTTGTTCAGGCTTTGAAGGAGTTGCACGTCGTTGTGGTTTGGGTTGAATATGTAGGCCACCCTGTAATCATCGCCAAGCTGGTTTATAAACGACCTGCAAATGGTTGTTTTACCGGTTCCCACCTCGCCCGTCAAAACCACAAACCCGACGTTTTCTTTGACGCTATAAAAAAGCTGGGCGTAGCTCTCTTGGTGCGACTTGCCCAAATAGAGATATTTGGGGTCGGGCGTCAGATTGAACGGTTTTTCTTTAATCCAAAAAAACTTTGTGTACATTTTTTTTATTCCTTGTCGAGACTAACTAACAAGTTGCGTGCCAAATTAAATTTACGAGCGTATCTCTTTGTTTTTTTAGGTAGATATCGAAGGCAAAGTTTTCTTCGCCTAATAAGCGTCCAATTTTTTGTAGCCAATTTATCTTAATTCAACAATTTTAGAGGGGACAAAATTCTCTTTTTGCCACCCACGCCCCTCCTTGAACCGGCCTTATATGGCGAGGCAAAAATAGGGGTTATATAAATCCCTTTGATTACCGATATCTAATCCTATGAGATACAAAGGCGTCATTTTGGAAAAAAGGGTCTTGGCTATGGAGCTAAAAGGGCTTGAACAGGAGTTTTGCGCGCTGGAAAGGATGGCATGGGAGGTCACGCATCCAAAACATCCATTTGGCGTGTTTATTGCTTACAATATAGACAGGTTGTTTGGACTGTTCCAAAAACCAACGAGACGTCAATAGCAACATGGCAAGGAGCGCTGAAAATGGAAAGGACGGGAATAAAGACGATTTTATTTCTCCTTGCGTTTGTCGCTCAATCGCACGCGGAGGTCAAGCCGGACAGCACCGTGTTTCCGACCCACGCCGTATATGAAATAACCCAAGAAAGCGAAATATCCTACGCCATTGACCTAAAAATCCTCCTGGCCTTCCAGACGACAATCAGCGGAAAAACAAGCGACATAAAGGGCGAGATAACCCTTTTGCCGGAACCGGCCTCGGACTCCGTTGAAAAAAAACAGCCGGTGACCGGCGAGCTTTTTGTCGCCGCCGGCACGTTTAGATCCGGCGTCGGCAGGCGCGACGCGGACATAAGGGAGATATTGCAGTCGGCCAAATATCCGCAGATAATTTTTTCAATATCTGGCATCGAGTCCGGCCCGGACGTTAAATTCTCCCGGCTTTCAGGAGCCATGGTCGTCAAAGGCGTGCTGGATTTCAAAGGCAAGAAAAAGGAGATAGCGCTCCCGGTTCAGGCAACCCCCAAGGGGGACAAACTGTTGGTGGACGGAAAACTTGAGTTGAAACTAAGCGATTTTGGAATAACTCCGCCCACCTTCGGATATTTCTTGGGGCGCACCTCGGACAACATCACCCTTACGCTCCACCTTGTGGCGGAAAATAAGAAAGCGGGATTTTTCTCGACATCTTTGTAAACCCGCTCTTTTTCTCCCCCTTCTATACGACCTAAAAAGGGGATATCATTAGCCCATGGAAAATAGCGAGGCTTGCGAGATTCCCTTGTACTCCGGCGACAACGAGTTGGCGAAGAAAATAGTCACGCAATACAAAACCGTGGCAATCGTCGGCATCTCCCAAAAAGAGGATAGGGACAGCTATCGCGTGGCCGCATACCTAAAGGGGCGCGGGTTCAAAATAATCCCCGTAAACCCGCAGGCCGACGAAATACTGGGTGAAAAATGCTATGCGCGGCTGGCGGACATTCCGTTCAAGGCGGACGTTGTGGACGTGTTCCGAAAGCCGTCCGCCCTTCCGGAACTGGCGGACGAGATAGTCGCCTACCGCCCGAAATCGGCCTGGTTTCAGCTTGGCGTGATAAACAACTCGGCGGCGAAAAAAATCGCCGACGCCGGGATAGAGGTGGTTCAAAACCTCTGCATTAAAATCGAACACGCGCGTTACACAATGGCCTCGGCGTGAAAAAATACAAGTGCTCCGTCTGCGGATACGTTTACAACCCGGAGACGGGCGACCCGATAGCCGGCATTGCGCCCGGCACCCCGTTCGAGGCGCTTCCCCATTCGTGGGCCTGCCCCAAGTGCAACGCGCTGAAGGACAAGTTCCACGCGGTGGGCGACCACGAGACGACGCACGAGCTGTTAAGGAAGTTTTACCTGGCCGAGGACGTCGCGTACTACTTCATAGCGGTGATACTTTTCATCGCGGCGATTTCGATTATCGGCATAACCATCACCCATTTTTTAAAGGGGTTCAACACCGTAAACATTCTCAACGTGGTGAACGACATATTGTTGGTGGTCATCATTTTGGAGATTTTCAGCACGGTCTTGATTTATCTGACCGAGAGGCGGATATCGCTCACGCCGTTCATTTTAATCGGGCTTATCTCCTCCATACGGCGGATTTTGATGGTGACGGCCATGATGAGCGCGAGGGAGACGACGACGGACGTGGAGTTCAGCCGTTCAATACAGGAGCTTGTCGTCAGCGCGGGGATTGTGCTTACGCTGATTGTCTGCTACTACATTTTGTCGAAGGTTACGAAATCCGCCGAGAGGTGCATAGGGTGCACCGGCTTTGAGAAACGCGACGACGCGCCGCCTGGCGTGTGACCTTTTTTGCCATTCTTAGACCGAATAAATTTTTAAATTGTTCGCTTGCTCCCGGCGTGGATGTACTTTAGAATAGCCCCCTTGTTCGCAAAGTAGCGTGAGCCGTTAGCTCAGCTGGTAGAGCAGCTGACTCTTAATCAGCGGGTCGCTGGTTCGATCCCAGCACGGCTCACCATTTTTTCAAAAGGCCGCGACATTTAGACCGTCCGCATATTTTCTGCCGCATGCACCTCGAAAGCAAATTGTGTAAAGCTCCATGTGGTGCGATACGATGATTCAAATCGCAACGCTTTGGAGGGATAAATGTTATTTGTTCATTTTCTGATTGACACGCCGGTGGTGGCGTTTCTATTGCTCTTAGTTCTGCTCGTCACCGTCGTGCCTTTTGCCATTGGTTGGTTTTCACGCCGGAAGGCCGCGAGGCTTGGTGTTGCGGATGTGCCGCCTAAAAATCCTCCGAGCACGCGATTTCTCGGAATCCAACTCGACATTGCCATCCTGATTTTTGGGTTGTTGTTTCTTTTCGGTTTGGCCGGATGGGTAAAAAAGACGTTCTTTTAACAACGCCCCGCACTCTTTAAGATTCCAATCGGTAGGTACGGGCTTTAGCCTGTACTCTTCCTTGTTTCCCGGCGATTTCTTCCGCCTCCCGCTTGTCAAGAGTGAGCAACAGATAAGATTCCGCGGCCGGGTAATCCTTCTCCTCCGGCTCCGGCAACCATTTTATATCGTATTTATTCCCCATTTCTTCCTCCACATGTTGGCTGTCACGCGCCGATTCCACCATTTTCGGCCCAGGCCAGGAGTTTAATAAATCACGCTTGCGCGCAACAATAAAATAATGTGAGTGCTAATTGAGTCGGGGGCTACTATGTGGTATGCTTAGGCCAGCGCGTTATTTAACAGAACAGGCGTTGAGGGGTTTTCTTAACGGCCTTGCGAAAGGGTCTTCAGCATAGGAGGTTTTCATGGGCGCTCTAAAAAATTTCAAATTGTTCACTATAGTCTTGTTTTTCGCCGCGACTTCGTTTTTTCTAGTGGCGTGCAGCGGTGGCGGTGGTAGTTCCTCAACGGCAAGTAGCGGCCCGGTTGTCGGCGCGGTCGGCGTGACCGGGCTAACGATGGCCAGTAAAGTCAGCGCCGCCAGCGCCGGCACGGGCGGATCGCTAAAGCCGGACGTGATAGGGCTAAAGATTATGGACACGAAAGCCAATCTTAACGGGTGGGCCTCCACGGTGGACTACTACAAGGATACCACCAGCGTCTACACCCGTGAGAGGACGGACGAGGCCCTCCAGACCCCCAACATGATTCTTTGCATGATGAAGCAGGCGGCTTACGACACGATGGTCAACAGAGGGGATAAAAACGGATATTACATCGCGCAGGTCGATCAAAACCTCTGCTCCACGTCGCAGGATAGCGCGTCGAACGCCGGCAGTAGCAACCAGTCGTCCGGCTCGGCCGCGCCGAATTATTGGTTTTGGACGGTTCAATCCACCAGGGCGGACAGCAATCCCGGAACCCCTCAATACGTAAGAATATGGTTCCAGATGGACAAGGGCGGCGGCGGGAGCAATCAAAAGACCCACGCCCTGATGCTGGTGGAAATTCTAATCACGTCCGGTTACACCACAACCAATCCGTACGGACTTTTCAATATGAACTTTGCCGCTTACCCGGCGGACGCCACCGGTGTAATAACCTCCCAAACGCCGGTGATGAAGGGCATCCTTAGGGCGGTCAACGATCCCAACAACGCAGGTAAAGTTCTTTTGGAGTATTGGATGGCGGAGACGGGGGGAGGCCAGACCAACACTCAAGGGGCGACCGTCTCTAGGTCTTCGGACGGAGCGACCGGCGGAGGCGAGGTCACTTATACCGACTATACTTGGGACAACACCAGTGGGCAGTCCACCGCCTCGCCAAAACGGGCCCGCTTTGCGTTCAGCACCGGCTCCGGCGCTTTCATAAGGCAAGGCCTCGATACCACGTTGCCTTACAGCTCCTCCGGCGCCGCCATTTGTGAGGACACCGCTAACTTTAAGTATTCCGTCTGGAGCTACGGCATGTACGACGTCAACGGCGCAAGGGTAAACTTGATGTCGGGCTTCCCGATTAAGTATACCGACAGCAGAGATCATTACGGCTACGTCGGCAACTGGGGTATGAACTTCATGGACGACGTCACGGTGGCCGACGGCGCCACAGTTTACAAGCAGGTCTGGTCGAATGGCGCGCCCTCTTCAACCCCCTACACGCTGAAAAAGAGCGGCGGTAAGCTGACTAAATACACGCAGAGCGGGTCGTCCTTGAACCAACTTGACGGAGTGGGGTTGAGTTACGGCACCTCAAGCGGCGGTAGTTTTTCCAACTACAACCTGCATTGGAGCACCGCCTCCGGCGCGTTTGTGCTAGACTCCCTGTGGAATCAAAGCACCAACCAGATGACCCCGTTGACCGGCGCTTTGGACGTCTCCGCGTTGAAGTGGAACAATAACCTTCAAATGTTTTCCCAGTCTCTTGGCGGGCAGGTAATCATCATGCTACCGGCCTCCGGGGGATACTTCACAAGTTCCACGGCCAGCGGCACTTTGGTGCCGGGGACAGGGACGACGTTTGGAGCAGGTACCGGTTCCGGCTGTTTGCTTACCCCCGCAGGATCCGGGAACAATTGGACAAATACTTGGAATTGCTCATACGCGGTTTTAGATCCGGCGAAAATTGGGGTAATTTTCTACTCACGGCAGAATATATTCTCCGGCGATAGCGCGATATCCGGCACAGGGATTACACTGACCTGTTATACCAACTGTCCGGACGCCACGGCGGTCGCCGCCAATGCGGGGGTGGCGTTCCTCCCGGCCTACGACGGCACCGGGAACCCGGTCCCCTACACCTACACGTTCAACAAGAGCGCCTACACCCTGAAGGACGGCACTGGCACGTCACTGGTCATGACCTCCAGCGGAAGCGGTTTGTCGGCAGGTAATTACGGCGGCGGGGGGACCTTTAGTTGGGGTCTCCAAACTGGGGCGCTTTTCGACCCCACTGCGACGTTGACTACCGCCACGGGACAAACGATTACCTACCTGCAAGCCCTGGCGTGTCCTTGGAATTCGGCCATGACCTGCGCTTGGAACGCCAGTAGCATTCTACCGGTTTATTATATTTGGGAGACCGGCTCGAATCCTTGGAACACGCTTACCACGCTCCTTGACAGTTCAAACACGCCGTTGAAATTCGACGGCCAGGCGGACGTGGCCTACACGTATGGCAACGGCGCCGGAGCGTCGGGTAATTCTCTGGCTACCGACAACAAGTACAGCGGTAAAACTTTCCACCTGCAATACGGCGGTTTCGGTCAGTTGTGGGGCATCCCCGGTGTGTGCGTTAACGCGGACACCGGCGCGACGGACATAACGTGTAATATGAACGACAGGTATGTTCCGGAGTGGATAATACCGGCCGGTTCAAGCGCGAAGTATTCCTACACCAGTTCCGGCGGCACTTTGATATCCGGGACCGGCTACATCAAGGCGCTGGACGAGGAGAAACAGATGTTGTCAAAGACCTGTCCGGCTTACTCCCTGACTGCGTATACCATTCTGACGTCGGACGACTGGGTTGTTCCGGCCAACAGCCAGACCTTGCCGACCGTCATCAACCCGGCCCCGGCGGTCATAGCCGGAACGGTTCAATTGGCGGCGGGTACCGCGGCACATTAGCGACTTTTATTTGCTGACAAAGGCCGCCCCCAAAAAGGGCGGCCTTTTTTTGTATGAATTGGTAGGTGCGGGCTTCAGCCTGTACCACTACGGGTACTGGCTTTTGAGCATCGAGTCCAGTTTTTCCTTGATATCCAGCTTTCGTTTTTTAAGCTCCAGCTGTTTCATCTCCAAGTCGGAGCTAAGGTGAAACGCCTTCGCCAGTTGGTCCGCCTCCAGGTGCAGTTTTTTATGTTCCTCCGTCAACTGGCGGAAAAGAACGTTGTGCTCGTAAAGATGGTCGAACCGTTTGTCCTGATGGAGCGATGAAAGCATTGTTAACCCTCCTAGACAATTGTTATGGATTTTTCGGCGAAACTTTTTTGGACGTAGTTTGGGGCAAGCATGGCCGCGTCGCCTTTCTCCCCCTTTCGAATCCGATTTTCGGCGCAAAACGCCGCGCCCGCCGAGGTTGAACAATCCAGCGACTTCATGTCGCCGGGAAAATTTGCCAGCCCGCTTTCCATGTCCGCCTTGTCGCAATAATAACTTTTTGCCCCGTCCCCGGCCGTCAACTCGCTTATCGCCAGAAAACCGTCGGGCGAGAGCCTTTCCGGGCCGCCGTGGCCAAACGCGAAACGGGCGAAATATACGTTCCCCTTTCCGGCGTCGGCAACAATGGCGGCGTCGCCCAAAACGCCCGTTTTGTAGGCGCAGAACGCCATCGCCTCCAGCGTGCTCACGCCGAAAACCGGCACGCCAAGCGGAAGGGCCGCCCCCTGTATGGTCGCCATGCCGATTCGTATGCCCGTGAAAGAGCCGGGGCCGGTTGCGACGGCGATGCAGTTGGAGGGGTTCTCCGAAAAGGAGCGTATCGAGAGGTTGTTTCTTTTTAACAGCTCCCCCGCCATCTCCAGAAGGGTCCTGGAAAACGAGGCGGTCGCGCCGGAAGAAATTTCGTCCAATGTCTCAAAATTATTCACCAGGGCAACACCTCCTCTTTTTGAAGACGTATCAACTCCTAGAATCATCCCGGGGCTATTTTACCACAAAATATCGCCGCATTTTTCCGTGAATATCTCCCGCAAAAAATGAGGTATGATATGCGCAAATCAATTACGAAACTGTGATTCTTTTTTTGCTGAAGGGGGGCTTTTATCATGAAAGAACGAAAGATTATTCTCGCGGAAAGGGAAATCCCGCGCAAATGGTACAACGTCATGGCGGACATGCCCAACCCCGGCTCCCCGCCGTTGCATCCCGGCACCAAACAGCCGATAGGCCCCGCGGATCTTGCGCCGTTGTTCCCCATGCCGATTATCGAGCAGGAGGTAAGCACCCAAAGGTGGATAGACATACCGGAGGAGGTGCTCGACGTTCTTTCGTTGTGGAGGCCGACACCGCTTTTCCGCGCCTACAACCTGGAGAAGGCGATCGGCACCCCGGCGAAGATTTTTTACAAATACGAGGGGGTTGCCCCCTCCGGAAGCCACAAGCCGAACACCGCCGTCCCGCAGGCCTACTACAACAAAATCAGCGGCACCAAGCGGATAGCGACGGAGACCGGCGCCGGACAATGGGGAAGCGCGCTAAGTTTTGCCTGCGCCAAGTTCGGGCTGGAATGCACCGTCTACATGGTCAAGGTCTCGTTCCAACAAAAGCCCTATAGGCGGATAATGATGGAGACCTACGGATCCAAGGTCATGGCATCGCCGACCAACACGACAAACTCCGGCAGGAAAATTTTGGAGCAAAACCCCGATTCCACGGGCTCGCTCGGCATCGCCATTTCCGAGGCGGTGGAGGACGCGGCGACGCACGACGACACGAAATACTCCCTCGGCTCGGTGTTGAACCACGTTTTGTTGCACCAGACCGTCATAGGTTTGGAGACGAAAAAGCAGTTGGAGATGGTCGGCGAAAAGGCGGACGTGCTAATAGGCGCGTGCGGTGGCGGAAGCAACCTCGGCGGGCTTGTTTTGCCGTTTGTTCCGGACAAGCTTGGCGGCCAGAAAATAAGAATGGTCGCGGTGGAGCCGTCTGCCTGCCCCACGCTTACAAGGGGCGTTTACGCCTACGATTTCGGCGACACGGTGGGGCTTGCCCCGCTGGTGAAGATGTACACCCTCGGCTCGCAGTTCATGCCGGCGGGGATACACGCGGGCGGATTACGCTACCACGGCGACTCGCCGCTTATTTCGCAGTTGGTGCACGAGAAGATGATTGAGGCCGTGGCCTTTTCGCAACTCGACACGTTCGAGGCGGCCACTCTCTTTGCCAAGACGGAGGGGATAATCCCGGCGCCGGAATCCGCCCACGCCATAAAGGGGGCGATAGAGGAGGGCAAGAGGTGCTCGCGCGAGAACAAGTCCGAGACGATCGTCTTTAACCTGTCCGGCCACGGATATTTCGACCTCTCGGCCTACGACGACTTTACGAACAGAGAGCTTGTGGATCTCAAACTCTCGGAGGACGAGCTTAAGAGGACGCTGGCCGCGCTTCCGCAGATATGACAAAGAAAGGGGCCGCCCAACTGCCGGACAAGCGGGGGTATTTTGGGAATTTCGGGGGGAAGTACGTCATAGAGACGCTCGTCCCGGCCCTCGACCAGCTGGAGAAGGAATACCTAAAGGCGAAGCGGGACAAGCAGTTCCAAAAGGAGCTCGCCAATCTTTTGGCCGACTACGTCGGACGGGAGACCCCGCTTTATTTCGCGAGCAGGCTGACCAAACTTCTCGGCGGCGCAAAGATTTATTTGAAGCGCGAGGATTTAAACCACACAGGCGCCCACAAAATTAACAACACCATCGGCCAGGCCCTGCTTGCAAAGAAAATGAAAAAGACCCGCGTGATAGCCGAGACCGGCGCCGGGCAACACGGCGTGGCGACGGCATCCGCCGCCGCACTGCTCGGGCTTAAGTGCGAGGTGTTCATGGGCTCCGAGGACATGGAGCGCCAAAAACTGAACGTATACCGGATGAGGATGATGGACGCCACCGTCGTGCCCGTCACATCCGGGAGCAGGACGCTGAAGGACGCGATGAGCGAGGCGATGCGGGACTGGATTTCGACCGTGGGAAACACCCATTACATAATCGGCTCCGCCGCCGGGCCGCACCCTTTTCCGATGATGGTGCGCGATTTTCAGTCGGTGATAGGCAGGGAGGCGAGAAAACAGATTCTGCACAAGGAGGGTCGCCTGCCGAATCTACTCGTCGCCTGCGTAGGCGGCGGTAGCAACTCCATCGGGCTTTTTCACGCCTTTTACGAAGACGCCAAGGTGAGGATGACCGGCGTGGAGGCCGGGGGCAAGGGGCAGGCAATCGGGCAACACGGCGCGTCGCTAACGCGCGGGAGCGTGGGCGTTCTGCACGGTAGCAAAGGCTATCTGTTGCAGGACGACAACGGGCAGATAGCCGAGACGCACTCGGTTTCGGCCGGGCTGGACTACCCCGGCGTCGGCCCGGAGCACTGTTTTTACAAGGATAGCAAACGAGCCGAATATGTGAACGTGACCGACGAGGAGGCGATAGAGGCGTTCGGCATGCTTAGCCGGACGGAGGGGATAATGCCCGCGCTTGAAAGCGCACACGCAATCGCGCACGTCCAAAAAATTGCGCCGAAAATGCGCAAGAACGAGATTATTGTGGTCTGCCTTTCGGGGCGCGGCGACAAGGACGTGGACAGAATGGCCGCGCTGAGGGGAAAATGATCGAGACTTCGAGAATATCCGAAAAATTCGCCGCGCTAAAGGCGGAAAAGAAAAAAGGGCTGATTATTTTCGTCACCGCCGGCGACCCGGATTTGGGGACCACCGAAAGGCTTGTGCCGGAGCTTTTCAAGGCGGGGGCGGACGTGGTGGAGCTTGGCATACCGTTCTCCGACCCGCTCGCGGACGGGCCGGTGATTCAGCAGTCGTTCAAACGCGCGCTGGACAACGGAGCGACGCTGGGGCGCATTCTGGACTCCACTAGAAGAATCCGCGAGCACTCGGACGGCCCCATCGTCTTTATGTCGGCTTACAATCTGGCGTTTCATTTCGGCTTGCCAAAGTTTGCAAAGATGGCGGTCCTGTGCGGGGTTGACGGAGTCATTTTTCCCGACTTGATACCGGAGGAGGCGGAGGAGTCCAATTCAGCGTTGAAGGCGATTGGGTTGGACACGATATTTTTGGTCGCGCCGACCACAAGCCCGGCAAGGACAAAAATGATAGCCTCGAATTGCGGCGGGTTCGTATACTACGTCTCGGTGTCCGGCGTCACCGGCGGTCAAAAACCGCTGGTGGAGGAGGTTAAGGGGCGCGTGGCTATGATTAAGCGGAACACCGACCTGCCGGTCGCGGTCGGGTTCGGCATCTCCACCCCGGAGCAGGTCGGCGTGATGGGGAAACACGCGGACGGCGTAATCGTCGGTAGCGCGGTGGTGAAGGCGATGGAGGGACTTTCTCCGGCCAGGGCCATTGAAAGCGCGGTCGGGCTCGTGCGCTCTTTGCGGACGGCGTTGGATAAGTAGGGAAAGGTGTCGGACGAGGCGCAGGAAAAATCGCTTGAGACGCTTCAGGAGGCGGTGCACGAAATCCACTCCGCCGAGGCGCGCGAGAAATGGATGGGGTGGGTCGCCCTGGCCTCCGGCCTGATAGCGGCCCTTGCGGCGGTCGTGGGGCTTTATGAGACGCAGGCCACCTCGAAGACGATTCTGACAAAGAACGAGGCGATACTCCTTCAGAGCAAGGCGAGCGACCAGTGGAATTTTTACCAGGCAAAAAGCATTAAGGGGCACATATACGAGGTGGTGGGCAGGCTCCTCCCGTCGAAGGACGCGGAGTATTTTTTAAAAGAGGGGATGAAATACTCAGCCGACAAGGCCGAGATAAAAAAACGGGCCGAGGAGTTTGAAAAACAGGTCGAGGGAAAAAACGCCGAGGGCGAAAAATATTACGAGCAACACCACAAGCTTTCCTATGCCGAGACGTTTTTGCACATCGCAATCGCGCTTGCATCCATCAGCGCGCTTACGCGGCGCAAAGAGGTGCTTGTGGCGGCCGTGGGTCTGGCCGGGTGCGGCATATTTTTCTTCCTTCGCGGCGTCCTTTAATTCTTGGGGGTTAGTCGTTATTTATTTGCGGCGGGGGGAGGAAAAGGCCGTCCGCGATTTCGCCTCCCTTCTCAACCCAGTTGAAGACGAAAGATATTTCCGAGTTAATCGAAACGGTCAGCGCCTCGGTCCCGTACGCGTATGAAAACTTCACGAGTCCGTCGTCGCGTTTTATAACCGCGCTTATGATTCTCCATTCGCCGTCAAACTCCCATTTCTTTGTCAACCCGGCCCATTTTGCCGAAAGTTTTTTGCCGGAAAACTCCAGGGAGGCGGCCGCCAGCCCGGCCGGGTCGAATGACGGATACAAGTTTTCTATGACGTCTTCCGGGACGATTTTTAGCGGGCCGAGTTTTATGGGAACGCCAAGCTTTCTTTCAACCAGCGTCGGGGCCCCGTCTTTCGGCTCGGTGTAGAAAACGGACTCCTCGTTCACCACCAGCAAAAACCATGCGGTGCCGAACGCGTCGTGAAACATCGCCTTGAGTTTCGCCGGCCTTTTCAGGGCTACGGACGCCTTGGACGACGGTTGTTTCATTCTGGGGGCAAACTCCGCCCTTCCGGACATCCGCATCGAGTTGAACGGAGGGTTTGCCGCCGCCAATTTTTCCAAAACGCGCGACCGCTCCACGGCGGACGGCGGTTTGACCGGCGCCCCGGCGCAGGCGGTAATTAAAAGGGCGGCGGTCAAAAGTCCCAGCCCACGACGGGTTTTGCGGAAAAATCGGACGGGATTACTCACGTGGGAAATGGCTCACTTTTGGTCCGGCGCGTCCAAGAAGCCGTCCGAGGCCGTGCCCATGTTTCGCTTCTCCCTAATCTTGGCGCGGACTTTTCCCTCCCTTGTCGGATCCGCCATATTCCGCGTTTTCTCGATTTTTTGGTAAACCGCCGGGTCCACTTTAATTTTGACGGAGGCGGAATACGACTCAATCGCCTTGTCCCAGTTTTTCATCGCAAAATATATGTCGCCAAGGTGGTCCATAACCGTGGGGTCTTTTTCCTTCAAATCCGCCACCGCCTTAAGGATTGTTTCCAGCGCGAGGGGGTAGTTTTTTTCCTTGTAGTAAATCCACGCGAGGCTGTCCTCGTAATACCCGTTGTTTGGCTCTATCTCCATCGCCCGATCCACGTACTTCTTCGCCTCGGCCAGGTTCTCGCCCCCGTCCGCGTAAATATACCCTATGTAGTTAAGCGCGTCGCCGAACTTCGGGTTCAGCTCCACCGAGCGCTTCATCGCCTCGACGCATTTTTTATAATCCTGGGTTTTTTCGTAGACGACGCCCAGGTAAAAATGCACCTCGGCCTTTTGTGGCGCGATTTTTATGGAGCGCTCCAACTGCTCTATGGCCTTGGGATACTGCTCCTTTTTCACGTATAAAAGCCCGAGCATGTAAGCCAGCTCCGGGTCGTCCTTTTTAAGTCCGTCCGCCCTTAGGAGCGCCGCCTCGGCCTTGTCATAATTTTTCAGTTTTTCGTAGTCGCCCGATATGCGCACGGTAATCTCGGTCTTGTCGCTGTCCGTGGGGGCGGATTGAAAAAGGATTTCCCACTCGTCGGCGGCCTCTTGGAAAAGCCCCAGCTCCTCGTACGCCCTTGCTATGTAAAACGGCACGACCTTGTTCGTGCCGTCGTTCAGCCGGAAGAGCTGGAGTTTTTCCAACGCCTGTTTGTAGTCCCCCTGCTGGAAGTAAAGAACGCCCATTCTAAACGGCAAATCGCCGGAGTTGGATTCGTTCAACTCCAAGTTTTTGTACACGTCCAGCGCCTCGCCGTAAGATTTCTTAAGAAGGTATACGTTTGCAAGGCGCTCCTGCAACTCGTGGTCGGGCGGATAATTTTCCAGATATTTTTTGTAGACCTCTATGGCCGGGTCGTATTTTTTCTGGATGGAGTAAACCCACCCGAGCGTGGCGTAGCCCTGCGGGACGTCCGGGAAATCCAGAATGAATTTGGACAAAAACTCCTCCGCCTTGTAATAGTCCTTCATCTCGACGTACGTCTTCGCCAAAAAAAGCATCGCCGTAACGGACGACGGGTTTGCCTTTAGCACCCCCAGGAACTCCTTCTCGGCGTTCTCGGGCTCTTTTAGCTCAAGATAGTTGTAGGCCAGGTTAAGGCGCACGTCCTCCCTGGTCGGGTCGCTGGCGATGGCCTTTTTCAAATACTCCTCGGCCCGCTTATATTCCTTGGAGTTGTGGTAGATGACGCCGAGCATGGAGTTTATCTGGACGTTGTCCGGTTCCAGCGCAAGCCCCCTTTGCGCGAAGCTCACCGCGTCGGAATATTTTCCCAACAACAGCGAGAGCCTCGCCAAATCTTCGTACGAGTCAACAAAGTACGGGTTGAAGTCCAAAATAAACTTAAGGTCGGCGATCGCCTCGGTTATTTGGTTTTCGTTCACCCGCATCTGGGCGCGCATAAAGTAAAATGTGGTGTCTCTTTCGATCTCCGACTTGCGCGCGAGTTCCTCCGCGGTCAGCTTTTTACCTAATTTGGCCTTTTTTGCGATGGCCTGTTTCGCCTGTATTTCCGCCGGCGTGTTCTTTCCGCTTTGGGATGGCGCGCTAATCGTGGCGCAGGCCGAGGCCGTGCCGGCCACGAAGGCGAAAAACAGTAGTTTTTTTCCCCTCGCCAGCCCCACGGAGACGAGATGCGCAAGCGCGCCTTTTATCTCCGGGTCTTTGACAATCTCAAGGGCCGCCTCCGTCTCCGCCGGAATCTCCGTCGCTGGAGCCAAGGCGTTTTTGACGTAATTTCCCGATGCTTTTTTCTCGTTGTATCTTATGCTGATGCCTTGCACTGGTGTGTCTCCTCCAAGAATTTTTTGCGTCTTCGCTAAAATTGCCATGCGCGAGTAGTCCAACGGCGCCAAAAACGCCGGGTCGTTCACGTGGACTATCAGGTTTTTTTGCCAGATATAGGCCGGACTGCAAACGCCGGCTAGGTCTTTGCCTACAATTTGCTCCCAGGCGGCGCTAATTTTGACAAGTTTCGCCACCGTGCCAAGTTTGACGCCCCCCAAAGCGCCTTCAAGAACATCTTTGATAGAAATCAACTTCAACTCCTTTTCCGACGCATCATTAGAGCATGATTATGCCCGTTTCTCAAGACGCCCGCTTTCAATCGGGTGTTTAATAGACGTGGAAATTAAACCGCAACGCGCTTTCTGAGTTGTGTTGAAGGCTTATAACGAGAATGGGTATTTGCACTCAATAGGCCGAACAATTCGGCACCGATAGCGTGAGCCAACCGTACTGGGACGGCGTTTCCGATTTGTCTCATTGCCTCCCCCCAAGTACCTGAAATTACATAATCATCAGGGAAGGTTTGAATTCTTTTGGCCTCCAAAACCGTAAAATATCTTATTTTGTCGTTCCTGAATCGAATCATATTTTCCCCGCCCGGGACTCCATGCCCTCCGGCTTTTATAGTTTTTGAAGGCTGGTCATAATCACTACCGCTATGGCCGGAATATGACCTCGCACCGTCTCGGTAAATATGGTCTTGAATGCCATGGTCGGAATTAGGGCTTGGAAGGTTGGAAATGGCATCTCTGACCGTAAGCCAAGCACTTCCCGTTGGAGGAAACATTCCAAATTTATTTATCAGTTCTTCTTTCAACATCTTTAACTCTGTTGTTGTTGCGTCCCACTCCGATTTTTTAACTTTATGCCTTTCCCAATATTCATTCGTCGAATATTTCTCCCACTGCAACCTCTCCCGGCTATGGGTCGGTTTTGGAAATTTCCAGCTTAGGTTTAAATCGTCTCGTAATCCGACGATAACGACGCGCTCCCTTGTTTGAGGCACGCCATAATCGGCTACATTAAGGAGCGCATAGCTTACATTGTATTCCGCATTTCCGCCGTCCAAACTCTGGTCGTGTCGGAGCGAGGTTAGATGCTTTGTCCACGAAACAAAGCTCGTGGCCTCATGGGAAGGTTGCCTTAGCCGCCTAATAATGTATTCAAAATAATCGGCAAACGACTCCCTTAACAACCCCTTTACATTCTCAAAGATAAAGGCCTTTGGGGACAAAGTTTCAATTGCTTTAATCGCGTAAGGGAACATATCTCTGTTGTCATCTTTTCCAAGATGTTTTCCCCCCAATGAAAAGGGTTGGCATGGGGGGCCTCCGGCGATAAGGTCAACGGATGAGAAGTTGTTAAAATCCACGTTGCGAACGTCCGCCTCTTGGACAATTTCCGACGAGTAATTTTTCCTTAATGAAAGGCAGGCATCTTTATTAAATTCGACAAACGCCTTGTGTTGAAACCCGGCCGCCTCCAGTCCGCAGGCCAAACCTCCTGCCCCGGAGAACAATTCCAGCGAAGTGAACATCAGGCGCTGCCTAAGGCGGTCATATGGGAGGCAATTTTGTCAATTATTGATTTTTTGGCGTTATGTTTGCCTAAACATTTTTTCGCCCAGTATGGATTACGTTCCAATCTGGTTTAGCCCCGTCGTATCGCCCTTTACCCGGGTCGTGGTTTCCAAATCCGTCTAATACGGAGTTCCACAACGGTTTGTGTATTTTTATCAGGGCGGCCTCTATCGTGCCGATCATATCCGAGCCTTCGCTTTCAAAAATTACAAACCGGCACATGAAATCTTTGGAGGAGAGGTCAACAAGGTCAACGCTCCTTTTGTGTTGTGCGAGTCTTCCACAAAGCTCATTTGAGCGGTTTTCAGCTTTATCGTGCGTCCTTGATTGTCTCCATCCGCGAGGCACGGCCTTTCCCACATAAATCGGGAAATTGTATGAGAGGCGGTTTAGGAGAAAATATTTTTCGTAAAGAGGACGTTTCCCAATGTAATAAAGGGCGTAAATGCCGCTTCCGGTAAATTTTTCCGCGGGAGGCAGATGGTGAACCGGCGTGCCGTTGAAAAACCTTACCGCGTCTTTGATTAGCTCGACTAATCCGTCGTTACGGTAAACATGTTTATTGCGGTCAAACCCCTGCTTCATACAAGAAACAGTCTAATTGAAATTTTCCGTTCATCCAAGCTTCATGTTTCAAGCTTAGACAACGGGTGCCATCCGTGGTTAAATTGGCGGCATGAAAGGCGCAAAAATTTTGGTCACTGGCGGGGTTAAAAGCGGAAAAAGCGACTACGCCCTCGAAAGGGGCGCGCGCGTTGACGGCGAAAAGATCTTTCTTGCCACCGCGCAGGCCCGCGACGAAGAGATGAAAGCCAGGATTGAAAACCACCGAAAAGAGAGGCCCGCCGAATGGCGGACCTTGGAGGAGCCGTTTAAAGTGGCCGACGCATTAAACCGGCGCAAAACGGGCGTTTTCATAATAGACTGTCTAACAATCTGGACGAGCAACCATCTGGAGGTTTCGGACGACGACGTCTTCCAAAGCCAGTCATTGCTTCTTGCCGAGGCGGTCGGCAATTTTGGCGGGACGGCGATACTCGTGACCAACGAGGTGGGGCTGGGAATAATCCCGGCGGACGCGGCCTCCAGAAAATACGGGCGGTGGCTCGGCTCGCTGAACAGGCAAATTGCGGCGGTTTGCGACGAGGTGGTTCTTATGGTCGCGGGCCAGCCGGTTTTTATCAAGAGGGGAATTTGAAAAAAGTATTGGATTACATTGCGGGAATAAAACCCGTGGACGTCTCGATGGACGTGGCGGCGCTCGACCATATAAACAGCCTTACGAAGCCGCCCGGCTCGCTTGGCAGGATGGAGGAGTTCGCCCTCAATTTTATCCGCGCCTCAAACTGCATTCCCCCCAAGCTGGATAAAAAAACCATTTTTATAATGGCGGGGGATCACGGCGTGGCGCAGGAGGGGGTAAGCGCGTTTCCGGCGGAGGTTACGCCGCAAATGGTGTTTAACTTTCTCTCGGGAGGCGCCGCGATAAACGTCCTTGCCCGGCACGCTGGGATTAAAACCGTGGTGGTGGACATGGGCGTCAACGCCGACCTTTCCGGCAGGCCGGGGCTGACAGACAAAAAAATCGGCATGGGAACAAAGAACATCGCAAAACAACCGGCGATGACGAACGACGAGGCGGAGCGCGCCATTTTTGCCGGCATTGAACTGGCCGAGACCGCCGCCAAAGAGGGTTGCCACATCATCGGCACCGGCGACATGGGGATTGCAAACACGACCCCCTCCACCGCGCTTTACTGCGCCCTGCTGGGCCTTTCGCCCGAGGAAATCTCAGGCCCCGGAACGGGTCTGGACGAAAAGGGCGTTCGGCACAAGGCCGAGGTCGTCAAAAAGGCGGTTGCGCTTCACGCCCCATACGCCTCGCCTCTGGACGCGCTGGCAAAGCTTGGCGGGTTTGAAATAGCCGGTCTTACCGGCCTTATCCTTGGCGCGGCGAAAAATAACATACCCGTCGTCGTGGACGGCTTCATTTCGTCGGCCGCCGCGATGGTGGCGGTAAAATGCGCCCCGGCGGTGATGCAAAGGACGTTTTGGTCCCATATGTCAAACGAACGGGGGCACAAAAAAGTTTGCGAGACGATGGGCGTGCTCCCGATTTTGGATTTAAACCTTCGCCTTGGAGAGGGAACCGGGGCCGCGCTCGCCATTTGGATTATCGAGGGCTCCGTAAAGATTTACAACGAAATGGCCACTTTTAAAAACGCGGGGGTTTCCACGGCCGTTTAGAAACCGTGCTTTTTGCTTGAGGTTTGATTGCTTAGAACCATTCGCCTTGCATTCGTATTCCTTACGCGCCTCCCGCTTCCGGGGAGGGCGGACTACCAAGAGGGGGATTTTCCGAAGAGCTTCCTCTATTTTCCGCTTGTGGGGCTTTCGCTCGGGCTTTTTTTAGCCGGACTGGCGTGGGCGTTCATCTGGGTGGGGGTGGACGACAGGGTTTCGGCGTTTATTCTAATATTTACGATTGTGATGGTCACGGGCGGGCTTCATTTGGACGGCCTGGCCGACATGGTGGACGGATTTTTCTGCGGCAAGGGAACGGACGACATGCTGAGGATAATGCGCGAACCCTCGGCAGGTCCCTTCGGCATGACGGCCATTTTTCTAGTCCTCATAGGAAAATTCGCCGCTTTGTGGCACATACTGGAGTTTGGAAACATCGCAAACATTATTCCGGTGTTTGCCATGTCGCGGTGGGGGATGGCGTTCGCCTCCTTCGAGGCGGTTTACCCAAGGCCAGCTGGGGCGGGAAAGGCCTTCATCGGAAAGGTCTCGCCGCTGACGCTGATTTACTCGCTCGTCTTCGCGTTGTTGGTCACTTTTTACTTTGCTAGAAAACAGTTGGTGGTATTTTTTGTGGTGACATTTTTCATCACCTACGCCGTCCGCCACATCTCGGACGCCAAAATTGGCGGCGTCACCGGGGACGTGCTTGGCGCCATAAACGAGGTTTTAGAGACCACGTTGTTGCTGGCTATTTAAGGCCCCAAAACCTTCTTCCGGGGCGAAAACTTGACCTAAGGTTAAATTTTGGTTAATATCCGCTCATGTTCATGGATATATTGTGACGGCAAAAGACGCGGCCACCGGAATGATTTTGGTGGTTGACGACTCGCTTACGGCGCGAATGATGCTGAAGGAGTACCTCAAGCCGATGGATCTTCCGTTGGTTATGGCGCAGGACGGCCAGGAGGCGTGGGAGATGCTTTCCCGCTGGCCGGACAGATATTCCGCCGTTCTTTTGGACAGGGAGATGCCAAGGATGGACGGCATGCAGGTTCTAAACAAGATAAAGGCAGACAAGAATTTAAGGCACATTCCCGTCGTCATGCAGACCTCGTTGAGCCAGAAGAAGGACGTTTCCGATGGAATCAAGGCGGGCGCGTATTACTACCTCACAAAACCCTACTCCCCGCAGGACGCGATTGGCATAACCAGGGCCGCCGTGGCGAGTTTTGAAAAACACAAATCCATGTCGTCCGTCGCCCATGAAAGCGGGACGTCGCTCTACCGCGGGGATGAGCGCGAGTTTTATTTTTGCCACCCGTCGGAGGCGGAGGCCATTTCGAGGGTCTTGGCAAAAAAATGTCCCGAGCCGGAAAAAACCGCCATCGGCCTGTGGGAGCTGATGATAAACGCGATTGAGCATGGAAATCTTGGAATCACCTACGAGGAAAAATCGGATTTGATTGAAAACGGAAAATTGGAGTCCGAGGTCAGGGCGCGGCTTTCCGACCCCGCGTACTCCGCAAAAAAGGCGTTGGTTACCTTTGAAAGCTCCGAGGACTCGCTCCGCTTCCGAATCCGGGACGACGGGCCGGGATTCGAGTGGAAGCAGTTTCTAACGCTAAGCCCCGAGAGGGCGTTTGACTCGCACGGCAGGGGCATAGCCCTTTCCAAAGAAAAGTTTTTCGACCATTTGGAGTATTTTGGCTCAGGCAACGAGGTGCTGGCCTCCGTCAGTCTTAAAGCCGGCCGTCGCCCCTCGTAGTTCTTTCTTCTCATATAAATTACGACGTCTTTCGCGCCCCATTTGACCCCTTTTTTGCCCCCTTATTCACAACGCTTTGAGAGGATGTCAAAGAGGGATAGAATACTCTCGGTGGTATGAATGGATTACAGTAGCGAAAGCGAAATTTTTGACAACTTCCTTGCGGAGTCCGCCGAAATTTTGGGCGAACTCGAGCAGGGGGTCATCACGCTCGAAAGAACCCCGTCCGACCGCGAGCCGGTGGACAACATCTTCCGTTGCGTGCACTCGCTAAAGGGGAACAGCTCCCTTTTTGGAATCTCCGGCATCAAGATGCTTTCCCATTCCCTTGAAAACCTGATGAGCCGCATACGCGACCGCCAGATAGACGTAGACGGCGCAATCATAGGGCTTGTTCTAAGGGGTGTTGACCACCTAAAGGAGATGTTTTCCGCCCTCATGGCGGAGCGTAAGGAGACGCCCATAACCCAGGGGCAGGAGGAATTTCTCACCGAGATCGAGGCCGTCCTGCAATCCAACGGAACCTCCAACCACGAGGAGATGCTAAGGTCGGACGTGATGAAATTTTTGTCCCGCGAGGAAGTGAAGGAGGAGCTTAAGATAAACCCCATCCTCAACGAGTTTTTGCAGATGATTATGAAAAATTCGCCAAAGCTAATCGCCGACAGACGGCAGAAGACCGGGAACGACCGTTTGTGTTACGCCGGGGTGAACGTTTCGAGGGAGTATTACGCGATCATGGTGGTGCTTGCGGAGGTCGCGGACGGCAAGCCGGACAGCACCCACTATCCCACGGTTTCCGCAAGCTTGGACGCGCTGGTCGCCAAACATACCGAGGCGAAGCACGACAAGCCGCTGGTGGTTCTAAAGGGGCTTAGGGACGACCTGGAGATGATGTACCAGGACGAATCCGGCTTCGACGACGTGCTGGCCGGAATAACGAAGGACGCAATGGCCGCCTATGCCGCCATGCTGGACAAGGAGAAACAGGAGGCGCAGGCGGACAAGTCGGCCGACGGGCCGCGACAGCAAAAAATGATCAAGATTGACCAGGGAAAACTTGACCGCACCATAGACCTTTCGAGCGAGATTGTGATTGTGTCGGAGTTTATGAACTATCTTCAATCCCAGTTTTCCGAGGGGAACGTGGATGCGAACATCAACAGCCTGAAGGACGCCACGGTTGCGCTTCAGGAGCACAGCGAGGCTCTTTCGAGGCACCTGTACGACATCAGAAAGGTCCCGATATCCGAGGCGTTTCAAAGCCTTCCGCGCGTGGTGCGCGACACATGCGTGACCGTCGGCAAAATGGCAGGATTGGTTATTAGCGGCGAGTGGACGATGGTGGACAAAAGCGCCGTGCCGAAGCTCGAGACGATGCTTGTCCACATAATTCGCAACAGCATTGACCACGGGCTGGAGACGCCGGAGAACCGCCACTCGGCCGGAAAACCGGAGGAGGGGGTCGTCACGCTTTCGGCGGCGCAACAGGGGGAGATGCTGGCGATAACCGTGTCGGACGACGGAAGGGGCATCGACGTCGAGAAGTTAAAACTGGCGCTCGTGGAAAAGGGGCTTGCGACCGCGCAGGCCGTTGCGGGAATGACCGACCAGCAGGCGGTGGACCATGTTTTTCTTCCCGGCTTTTCGATATCCAAAAAGGTTACGGAGACGTCCGGGCGCGGCGTGGGAATGGACGTCGTGCTCTCCTCCGCGCAGGAGATGGGGGGCCATGTGAGGCTTGAGAACCGGCCCGGGGTCGGGTTGAAGACCGTGATAACGATTCCTTTGGCGCACACGACGCTAATTAAAAAGGGGCTTGCGGTCGCGGTCGGGCACTCTGTTTTTCTCATCCCGAACGAGGAGGTAATGGAGTCGTTCCGCCCGTCGTCGGAGGAAATTTTCACGGTGCGCGGTAAAAAAGAGGTCGTAAAGCGGCGCGAGGAGATTATTCCGCTGGTGAGGCTTTACGACCTTTTCGGCATTAACGGCAACGTTAAAGACCCCAAAGAGGGTATACTTGTGCTCGTTCAAAACAAAAAGAACCGGGCCTGTTTTCTAGTGGACAACGTGATAGGCCAGCGGCAGATTATTTACAAGGACTTGTCGGTGAAGACCACGACGGAGCCCTCCCCGTTCGAGGGGATTTCAATTTACGACGGCAACAAACTTGCCATGATACTGGATATGGACGGCATAATTATGCAGTCGCAAATGGAGGAATGGTAGAAGGTGGCGGATCTTAAAAGAATTTTTCTTCTTCCCGGCGAGCTGGCCGTCTCGCGCCAGCCGGCGGAGCTTGCGACCCTGCTGGGGTCGTGCGTCGCCATCTGCCTTTTTAACACCCAGATTAAAGCCGGCGGCATGAACCATTATATGCTCCCCAGCGGCACGAACGAGGACATGAAGGGGAAGTACGGCGACTATTCCACAAGAAAACTTATGGAGATGATGCAGAGGCTCGACCCAAACCCCAGAAACCTCGTGGCGCAGGTCTATGGCGGCGGGGCCGTGGTGGGGCACCTTAACACCGGCGTCGGCATAGGCGAGAAAAATATAGAAATCGCCCTTAGGATGTTGGCGGATTTCGGGGTGACCGTCACCAAAAAGGACGTGGGCGGCACAAACGGAAGAAAGATTTTCTTCAACACCGAAACGGGCGTAATAGCGATGCGTCCCATTGAAAAATCGGAGTTGTCCAAGGAGTTGGAGCACAAGAAAAAAACAATCGCGTCCAGAAAAATCAGGGTCATGGTGGTGGACGATTCGGCAACGATACGCCAAATCATCATAAAGGCGATATCCTCGGATCCCGAAATAGAGGTGATAGGCCAGGCGGGAGACGCATACGAGGCGCGCTCCAGCATACTGGAGTTGGATCCGGACGTTTTGACGCTGGACATCATCATGCCCAAAATGGACGGGGTGACCTTCCTAAAAAAGCTGATGATGCACTTCCCCAAGCCGGTGATAGTGGTGAGCTCCATAGCCCAAAAGGACAGCAAGCAAAGGCAGAGGGCGCAGATGATTGGCGCGGTGGACGTGATAGACAAGGAGGATTTGAAGATGTACCAGGGCCTTGCCACCGCCACCTCCATCCTCACGAACAAAATAAAAATCGCCGCCGTCACCGTGGTAAAAAAGAAGACCGAAGAGGAGATAGGGCACATCTGACCCGCATGCGGAGCCGAACCCGCACCGTCTTGGGTGCGAGGGGAGCCTGGCCTGCGTCGGTTTAAAAGCGACAGTTAGAGCATTTTAATTTATTTTAGACACGCATCTTTAATGTCATGCCGGGCTTGACCCGGCATCCAGCTCCTTAAGTTAGGTATTTTGAGGAAATGGATTCCCGCTTTCGCGGGAATGACAAATTATCGTATCAAAAGGAAGTTAAACCGCCCTAGCCGTAAATTTTACTTAGATATTCCAACGACTCCGCCATGTATCCGGGGGAAAAGATCTCTATAATCACCGCGCCGTCCATTTTCATTTCCGCAAAGCTGGCGATGATTTTCTTTAGCGTCGCCTGCGGTATGTTTGTCAGCGGGAGGTGGTCTCTGCCGCCCGCGACACCGTGGAGGTGCGCCATTCTTATCCTGTCGCCATATTTGTCAAAAAACTCCTCTGGATTTCCGCCCTCGAACAGCCAGTGCCCAACGTCGAAACATACCGAAACCCCAAGCCCCCTTACGCTTTCCCAAGCCTCGGCAAACGGGGAGCCAATTATGTTTTCCACGCATATTCTTTCGGGGGACACCCCCGTTGCCTCCAATAGACTCGATATTCTTTCTGGAACGAGCGCGGGGTTCCATGCGTCGGACGACTTTTCAACATGAAGAACGTAGTTGCGAATTTGCGCCTTGTCGTACGCCAGCATGGTGTGAGACAAGATTTTTTCCGGCGCCCCGCCCGGAAGCGCCATGGACGTCGGTATGGGAAGGTGCAGTGAATATCCAAATTCGGGGTCGTTTAACGAGCGCAGAGAACTCAATTCCTCGTCGCTAATCGGGGATGTTACCGCGGGCTCGTACGCGGTCAACTGCACCTCTTTGAAAACCGGCTTTAATTTTGCCGCGTTCTCGGAGAACCCCGCCGGCCAGACGAACGAGGGGGCGCCAAGCCTGACGCCAAGGTTGGAGAACCGTCCGCGATACTTTTCCATCGGTTTTTAGCGGGCTATTTTAATATTTCTTCAATGCGCGGGGTGCATCGTTTGCCCTGGCACGAGCCGCTTCCGGCGCCAGTCGCCTTTTTTAGGCCGTGCACGGTATTTACGCCCTTCTCCACATGCTCAAGAAAAGCCTTCTTTTTTATTCCCTTGCAGAGGCACACCGATTTAAGTCCGTCAATTATCTTTTGTTGGTTCATTCCCCCATTGTATCAAAATAATACGGGATGGTTCACGCGAAGGCGCGAAAAAACAGGAATCTCCGCTTCGTGTCCCTTCGTGTTTTTCGTGGTTTGCTCCATTACTCTCTTTCGCAGTTTAAATTTTTAGTTGGATTTGTTTGCCGGGGGAGCAGTAGCCGCCTACGTCCACGTTTGTAATTCTTCCCCCCTTTGTGGAGACCCATGTAAAAAGTTGCGAAAGATGGCCGTAGCCCTGCAAAATTTCCAACTCCATTGTGCCGTCAGTGTCGGACAGGGCCCACCGACGGTTGATAAGGCAGGCCAGAGGCCCGCAACCGCTACCTGTCGCCGGATCCTCCACCACCCCGAGCGCCGGGCAAAAGTTTCTGCAAAGCACCGTAGCGTCGTCAGCGAAAAATGGCATTACCGCGTCCATATGGTGCGTTTTTCGAACTTGGTCGTGAATTTTTGCGGAGATGCGCGCCTTTTTTAGCGCCGTTTTTGAGGAGAGCGGGATTATCAGATGCGGCAGGCCGGTGGAGACGACCTCGCCGTCCCCCGCGACGTCGCTTTCCCTCAACGACAAAAGCTTGGCGGACGTCTCTCGCCCGATCTTTTTCCCAAAACTCGGCACGCCTTGCGACATTGTTATTCTGCCGTCCGGAAGTCTTTTTAGGGGGATTTTCCTTTTCCCGATCTGTTGGACGTAGGCGCCCTTTTTGGCGACAAGCCCGCTTTTTTCCAGCACAAACAGGGTGCCCAAAGTCGGGTGGCCGGCGAAAGGGATTTCCTGCGCCGGGGTGAAAAATCGAACGATGTAGTCGGCCTTTGCTATTCCGGGCGGGAAGACAAAGGACGTCTCCGAAAACCCCAGTTTTTTCGCGATTTTTTGCATCTGCGCGTCGGAGAGTCCTGCGGCGTCGGTGACGACCCCCAGTTGGTTGCCGTGTCTGCCGTTTTTTGTAAAAACCCTGGCTGTCTCCACAACAACCGTTTTTCGGGGCCTGCAATTATTCATTCGTTTTTCCAGTGGTTTAGGTAATATAATGGTCGAATGCTAAGGGCATTCTACCATAACTTGGGAGTCGGCGTTTTTTGCGCCGTGGTTTTTTCCATTTTGTCCATGTCCGCCCCCTTGTCCGCTTTTGGCGAGGACGCGGCCACGGCATCTGAAGAAAAAGAGGTAACCATAACGGGAAGCATTGAAAAGGCCGCAATAGACGAAAAGGGCGCGGTGATAGCCGTTGAGATATGGGTCGAACAGGGGGACGCATACGATTATTTTCTTGTCAACGACTCGCCAAAAGGGAACGAGCTTTTGGGCCACGTGGGTAGCAGGACGACCCTCTCCGGAATTTTGGAAGAGGACGAGGACGGCAACAAGATAGTCACCGTAAAATCATTTGCAATCGTGAAATGAGGACTACGTCCGCGACTTCTTCGTTTTTTTTCGCCCCGGCATTTGACTAAATTAGTGTTCCCATGAGCCAAAACTCCGAACAACTTGAAAAAAGGGTTTTTGTTGTCGAGGACGAGTTCACAAAAAAATCGGGCCTTAGCGCCCTTCTTGCCGAAGTGGGGTTCGACGTGCGCTCGGCGCCGCACGGGGCCGACGTTCTGGCGGAGATAATTTCCGCCAAGCCGACCATAATAATAACCGACTTGGAAAAACAATCTTCGGACGACCCGTTTGTTCTAGTGGAAAAAATAATCGGCTCGCCCGAATTGAAGGGTTCGGAGGTGTTCGTTTACACAGAAAGCATAGACGTGGCGCTGGAGGTTCAACTTCGACGCTTAAAGCTTTCCGCATACTTTATTAAGGGGGAGACGTCCAAGTTTCTCGTCGAGGGGGTAAAAAATTTTTTCGTGAAGGAAGACCCGACGGACCTGGCCCCACCTCCGCCGGGGGAAAGCGAGAATTTTGACTCGGAGAATCCGGGGCCTCCGAACGCCGGCGAAAAAGGCGGCCCGGGCTTCGACGAATTTTCCGTAAAGGTCAACAAGGGCGTGGGGGACAACGACGGCGAGACGCTGTTTAACCTCGGCGTAAGCTATATGGAAATGGGATTGTTGCCCGAGGCCGAGCACGAGTTCTCGCTGGCCGCCAACGACCCCAAATTAAGGCTGGACGCGCTCGTTTCAGGCGGAATATGCCTTAGAAAAATGGGGAAGTTTAAGGAGGCCGCGGACAGGTTTAAGCTTGGTATGGAGTCCGCGCCGGATCGGGACAGGGTTTTGGAATTTCGATACGAAATAGGGGTGACGCTCGAGGAGGCGGGAATGCTAAAAGAGGCGTTCAGTTTTTTTGGGTCGGTTTACAAGGAGGATAAAACCTTTCGAGACGTGGGGGAAAGACTCGTAAAAATTCAGGGCGAATTAAAAAACTTGGCCTGACACGCTTTATTTTTGCGTTGAATCGGGATAGACTGAGCCGATGAATATTATTCCTGCCATAGACATTAAAGGGGGGCGTTGCGTAAGACTTTCTCAGGGGGATATGGCCAAAGAAACGGTCTATTCCACCGACCCCGTGGACCAGGCCCTCAAGTGGGAGCAGGCCGGCGCGAAAATAATCCATATAGTGGATTTGGACGGCGCCGTGGAGGGTAAGCCAAAAAACGCGGCCTTGGTCAGGAAAATTTGTAGGTCTGTCGAATGCCGCATACAACTCGGCGGCGGGATAAGATCCTTGGAGATAGCGGAGCAACATTTCGAGTGCGGCGTTTCAAACATAGTCCTCGGAACAATGCTGATAAACAATTGGAAGCTCGCTCTGGAAATAATCAACAAGCACCCGGGCAGGGTCTTGGCCGGGATTGACACAAAAAACGGCATCATTTTGGGTAGCGGGTGGACGGAGGTCTCGGACCTTAAGGCAACCGTGTTTACCGCGACAAATTTGGCGCCGCTGACCGCCCTGGCGGGAATTGTTTTTACGGACGTGTCGCGCGACGGAATGTTGCAGGGGACGAACCTAAAGGAGATTGAAAACATGGCCTCCCTCTCGGGCGGAAGGCTCATCGCCTCCGGGGGCGTGTCCACCATGGCCGACTTGGACAAATTATCCAGAATCCCCGGCGTCTCCGGAGCCATCATCGGCAAGGCCATATACACCGGCGCCATCGACTTAAAAGGCGCCGTGGGCCGGTTTCAGTTTAAAGCGAAATAGTGCTTACCCGTAGAATCATCCCCTGTTTGGACGTCAAGGACGGCAGGGTTGTAAAAGGGGTCAAGTTCGTGGGACTGCGCGACGCGGGCGACCCGGTCGAGGCCGCACAAAACTACGACCTGCAGGGGGCCGACGAGCTCACCTATCTTGACATCACCGCGAGCGTTGAAAATCGAAACGCCATGATTGACGTCATAGAGCGCACGGCGGACAAAGTTTTCATGCCGCTGACAGTCGGCGGCGGGGTGCGCGGCGAGGAGGACATAAGGCAGTTGCTAAAGGCCGGCGCCGACAAGGTGGCCATAAACACTGCCGCGGTCACGAACACAGACATAATAAAAAAGGCGGCGTTTCGCTTTGGGACGCAGTGCATAGTGGTCGCGATAGACGCAAAACGCTCCGGCGAGGGTTGGGAGGTGTACACGCACGGGGGGAGAAACCCAACCGGGCTGGACGCCGTGCAGTGGGCAAAAAAAATGCGCGACTTCGGCGCCGGGGAAATACTGCTTACGAGCATGGACAGGGACGGCACAAAAAACGGGTACGACATCGCGCTTACAAAGGCGGTGTCGTCTGCGGTGGACATCCCCGTGATAGCATCGGGCGGCGTGGGCACCTTGGAACACCTGTACCAAGGTTTCGCGGAAGGGGGAGCCTCGGCGGCGTTGGCGGCCTCGATTTTTCACTTCGCGGAGCACACGGTCGGCGAGGCGAAACAATACCTTCATGAAAAAGGAATACCGGTGAGGATATGAGCGAAATAGATTTGAAGTTCGACGAAAAAGGGCTTCTCCCGGCCGTCATCCAGTCCGCCTCCACCCGCAAGGTCTTGATGATGGCCTACATGAACGCGGAAACGTTGCGGATGACCCTGGAAACGGGTTTCACGCATTTTTATTCGAGGTCTCGCGGGACGATTTGGAAAAAAGGGGAGACAAGCGGGAACACGCAAAAGGTCAAAAAAATTTCGTATGACTGCGACTCGGACACCCTGCTTATAGAGGTGGACGAGCAGGGCCCCGCCTGCCACACGGGCCAGGAGACCTGTTTCTTTACGGAGATTGCCGGCGGGGACGTGATTCGCCAACAGCCCGTGGCGCACACGGAGAACATTCTTTCCCGAGTGTACCAAGTGATACAGCAAAGAAAAAGGGAGAGGCCGAAAGAGTCGTACGTGACCAGCCTCTTTGAAAAGGGTGAGAACGCCTTTCTAAAAAAGATAGGCGAGGAGGGCGTGGAGTTTACGATGGCAGTCGTCAAAAGGGACCGCACCGGCGCGATTTACGAGGCCGCCGACCTTTGGTTCCACACGCTCATCGCCCTCGCCTCGATGGACATCCCGCCAGAGGAAGTCTTCAAGGAATTACAGAAGAGAAGATAGCTTATTACGCTGGGGGTTGAGGCACGGCATCGAAACTTAACTTATAATTGAATAAAAGCTTAAGCTTGGAATCCGTGAGGTTTCCATTGCGCAATCTATAATGATGACAATCGTTCATATTATGTCATTAAAAATATTTGGACACTTATCCTAAAAATGTCATAATAGGCGCATGGGAACAACGAATAGAACGAAAGTAAGCCGGGGCGGGCGCGTTGTCATCCCGGCCAAATACCGGAAAGCTCTTGGAATAGCGATTGGCGACAACGTGGTGCTTCGGATGGAGAAGGGGGAGTTGCGCATAAAAAGTCTTCGCGCGTCAATAAAGGCCGTACAAGACCTGTTTCGCGCCCATGTGGGGAAGAGCCGCTCCATCGTTGATGAACTTATTAAAGAGCGTCGCGCCGAGGCCAAGCGAGAGCGTGAATAGCCATATCTTGGACGCCTCTGCGGTGTTGGCCGTGATAAACGGCGAAAACGGATCGGAAGTTGTGTTGCAAGCTATTGAGGGGGGCGACACGGCGATAAGCGCCGTCAATTATTCCGAGGTCGTGGCAAAATTGGCGACCGTTGGGATATCGCCCGACGCCGCTGACACAATGATAAACGCCCTAGAACTCACGGTGGTTCCGTTTGACGCCGAAACCGCCACAGAAGCGGGTTTGCTTTATTTGATAGGCGCCAAAGCAGGACTCTCATTTGCCGATAGGGCTTGTCTCGCTCTTTCTAAACAGACCGGCCTTCCGGCCTTGACGGCGGACAAGGCGTGGGCAGGGCTTAAATTCACCCCGAAAATCAGGCTTATTCGATAGGTTTAAGAGGGGGGAGATATGGGAACCGGCGGACTGCACGGTTCCCCGAAGAGGGAACTGGATAAGAATCAGACCTTGAGGACTTTTTTGAGTTTTTCCTCTAGGGTCGCCGCGTTGAACGGTTTTACGATGTAGTCGTTCACGCCGGCCTGCGCCGCCGCAACGACGTTGTCCTTCAGCGCCTCGGCGGTGACCATTATCACCGGAACGGATTTCATCGCGTCGTCGGAGCGCATCGCCTTTAGCAGTTCGAGGCCGGTCATGTTCGGCATGTTCCAGTCGAGCAGAACGATGTCGTATTTTGTGGCCTTCAGTTTTGGGAGCGCGGTGGAGCCGTCGTCCGCCTCGTCAACGTCCTTGATGCCAAGCTGACCAAGAATATTTTTTTCAATTTTGCGCATGGTGGCGAAATCGTCCACCACGAGCACCTTCATATTTACGTCAAGATCGCCCATATTGCTCCCTCACTGAAATTGTTAAAGTATACCGGTGCATTCTACTTTAGTTTGCACCGTTAAATCAAAAGGAAAAAACGCCGTTTATTCCCGCGCTCACCGTCCTTTGCGTCACAGACGTCAACAAATGTGATATAGTTACCGGCTTATAAGGAGTTAGAATGAGAATAAGCGAACTGGCGACCGAACTTGGCGTGACTAGCGCCTTCATAATCGCCGAACTAAAGAAACTGAAAATAGACGGTAAAACGCCGTCTTCTTCCGTCACGGGGCAGTCCATATCCGCCGTTAAAAAGGCGGTTTCCTCCCTCTCCGCGAAACAACTTGCGGATGAAAAAGAAAAGGCCGTTAAAGCCGCCAAGAAGCGCGGGACTGGCAAAACCGCTACGCCTAAAGCCGCCGCCCCCCTACAGGAGAAAGAGGTGGTAACGACCAAAGCGCCGGAAGTAGCCGAGGAGGTAGAGGTCGCGCACAATGCAAAGGCCAAGGCCGACGCCAAAAAGCGCGAGAGCGAGAAGGCGGCCGAGGAGGCCGGGGCAAAAAAGAAGATAGAGGTCGAGGAGGCCAGAAAAAAGGCCGAGGAGTCCAAGAAGGCAGAAAAAGAGCAGGCCTTAAAAAGAAAGGCCGAGGCCGAGGAAAACCGCGAAATCGAAAGAATGATAGCCGAGGAGGAGCGCCTTAAAAGAGAGGCCGAGTCCAAAACCGTAATCATAGAAGAGGCGATGGTCGTAAAGGAGTTCGCCGAAAAACTCAAGGTTCCGGTTTCCGAGGTCATCAAGCGCCTCTTCCTAAAGGGCGTGGCCGTTACGTTAAACCAGATTATAGGCGTCGACCTTGCCCTAGACCTTGCCAAAGAGATGGGCTTCACCATCAAGGTGAAGGAGCTTGTCACGGCCCTGGCGGGAAAAATCGAGGGGGAGGACAAATCCAAATTTCCCATACGCCCTCCGGTTGTAACCATAATGGGGCACGTTGACCACGGTAAAACCTCCTTGCTCGACGCGATACGCAAGACGGACGTCGCGGGCAAAGAGGCCGGCGGCATAACACAGCACATCGGCGCCTACAGCATTTCAACCCCGAGCGGAAGCGTTACCTTTATAGACACGCCGGGCCACGAGGCATTCACCGCGCTAAGGGCGCGAGGGGCGAAGGTTACCGACCTCGTTGTGTTGGTCGTTGCGGCGGACGACGGGGTCATGCCGCAGACGGTGGAGGCCATCAACCACGCAAAGGCCGCAAACGTGCCGGTCATGGTGGCGGTGAACAAGATAGACAAGCCGGGCGCAAACCCGGAAAAGGTAAAGCAGGAGCTTACGAAGTACAACCTCCTAACCGAGGAATGGGGCGGGCAGACGGTGTTTTGCAACGTGTCGGCGAAGGCCGGAACGGGGCTTGACCACTTGCTGGAGATGATTCAGCTACAGTCCGAGGTCTTGGACCTTCGCGCCGACCCGGGGAGTCCCGCCGCCGCGACGATTATAGAGTCGCGCCTCGAGAAAAACCGGGGGCCGGTGATAACGGCGATTGTAAACTCCGGCACGTTGAGAATCGGCGACCCGTTTGTGGTCGGCACGGTAAGCGGAAAAGTTCGCGCGCTTGTAAACGACAAGGGATTGCAGATAAAAGAGGCCGGCCCTTCGTCGCCGGTCGAGGTGCTAGGCGCCATAGACTCGTGCATGCCGGGCGAGATACTTACGGTTGTGGAGAGCGAGAGAAAGGCGAGGCAGATATGCCAGTCCAGGCTCGACTTGCAGAAAGATAAAAAAACGGCGGTCAAACAGCACGTTCGCCTCGAAAACGTCGTCGAGACGCTTGGCGAGGGTGGAATGTCCGACCTCAAGCTCGTCATAAAAGGGGACACCAAAGGCTCGGTCGAGGCCGTTTCCGAACTGTTGTCCAAGCTTTCGTTCGAGCAGGTGAAGCTACAGGTAATCCACTCCGGCGTCGGCGCGATAAACGAGACCGACGTGATGCTTGCCGACGCGTCGGACGCCATCGTCATAGGGTTCAACGTCCGGCCCACCGAAAAGGCCAAGCAGTTGGGGCAAAGGGAGAAGATAGACGTCCGCCTTTACGGAATAATTTACGAGGTGGCCGACAGCATAACCGCCGCCGTAAAAGGAATGCTCAAGCCGGTCATTGTGGAGCGGACAATCGGAAGGGCCGAGGTTCGCAACACGTTCAGGATTTCCAAGGTCGGAATGATAGCCGGGTGCATGGTCGTGGACGGCGTAATACGCCGAAACGCGCAGTGCAGGCTCATTCGCGACAACGTGGTGGTCATCGGCGGCGTTGTGTCGTCGCTTAAAAGGTTCAAGGACGACGCAAGGGAAGTGGCCACGGGCTACGAGTGCGGCATCGGCATCGAGAATTACAACGACATAAAGGTGGGCGACGTCATCGAGTTGTTCGTTAAAGAGGAGGCGGCCCAAAAGGCCGTCGGCTAACAATGAAGCCGTTCCTCATGCTCGCCGTGCTGATCGGCGGCATTTATTTGGCCGTGAAGGCCACAAAATGGGCCAACCATTTCGCATTCGGCGAGAATCGCGAACGTCTCGAAAAGGGAAAACGAGATAAAGCCGACCAATAGCCCCGCCGCGCATGACCGCGCCGTCCACGCGCTACGCGCGTTGGAATTCGGCCAAATCTGCGGCCTGCTTGCCGAAAGGTGCAAGACACCCCCCGGGGCGGAACTTTGCGCCAGTCTCGCGCCCGCATCCGTCCCCGCCTTGGCGGAAAAATTACTCGACGAAACCTCGGAGATGATCGGGCTCTCGGCTTCGGGTTTGGTTTTGTTTCCAAACCGCACCTCGGGGCCGGAGGCGATTATCGCCGTCGTTCGCAAGGGGCTTCTGCCGGAAAAAGAGGAGATAGCCGATTTTATTTCCTTTCTTTCGCAGGCCGTGCGGATAGGCGGGTTTATTGCCTCGCGCCCGTCGGCGCCGCGCCTGATGGAATTATGCAAAAACTTCCGCCCGTTGGACGAGGTTATCTCCTTCTTCAGTTCGGTTTTTTCCTCCGACGGGACAATAAGGCCGGACTCCTCGGCGCTGCTTATGGATTTGGAGTCGCGCATCGGCGCCATCCGCCAGAGAATTCACGCCAAGGCGGACCGCATGCTGGCGAAAAAAGAGTTCGCCGACAAGCTTCAAGATTCGTACGTCACTGTTCGAAACGACCGCGTTGTGTTCCCCGTAAAGGCGGAGTACAAAAATGTTTTTCCGGGGATAATTCACGGCATTTCCGCCTCCGACAAAACGGCCTTTATTGAGCCGCAGGAATTGGTGGCGGACAACAACCTTCTGAGGGAGGCGTTCGCCGAAAGGGACGCAGAAATTTACAGGCTTATGCGCGAGGCCTCCATGCTCGTAACCTCCAACGAGGAGGCGGTGAGGGCCGACTATTCCATAGCGGGACAGCTGGATATGGTTTGCGCCAGAAGTTGGTTTTCGACCGAGATAAGCGGTTCGCGTCCGCAACTGACGGAAAAGGGGCCGGTGAGCCTGCTCGCCGTCCGACACCCGATGATGGCTGTAAGGGGCGAAAACCCGGTGCCGAACGACGTCGCGATGGGGGAGGGGGAAAGAACCCTTGTCATTTCCGGCCCCAACGCAGGGGGGAAAACGGTTCTGCTAAAATCAGTCGGCCTTTGCGTCCTTCTTTCCGCGTGCGGAATCTTCCCGCCCGTCAGGCAAGGCTCCACCTTCCCGTTCGCAAAAAAAATGTACGCCATGGTGGGGGACGAGCAGTCAATCTCCGAGGGGGAGTCCACCTTCACCGCCCAGCTTGGCGGGATAAAAGAGGCGCTGGACGGCGGTAGCGAGGGCACGTGGGTGATAGTGGACGAAATATTAAACGGCACAGACCCGGCTCAGGCCGGAGTTTTGGCCGAGACGGTTTTGGAATACCTCGCGAAAAAGGGATGCCTTACTTTTGTCTCCACCCACCTGCCGGGGCTGAAGGTCGCCGCGCAGGAAAATTCCGACATGGTCAACGCGGCCATGGGCTCCGGGGCGGACTCGGCGTTTAAACTCGTCAAGGGGATGCCGGGAGTCAGCAATCCCTTGGGGGTCGCCTCCGCAATGGGAATACCGGAGGAAATTTTGGCCTCCGCAAGGGAACGGCTCACCGACACGCGCGACAGATACCAGTCCGCATTGACGGAGCTAAGCGGAAAATCGGCGGAGTTGGAAAGGCGCCTTGGCGAGCTTGGCGGCCTGGAGGAAAAGGCGAGGCAGACCGCCGAAAATCTTTCCGCGCGGCTAATGGAGGCGGAGGCGGCGCGCGACGAGTTCGAACGGGAAAAACGAAAAAAGCTGAAGGTGGAGATTGCAAGGGTTCGCGAGGAGGTCTCGCAACTCGTCCAAACAGCGCGCGACGGGGATTTAAAGGCCAAAAAAGAGGCCGAGCAAAAGCTGAAAAAAATGGAGAGGGATATAATAGAGCAAATTCACAGGCCGGACTCCGTTCCGCTGGAAACGCTTGGGGAGGGGGATTTTGTTTGGATAACCGCGCTGGACAGAAAGGCCAAGCTTCTTCGGCTTTCAGGGAGTAGGGCGGAGGTTCTTTGCGGGGAGTCTCGCATGACGGTTGACGTTAAGGATATAATCGGCATCAAGGAAAAGGAAAAGGCGGACGCAAAGAAAAAATCCTCGAGAGGCGGGCTTGTTTTTGACGCCGAGGAAAAAGATGCGGCCGAGATAAACTTGATGGGGATGACCGGGGAGGACGCCCTGCTGGAGCTGGACAAATTTTTGGACACGCAATATCTGCGCGGGGCCGACAGGGTCAAGGTGATCCACGGTCGCTCGGTCTTGCGCGGAAAGGTCACCGGCTATTTTAAGACGTCGGCGTACGTAAAATCGTTTTCGCAGGGAAGCATGGCGGAGGGGGGGGACGCCGTGAGCCTTGTGGAGTTGAAGGAAGGTTGAAATGGAGACAGTGGGCTATAAGGGGCTAAGGGGATTTTTTGCGTGGGTGGTGTTGCTGGTGGTTGTTGACCAGGCCACGAAGGAGCTTGTGAGGGCGAACGTCCCGCTTTTTACCTCTATCAATGTCATCCCCGGTTTTTTTGACGTCACGCACCTTCAAAACAAGGGGGCCGCTTTTAGCTTTTTGTCCAACGTGGACAGCAAATGGGTGGGGCGCGGGTTTTCAGTCCTCGCGTTGCTTATGATTGCGTTCGTTTCTTATTTGTACGCCGGATTAAAGGTGAGCGACCGGCTAATAAAAATTGGTCTCACCCTAATTACCGGCGGCGCCGCCGGCAACTTGGCGGATCGCCTCACAATCGGCTCCGTAACAGACTTCATAGACATGTATGTGGCCGGTCACCACTGGCCCCCGTACAACGTGGCCGACTCGTGCATCACCGTCGGCGCGATTATTATCGGCCTCGACATACTGAAATCCCCAAAATCCAAATAACCCCAGTCTCTTCCCTAAGCTGGAACAGCTTGTAATCCAATCTGTTACGCCTATACCGCCGTCGTGGCCTCGTTAAAATTGTGCTAATGGATTTTTTAGCGGATGACGATAAGGCTACATAACCCGCCATTGTGAAAAACAGGGCGGGTGAGAGCGCAAGTTTGCGCCGAGTAAGCGATTACGTGGCACTTTTCGAGACGAACGATGGATGACAGCGCGTTTTTCGGGAAATCGCCGGACGGATGGTAGGTCGGCGCAAGCCGGCGTTTTTCCGGTTGGTTGGCGTAAGCCGCCAATCAGCCGGAAAAAAAATTGGAACAATAATTTAAAGGCTGGATGAAGTTCATGGGAATGAAAGCGAGCAGTGCAAAATCGGGCAAAGGCGACGGGGTGCGCCCGGACGTCGTCAGGGAATTCCGACGGCAGATTAAAAACAAAAGCTACCAGGTAAAATCCGGCGAAATCGCATCGCGGATAGCCGGCGAGCTTTTTTCCTCAACCGCCGCCTTCAAAGGGCAGGTAAAGTAACGGCCCAAATCGCGGTTTTCCCGTTCGAATAAAGGCGTTTGCCCTTTCCACCGGAAGGGGTAAAATGGGGGCATCATGACCCCCGAAGATCCGCAGGAAAACGACGAAAGTCAGCCGGGAAAGGCTTTTTCCGCGCCACACGGCCCGCTTAACGTCATTATCTCCGAGGGGGAATTCGTAAAACCGCTCGGCGACTCGGCGGTTCCCTTCTTCGCGCTTCTTTCGGTAGCGCTTGCGGACAGGCGGAATTTCAACAACCAGTTTTACTTCAACCTCCTAAACGAGGCGGAAAAACTGGAGGTGTTTCTAGACGACCACGGCGCGAAGGAAAACATCACCTGGTATTACTTTCGCGAGATAATCGCCAGCATCCGAAACTGCGCCATAGCCGCGTTCCAATTAAGCCACATCCTTAACAGGTACGGCGACTACCACCCCGCCGAGCCGGCCCAATATTCCGCCGAATTTCTTTCCCAGGGCGCGGACGCGATGGCGCACCTAAATAATTTCGTAGCCGTTCTGGGTAACGAGGCGGTGGCGGAGCTAAAAAAACTCGGGTGCGAGGTCTGCATGACGACGCCGGGAATCCCGGACTACAAGGACATCGGGAGCGTCGCAAAGCTTCCCCGAAACCTGCAAATGGAAAATTTCAAGACGAGCGAGCGGATGATAATGCACATCGCCGAAAGCTACCGCAGAATCGCCGTAAAGGTAAACCGCGAGCACTTCGGAAAAAAGACCCCGCCCGCCGAGTTCGCAAACATGATTCCCACGAGAATCAACGAGACGAAGATAAAAATACTCGAAAGCTCCCTGCACAACATCCAGTCGGAGTACGACACCCACATCCGCATGACGGGCAACGCCACCAACGACGCCGACCTGCTGGGACTGCGGGCATTTATATCGGCGCCGATGCACCTGCTGGAAATGGCGAGGTGGCTGATACACTTCTACGAACGGCACGAGAGCGAGAGCTATTCCGGCGTGGGGCGCGGCAACGTGGCGCACCTGGTGGATAAAAACCTCGTGCTGGGGCTTGTCTCCGGCTTCGCGCTCTTTTTCGCCCACAGGTTCATGATGATGGGAAAAAGACAGGCCGAACAGATTATGTCGCGCATGGTTAGAATGACGCGGATTACCGTCCCGGTTCCGAAACCCGCCGGGTTTCACGCCCGCCCCGCATATTATGTGACCATAGTGGTGGAAGAGCACGGAACGGACGCGTTTTTGATAGTGGACGGGAGGAAGTTCGACGCCCGCTCGGTTTTGGACATTCTGGAGGCCGGCGGCATAGCGGCGGACAAAGAGCTGGAGACGGTGGAGTTCGAGGGGGACGAAAGAACGCTTACGGACCTAAAAATTCTTTCGGACTCCAACTTCTGTGAGAACGAGCAGATTCCCAAGGAGCTTAACTACATAAGAATAGCAAGGAACATAATGGTATGAGCAGACTAACGGAGGCAAAAAAAGCGGTCTCAGCGCTGGTCCCGGCGGCGTCGGCCATCAGCAGGCGCATCTTCGAAAAACCGGAGCTAAACTTTGAGGAGGTCTTCGCGGCCGAGGCATTGACGGAGGCTTTTTCCGCCGAGGGTTTCAAAATAAGGCGCGGAACAAAAAAACTAAAGACCGCGTTCGAGGCAAAGTGGACGGGAAATAAAAACGGCCCCACCGTGGCTATACTGGCGGAGTACGACGCGCTTCCGAACATCGGCCACGCATGCGGGCACAACATGATTGCCGCCTCCGCGTTCGCATCCGCCGTCGCGGTAAAGCGCATCCTTGGCGAAAAATGCGGGACGCTAAAGGTCATCGGCACCCCGGCGGAAGAGGGGGGCGGCGGAAAGCTGTACATGATAAAAGATGGTTGGTTCAAAGGGGTGGACGCCGCGCTGATGGTTCACCCGGCAAACAGAAACCGCGCAATCGCGCGAATGCTCGCGGTGATGGAGTTGGAGTTCAAATTTTACGGCAAGGCCTCGCACGCCGCCGCGCATCCCGACAAGGGGATCAACGCGCTGGACGCGGTGATAACGCTTTTCAACACCATTAACGCCATGCGCCAGCAGACTCCGAATTTCAGCCGGGTGCACGGCATAATCACCCACGGCGGAGACGCGCCGAACATAATACCGGAGTTCGCCTCGGCGAAGTTTTTTGTGCGCGGCATAACGGTCTCCGATTTCGAGATGATGCTGAAAAAAGTTATCACATGCGCCAAAGGGGCCGCGCAGGCGACGGGGTGCAGGTTGAAGACCGTTAAAAACCCGATTTTCTATCTGCCGTTCGAGCCGAACCGGACGATGGGAAAAGTGTTTAAGGGGTACATGGAGGCTGTCGGCCTCAAGGACGGCGGCGTTGCGGAAAACCTGGAGATAGGCTCTTCCGACATCGGCAACCTCTCGCAGGTCGTTCCGGCCCTGCACCCGGAGTTTTGCGTATCCGACCCGGAGGTGGTGAACCATTCGAGGGATTTTCTAAAGGCCGTCGTCTCGAAAAAAGGGGAGGGGGCGATGTTCAAGGCGGCCACCGCGCTAACCGCGACGGTGTGCGACCTGTTCACCAAACCGGAGTTTTTGAAGGCCGTCCGCTCCGAGTTCGCCTCTTGAAACCGTTAAGGGGTATAATCAAACCTTATGGAAATATTGAAGCAAATTAAGTCGAGGTTGGCGGAAGCCTACGGGAGCCGCCTTAAGGCCGTTGTGTTGTATGGTTCAGAGGCAAGGGGAGACTCAGAACCGGATAGCGATATTGATGTTCTCGTAGTTCTTGATGGAGAAATAAGGTTGGGCGAAGACGTCGTAAAAATAATAGATGTCCTTTATCCTTTGCAGTTGAAGGTCTTTCGTCCCATCCATGCCCTGCCGGTCAGTGCCGCTGATTACGCGGCGGGCGAGTACGCGCTTTACCGTAACGCCAAACGCCAGGGGGTTCCGGCTTGAGGGGGGGAGGCCAAGAACTATATTTTTTGACCTTTTTTTAACCTAGTTTTAATTAATTTTCGGTAATTGGCCTTAGGTTCGTGGACGGATGGAAAGCCGTCCATCCAGGATAAATCCCTTCCTATGACCAACTCCTCCATCGCGGCGTGGTGGGTGTTGTTCATCGGAATTAGACGCATTTGGAAGCCATGTTTTCTTGCTAGAATTTTCACTTCGTCGGCGTTGTCGTATGTCATTAGAAAGTCGCCCTTAACCTCTTCGCAAATTGAAAACAGCCGCTCGTGGTCAATCATGGAATGATTGTATAGTCTCTTGCCGGCCTTTTTCCCCCCGGCTGTGTATGGGGGATCAATAAAAAAAATAACATCGTCCCTTTTGGCAAATTCTTGCATCACTTTCAAACCGTCCTCGCGCCTAAAATCTATTTTTTTTGAAAAGTCCCCGATGTTCAAAAGCCTGTTTGCTATCGTCCGTGGGTACCAACGCGAAGTGATGCCTTTGCCATTTTCGCCGTGTTTCAAAATGCCGGAACCGGGAGCCAGTATCCCTCCGTGGAAGGTTCTGTTTTTTAAAATCGTATGAAACGCGATTTCCTTATTGGATTTAGTTGGCTTGCTGAGTTCCTTCAAAAGCGATTCTTTGGTCAGATTAAAAGTTAAAATCTTATCGGCCAGCCATTTTGCGTGTCCTTCGACAATCAATTTCCAAACTGCCGCCACCTCATTGTCCAATTCGACCATAACCGCTTTTTGAGCTAAATTCTCAGATAATGCGGTAAGGCTGATTATTCCGCCCCCGGCAAACGGCTCCACTAGGAATTTTGGCTTTTGGTGGAGAGATGAGCACCACCCCCTGAATGTTGGCACAAACCATGTCTTTCCTCCGGGATACCTAAAAGGGCTTAGTTTGGCCACGGACGACACATTTACCGGCTTTATTGTCCGGCTCCCACGCAATATATCTGGAAATAATGCAATTTGTTTATGTGGAGGCATAACTTAGAAGGGATTCTCAATTGTTTTATTAATTGGGGGATTCTCAAGTTTGTCGTCCAGTTTTTCCTGCAAAAGCTTTACAAAATCACCTACATTACCCTGCAAAGGGGTAGTGATGGAAAAAAGAGAAGATGTGAATTCCGTATATATCTCGTCAACGACCTTTAGTCTATACTTTGGAGCTCCAGTATTTTTGTCCTCTTTCAATTCTAGGTCATATATAAACCACGCCATATCAGCCTTTGATTGCGCAACTTTTTTAAGAGTCGGAAGCGTGGAAAAAAATCGTTTGTCGAGGGCGACGGCGCATTTCCTTTTCCAATTATGGAGAATTCCGCCCTTAAAAAGTAGCTGTGGCGCCAGTCTCTTCCTTGAGGATGAGAGAAAATCAGGACGGGGGTATCTGGGTTGTTTTGACCAGTCCATTAATCCGCGTTCCGACGGTTTTTCCATATAATGCTCGAATGGGTCGCGCACATTGCCCGAAATATAAACGGCCTGAACCTCCAAGGCGCCGAAATCCACGACTTTACCGTTTTTATCGTAGGCTACCAAAATTACGTCAATGTTCCCCGCGGATTTCCCGTTCTTGTCGTTGAGCCGAACCTCGGTGAGGGAACTCCACTTTGTTCCCTCCTTAAAGAAAAACCTCGCGGCATCGTCAGTGATAATCCAATCCTCGCGGAAACGAATGGGGCAGGTTATTACCGGATGGTTTTTGTGAAAAATCGAACATACTCCCAACGGATTTTTTGCCTTGTCCTTCGTGCAATTTGGCACGATGTTGTTGAACGGGCAATATTGATGCGAACGGTACCGTTTTGCGACAGTGGATTGGTCGGTTGTCAGGTGGCCGAAGACTTCCGCCAAAGGATGTTTGGGGGTCATGTTCGGCCACTTAAAGCAAACATCTAAACCAAAAACTTTTTGGCGGTTTCGACGTCGTCGTTGCTTCCTATATACAACGCGGTGCGCTGGTGCAGGGCCGTAGGCACGATGTCTAAAATCCTTTTGCCGGTCGCGTCCACCGCCTGCCCCCCCGCCTGCTCCGCTATGAACGCAAGCGGAATCGCCTCGTACATCAGCCGTAGCTTTCCCTGCGGGCTTCTCTTGTCGGGCGGATACATAAATATCCCCCCCTTCGTGAGGTTTCTGTGGAAGTCCGCGACGAGCGAGCCGATGTAGCGCGACGAGTACGGCCTTCCGGTCGCCTTGTCGTCGGAGACGAAATAATCCACCATCTTTTTTGTTTTGTCGTCCCAGAAAATTCTGTTCCCCTCGTTGACGCTGTAAATGCCCCCTTTTTTCGGCGATTTGATGTTCGGGTGAGAGAGGATGAACTCGCCAACGCCGGGGTCGAGCGTGAAGCCGTGGACCCCCAGACCGGTGCTGTATACGAACATCGTGGACGAGCCGTAGACCGCGTACCCGGCGGCGATCATCTGGTTGCCCGGCTGAAGGAAATCCTCCGCCGCGCATTTCGGGCCGGTTGATTTTTTCTTAAAAATAGAAAATATACTGCCGATGCTCACGTTCACGTCTATGTTTGAGGAGCCGTCCAGCGGGTCGAATAGCAGGACGTATTTGCCGCCCTGCGGGTGTCTGTCGGGGATGGGGATATAATCGTCCACCTCCTCCGAGGCCATGCCGCAGAGATAGCCGGTGTGGTCCATCTTGTGGATTATGGTCGTGTTGGCGAAGACGTCGAGTTTTTGTTGAATCTCCCCCTGTATGTTCGTGGTTCCCGCCTGGCCGAGGATGTTCATAAGCCCCGCCTTGTTGACCTCGTAAGCGATTACCTTGAGCGCGACCACCAGCTCGTAGAGCATCCCGGAAAAATCGCCCTTCGCGCCCGGAAACTGGCGCTGTTCCTCCATTATTTTTTTTGTTATCGTCGTTCCAAGCCTGGTAGTCATGTTATAGCGCCCCCAACCCTCTTTCGCCCGTGCGCACGCGGACGACGTCGTCCACCGGAATTATAAAAACCTTGCCGTCGCCTATCGAGCCGGTGTGCGCCGCCTCGACGATTGCGGCCACCGCCGCCTCTACCACCGCGTCGTCCAAGAAAACCTCGATCTTAATCTTAGGGATGAAGTCTATGTGGTATTCCATCCCCTTGTAAATTTCCTTGTGTCCCCTTTGCCGTCCGAACCCTTTTACCTCGGTCACGGTCATGCCGGTTATGCCGAGCGGCGTGAGCCTGTCCTTGACGGCGTCCAGCTTGTGCGGTTTTATTATAGCCTCAATTTTCCTCATTTTCTCCCTCCTTCAAAAGGCCATTGCGATTCCGCATGTGAACACGTCCTCGCCCTTCCAAGTGTCGCTTTGCGTTATGTTGCCCACCCGTCCGAACGCCGGGTCGTAGGTAAAGACGTAAAAAACGGAGCCGGTTACGTTTTTCCTAAAGTCATGTTTTATCCCCAAGGCCAGCCGCTGTTTGAGTTTTTGTTGCGGGGTCACGTCGGAATCAATGTCCGGCTTGTAAATCTCCCCCATCGCGGACAAAAGCGTTTTGGTCGAAACCCCGGCGGTTAGCTCCACTATCACCGAGTTCGCCCTTTGGAAGGTCGCCGGGGAGCAAACGCCGTTGTTGCAAATCCAAAGGCTGTTCACCGCGCTTGAATAACTGAATGAGGTGAGGGCCGAGCCGGTGGCGTTGTTCATCGAGGGGTCGGTGAACCACCCTTCCATGTAGACGTATTCAGCCATCAGGGAAAACACGGAGTAGTCGAGCTTTAAATCGGCCCCGTAGTGGTTGTTGCGTTGTTTAATCGGGGTCGAATATTTTGTCCCGTTGTAGCCGCTGACGCCGAAACTCCAGTTAAAATTCCCCGCAGGGTTGGCCACCGCGGGGTTGGGATAGTTTGTCGTCTCCAGCGTCTCCGGGTAAATCTCGCCGGTTTGCGCCGGGAACACAATCCTTGCCGCGAGTGATTTGTCGGAGTTGGAGTCCGTGCCCGCCGTCCCCTCGCCGTTTACAACCGCGACGGAGAAATCAAAAAAAGAAAAGCGCGAATCCAGCCTGGCCCCGTAGTCCCATTCGCGCCATCTGGGACTGCTCATCGGCCTTGCGGACTGGTTTAGGGCCAGCGTGTCGAACCGGGCGAAGGGGACTTTAACCGAGCCGAGCCTTAGCGACGTGGCCTCGGCGATGTTTGAGAATTGAAGGTATGTGTCGTCCACCTGGGCTGTCGGGGCGGCAAGCTGGCCATACGCTCTCGAAAACGGCCCCACGGTCGGTTGCCACTCGCCGGAGACCCGCACCAGCGCGTCCTCGTCAACCGCGTGGAGGACGTCCAGCTTTACTCGCGGGTAAAACGTGGACTCCGAGCCGGACCATCCGATGCCGTTGTCCCGAACGTACGAGAACTCCGCGTATCCGCGGACATCGGTTTTTCCGATCTCGCCTGCGAGGGCCGGGCTGAGTGCAAAGGAAAGGGCTAAAAGTTGAAAAAGGAAGAGCCTAATTTTTTTCATCGGTCCTCATTATAGAATAAATTTCTTCGGCGGATATCTCCTCCATGCAGTGATGGTCGCCGTTGCATTCCCTTTTAAAGCATGGGGCGCAGTCGGAGTTTTGGGTCACCAGCCTGACGCAGTCCGCCATCGGCGCGGTTCTCGAATGGTCGGTCGGCCCGAAAATGGCTATGGTCTTCACCCCGGTCGCGCCCGCCACGTGAAGCGGGCCGGAGTCGTTCGCCACGACCCACGCGCACCTTGCCATCACCGCCGCCATTTGTCCTATCGTTGTTTTGCCGACGAGGTTCGTGATTTTTGTCGGCGCGACGTCCTCGAGGGCCTCGCCCTGCATTTCGTCCGAGTTTGTGCCCAACAGCACCACGCGCCTGTCGTCCCCGGCCGCCAATTTAATAAACGCCTTTAACTGCCGGTGCGGCCAGCATTTTGCCGAGCCGTACCGGGCCCCGAGCGGAATCGCCACCGCGTCGTCCAGCCCGGAAATATTTTCGGCAAAGGCCGCCTCCTCCGGCAAAAGCGGAAAATCGGCGTTTTGTCCGAACATGCGCACGCCGAACGGGCGCACGAGGTTAAGGTAGTAGTCCACCATGTGAACCCTCTTAAGCTTCGGCATGACGTTCGTGAGCAAAGGCCCGCGAAAATTTCCGCCGTATCCCACGCGGACGGGGCATTTGGCGGCAAGCGCGTGGAGCGCCGAACGAAACGAGTTCGTGAAAAGAAACATGGCGTCGTATTTTCCGGCCAGCGCCTTGTGCGCTCCGAAAGAGTTTTTCTTCGTGATGTAATGGACTTCGTTTATAAAGCCGTACCTCTCAAAAAGGCCGTCGAGGGAGGCCGGCGCGACCACGGCAAGCTCCGGAGGCTCGAAGATTTCCGCAAGCCCCTTTATTGCGGGAAGCGACATTATGGCGTCCCCAAGCCAGTTCGGGGCGCGAACCAGTATGCGTCTTGCGGACTCCAAGTTAAGTTTCATGTCGGCCCGCCAAGCTCGGCAAGTTCCTTCTCGTTCGGCTGTATTTTCCACCTTCTGTGAATCCACAGCCACAAGTCGGGTCTTGTTGCTATGAAGTCCGCCTGCACGTCCGCAATTTTTTGGGTTATGCGCGCCACGTCGGCCTTTACGTCGCCGGTCGGCTCCGTCTTTATCTCGGGCAAAAAAACGGCGGTGTGCCGTCCGTCCTTTTCGTTGACGGAATAATACGGAATAATCGGCGCGCCCGTGCGCAGGTGCATCACCGCCGGTGATTTTATGGTGGAGGCCCACTTGCCGAAAAATTTTACGAATACGGAGTTAAACAGCGCGTTTTGATCCGCGGCTATCGCCACCACCCCCCCCTCGCGCAGGCGCCTTATCATCTCGCCGGCCGCCCCTTCCCGCTTGATTATCTTCTGTCCGGACTCCTCGCGCATTTTGTCGGTCTTCTCGTCGAGCAGTTGGTTGTCCACCTTTCTGATGAGCGTGTGCACGGGGTAGCCTAGGACGGCGAGAGCGTAGTGCACCATCTCGAAGTTGTCGAAATGCGCCCAGACGAGCACCACGCCATTGCCGCGATCGAAGGCCCTTTCGAAGTTTTCAAACCCCGTGAACGTGACGTATTGGCCCATGTTTTCCTTTGTTATGTACCGCATGTGGAAAAACTCGGTGGCAAGCCTTGAAATATTTGCGTACGAGCCTCGCGCGATTTTTAGCAGTTTGGGCTCCGGTTCGTTCGGAAAGGCGAGCCTTATGTGTTCGAGCGCCATCTTGAGCCTGCTTCTCCAAAGGAAATACGCCAGGGTCGTTAAACTGCCGTACCCCCAGTACCGCATGAACCTCGGGGCGTGGCGGGCGTAAATTCCAATCGCGGAGAGTATAAACCACGGAACGTATTCGACGATTCCGGGGCGTTTTCCCTTCATCCCCGGTCCGCGACACGGGAGAAGTTTTCCAGCATTTTGAGGCCCGCCGACTGGCTCTTCTCCGGGTGAAACTGCGTGGCGTACACGTTTTCTTTTTCCACCGACGAAACAAAATTAATCCCGTATTCCGTCGTGCCGGTGGCCACGTCCCCCTCGGGCGCGACGTAATAGGAATGGACGAAATAAAAATACGAGTCGGACGGGATGCCGTCGAAAAGGGCGGACTTTTTCGTCGTTTGTACGTTGTTCCAGCCCATATGCGGAACCTTAAGCTCGCCGTGCGGAAACCGCAAAACCTTACCCTTAAGAACACCCAGCCCCTTTTGGACGCCGAACTCCTCGCTCTCGTCGAACAACAGCTGTAATCCAAGGCATATGCCGAGGAACGGCCTGCCCGACTCTATGTACTTTCTTATCGGGTTGGAGAGCGAGTAGCCGTCCAGCCGTTCCATGCAAAGGCCGAAGGCTCCGACCCCGGGCAGGACAAGGCCGGAGGCCGAGGCGATAAAGTCGGCGTCACGCGTGATGATGGCGGGTGAGCCGATTTTTTCAAACGCCTTTTGGACGCTTCTGAGGTTGCCCATGCCGTAGTCCACTATGGCTATCATTTTGCCGTCCGTTTCTTGGGGAGGCCCGCTGAAATTAAAGCACGCCCTTGGTGGAGGGAACGCCCACGGACCTAGGCTCCCGCCTTGTCGCGGCATCTAGCGCGCGGGCGAGAGACTTAAAAACCGCCTCCGCTATGTGGTGCAGGTTCGTCCCGTGCTCCACCTTTACGTGCAGTGTGAGGCCCGCGGAGTTTGCGAAGGCCTGGAGAAATTCCTCTATAAGCTCCGCGTCGAAATCGCCTATCTTCCCCTTCGGGATATCCCCTTTGAAGACAAAGAAGGGCCTTCCGGAGCAGTCAACCGACACGGAGGCAAGCGCCTCGTTAAGCGGTATGCTTGCATGGCCGAATCTGGCAAGCCCCTTTTTGTCACCCAACGCCGCTTTGAATGCCTGGCCCAGCGCGATGCCGCAGTCCTCCACCGTGTGGTGGAAATCAATCGCCGTGTCCCCCACAGCCTTAATCTTTACGTCGAAAAAGCCGTGCTGGGAAATTTGGTTGATCATGTGGTCGAGGAACGGCACGGACGTGTCTATGGAACTCTCGCCGACGCCGTCAATTTTAAGTGAGAGGCTAATCCGCGTTTCCTTGGTGTTTCGCTCGATTGATACCGTTTCCATCCGTACCAAACTATAGCATTTCCCGCGCCCCAATAACAGCCACCCCACTTCAATATGACGGTTGGCAAATGGTCTGGAAACATTAAGATATACTAATTAAAATATTTAGTTGACAAATATAGTAGGGTATATTATCCTTCCTTTACTTTAACGATTAAAGAAAGGAAAAGAGTCGTGAACGAGTTGATTGGTTTTTTGCTGATAGTCGTCGGATTGGTTCTTGCCTTCTGCCCCTTTATTCGCGGCGGGATATGCGAGACGTTGTCGGCAAAAGACAAGACGGAGCGGATGTAAGTTTTGCGTTTAAGTACACACCTGTTTAAAACGGAGACGCTTCCGAACGGAAACACCGTTTATCCGAACGTGGCCCAGGGCCAGGTGGTCTACTGGTTCTAGGGCGGTGTTCCAGTATCTCCTTTACAGGCGGCGCCTGCGCCAACACGAATTGGTAGCAACGGGATTCATCCTGTTTCTGCGCCCGCAGTGAATGGTTGAGACTTTAAAATGTGAATCAGAGCGAGCGGTTTGAGACTGTATGAGGGTTGACGAAGGCAGGGCGCAAGGCAGGCCGCAGTAAACGACCATATACTTCCGCCCTCGAAGTCAGAGCGTGTATTATTGCCACTAGAGGATGGTCGCCGAAAAGCCCGCCGCCACCATAGCGTAATTCTTTTACTGGGACACCGCACTAGGTGATATTCTACGAATCAACCGCCGATGAAGCGGCGGACGCGCGGGAGCAGTTCGTCCTTGTTGACGGGCTTTGCAATAAAGTCCGAGGCGCCAAGTTGAAATGCCTTGGTGCGCTCCTCTATTCCAAAAGCGGTCATTAAAATCACCGGTATGTCCTTAAGGCTTGAATCCTTCTTTAGCTCTGAAAGCAGGCCGTAGCCGTCCATTTTTGGCATCTGGATGTCCGATAATATCAGGTGGGGTCGCGCGGTTTTTATCTGTTCCAACGCCTCGGCCCCGTTGGTAGCCTCGCGAATAACGCACCCCAAGTGATCCAGAAGGGCGATTGTCAGCCTTCGCATGGGGCGGTCGTCGTCCACCACAAGAATCGAGGGTCTCACCCTAGGGAGGCGAATTGTAAAAGTGGAGCCCTTCCCCTGCTCGGACGCGACGTCAATGACCCCTCCGTGGGCTTTTACGATGTCGGCGCACAACGGCAGTCCAAATCCCGTTCCGGGTTCGTCGGCCGTGCCGAAGGCGGAGGTTTTTACCTCGTGTTTAAACAAGTCTGGCGTCAGTTTTGGATTTATCCCCACCCCCGTGTCGGTGATTGCCACCGCGCCCTCGTCCGACGCCGGCGAATGAAAACGGATGACGTCCCCGTTTTTGCAGAACTTCACGGCGTTTGACGCAAGGTTGTTGAACACCTCCTGTAGAAGGGAGACGTCGCCGTACAAGGCAAGATTCTGCGGAATTTCATTTACAAACCGAACGCCCTTTTTGTCGGCCACGGCTGAAAGCCCGGAAATTGCCCGTGCCGACAGCACGGCCGCCGAGGCAAAACTCGTGTGCATAATCATTTTTCCGCCCTGCAGGCGCGAGATGTCCAGAAGGTCGTCCACCATTTGAACCGCGTTCCGGGCCGTTGTGGTGATGCGTTCGACAAATTCTTTGGGTGTATCTTTTCGACCAAAAATCGTAGTCGAAAGTCGCGTTCTCGACCCTCCTAAAACCGCGATAAAAATAAAATCGCATGGCGGTGAGGGCCAAGGCGGAGAAGCCCCAGGCAAAAAGGTGGTCTGGCATGGGGGGTTCGGTCAGTTCGAGTAACGTTAAAACCACGACCGCAACGGGAACGGAAACGAACGAATTTGTGAGGTTGTCGTAGGCGAGCCTTAATTGAAGGTGTTTAATCCTCATCGCGAGCGACGCCTGCCCGTCGCGAACGTCTAAATTGGCGTCCGCCGTTTTCACATTCGTTGACATATTGTTGTTACCCTACAAATCTTCTTACCCTTGGGATGAAATCGATCCTGTCAATTTTTCCTTTTGTCACGAATTCATCCGCGCCCAGTTTGAAAACCGTGTTGCGAATCTCCATTCCATATTCCCCGCTGACGACAAAAACGGGAATATCCCTGGTGTTCAAATCGGCCTTGAGGAGTCGCAACAATTCAAGGCCGTCCAGCACGGGCAATTTTAAGTCCGATATCACCAGGTGCGGGCGCCGGCTCGAAATGACCTCCAAAGCCTCGCGTCCGTTTTTTGCCTCCAAAATTTCCACGTCCATGATTTTTAAATAGGCAGACATCATGAGCCTAAAATCATTGTCGTCGTCCACCACCAATATTTTTGGGCGGACGAAGGGCAGTTTGAGGCTGAAAACAGACCCTTTGCCGGGTTCGGATTTCACGCCCAACTCTCCGCCGTGGAATTCCATTATGTCCTTGGTCAGCGGAAGGCCGAACCCCGTGCCGACCTCCCCGGCGGTTCCGGGCGTGGAGGTTTTTTCCTCGTATTTAAATAATTTCTCCAAGGCGTCCGGCCTTATGCCGGGGCCGGTGTCCCGCACGCATAAAGTCGTAGGGTCGTTTTCGGCCATCACAAGGGTGATGTGGTCGCCCCGGGAGCAAAACTTTATCGCGTTGTTGACCAAGTTTTGAACGGCCTCGGACAGCAACATTCTGTCGGCGTAGATTCTGCTGTTTTCCGGGATGTCGTTTGCCATTTCGATTCCTTTTTGTTCCGCGAGGCCGGAATAATCGGCGGCCATTTTCGCGCCGAGATATTTGGCGTCGAAAAACTGCTTGTTTAGCCTGGGTTGGCCGGTCTTAAACCTGCTGACTTTCAACAGGTCGTTTAGTAAGCCTATCATCTGGGTTCCGGAGCCAATGGCCAAGTCGAGCGTTTTCCGCGCTGTCTCCGGCATGGCCGCGCCGGCCCCGTCCCTTGCAAGTTGGAGAAAGCCTATCATTGTTGCAAGCGGCCCCTTAAGGTCGTGCGCCACGAGGGAAAGAAATTTATCCTTAAGCCTCGTAGCCTTTTCCGCCGAATCCTTGGCGGTTTCCAGCGACTGATAGGCGCGGGCGTTTGAGATTGCCATCCCAAACACGCTTGACGAATTAAGCGCAAGATTAAGGTAATGGCCCCGGTATTCCGGGAATGCCACGCCCTCCATTGTAATAGCTCCCTTGGAAACCAGAAACTCGCCGAAACCCATAAAAAATCCTTTCCATTATACCAACCACCCACTACCCCGGTTCTAGCATTTTCATGCCTCTGTTTGCATGGGATATTTTCAGCGTTTTATGCGAAAAGCGGCGGTCACGCG
>JACQEX010000046.1 GCA_016200345.1 Nitrospinota bacterium
ACACTGCGGAAGGTGAACGGTTATCAGCATCTCAAGGAACTGCGGGATGCCATGAAAAGTAGGCTGGTGAAGGAAAACGTGCAGGTGAAGGCGGCGTGATGGTCATACCGAAAATTTCAACTAAGAAAGGGCTTGCTTCTCTTTACAATGAAGACTATCTTTTGGGCAAAAAGGGCGGCGTAATGTTTCGAGTCTTTGGCGATAAACTCACATATTTCCTCAAATTGCGAAATGGAGTGCGGCGACCATTTTATATGGTGAGCCATTTGGAAATCCGTTTTTCAACCTCCTTATGGTCAACCCCTTTCCCGTCGTCAAGTTCCTTTATCCCCGCGTCAACCTGAAGCTTAAAATATAATTCGGCTATTATGTCGTCCAAGGTGACACCTTCCGGCAGTGATTGAATCATTTGAATAACCTGCTCTTTAACGCCGTTCATATTTCCCACCTCCAATCAAATAAACAAAAAACCTACTTGCCGTGGCATTTTTTGTATTTTTTGCCGGAGCCACACGGGCACGGGTCGTTCCGCCCCACCTTGTTCGCGTCCTTCTTCGCGGCGCGCGGCTCCTCCGCCGAGTTTCCGTGCATCGCCACAAAGTTCGTCGGGGCCTTCAACTCCAAGGGCGGCGCCTCGGTCTTTTCGTCCACCTGCACCTTTAGTATCATGGCGGTGACCTCCTGTCGGAAGCGGGCGATCATCTCCTCGAACATCTCGTGCCCCTCGCGCTTGTACTCGCTTAGCGGATTTTTTTGGGCGTAACCCCTGAAGCCTATCCCCTGCTTCAGGTGGTCCATTATCAGCAACTGTTCCTTCCACTGCCCGTCGAGCACGTTGAGCATCACGTACTGCTGTATGCCGCGAAATTTCTCCTCGCCAATCTCGGCCTCTTTCGCCTCGTAGGCGGCGTTGACCTCCCTCTTGGCCGTCTCCGCCAATTCGTGCGGAAGAACCGTGTCCATGTTTAACGAACCGTTCGTGCCGACTCGCACGGCCTTCGTGTTTTTATCCCCCTCGACGACAAGGCCCAAATTTATCATCATCCGGATTTTAAGCCCCTCCCAGTCCCAATCCTCGGGGTGGGAGTTTTCCGGCATTGTTTCGCCAACGACCTGCTCCACGTATTCGTCGGCCATATCCAACACGGTGGCCTTTAGGTCGGCCCCCTCCAAAATCATCCTGCGCTGGCTGTAGATGACCTCGCGTTGCTTGTTCATCACGTCGTCGTATTCCAGCAGGTGTTTGCGGATGTCGTAGTTGTGCGCCTCCACCCTCTTTTGCGCCCCTTCCAGCGCCTTGGAGACCATGCTGTGCTCGATCGGCTCGCCGCGTTCCATCCCCAGTTTTTCCATGACCGTGGAGAGCTTGTCCGAGCCGAAAATCCGCATCAGGTCGTCTTCCATCGAAAGATAAAAACGCGATTCGCCCGGGTCCCCCTGCCGACCAGAACGACCGCGAAGCTGGTTGTCAATTCGTCTGCTTTCGTGCCGTTCGGTTCCGATTATCTTCAGACCGCCCGCCTCCAGCACCGCTTTTCGCTCCTCCTCGCACTGCGCGTCCAGCGCCCTTTTGCGCTCGGCGTATTCCTCCTCGCTCTCGTCCTCGGTCACGCCTTCCGTCTTAAGAAGCATCTCGGGGTTTCCGCCGAGGATGATGTCCGTTCCCCTACCGGCCATATTGGTGGCGATTGTAACCGCCGCTTGTCGCCCGGCCTGGGCGACGATTTCCGCCTCGCGCTCGTGTTGCTTTGCGTTTAGGACGTTGTGGCGCACCCCCTTCCGCTTCAGCATCGCAGAAAGCTTTTCGGATTTTTCTATCGAGATGGTGCCGACAAGCGCCGGCTGGCCCCTGCCGTGGGTCTCCACAATCTCGTCTATAATCGCCTCGTATTTTTCCTCGGCGGTGCGGTAGATGAGGTCGGCGTGGTCTTTCCTGACCATGTTCCTGTGCGTGGGGACTATTATGACCTCCAGCTTGTAAATGTCGTTGAACTCCGTCGCCTCGGTGTCGGCCGTTCCCGTCATGCCGGCGAGTTTGTTGTAAATCCTGAAAAAGTTTTGGAAGGTGATCGTGGCGAGGGTTTGGTTTTCGTTCTCTATCTTTACCCCCTCCTTGGCCTCCAACGCCTGGTGAAGCCCGTCCGAATACCGCCGGCCCGGCATGAGGCGCCCCGTGAACTCGTCCACTATCAAAACCTCGCCGTCCTTGACGACGTAATCCACGTCCAGCTTGAAAAGCACGTGCGCCTTCATCGCCTGGTTGACGTGGTGCAAAAGCTCCACGTTTCGCGGGTCGTACAGATTGCCGACGTCAAGAAGCTCCTCCGCCGTCGACACCCCCAGCTCGGTAAGCGCGACGGTGCGGGCCTTTTCGTCCAGCGTGTAGAGCGTGTCTTTTTTCAAAAGCTTCGGGACGATTCGGTTCACAATCATGTATTTGTCGGTGGATTCCTCGGCCTGCCCCGAAATAATCAGCGGCGTCCGCGCCTCGTCTATCAATATGGAGTCCACCTCGTCCACCAGCGCGAAGTTAAGCTCGCGTTGCACGCAGGACTGGGCGTCGAACTTCATGTTGTCGCGTAGATAGTCGAACCCAAGCTCGTTGTTGGTGCAGTAGGTGATGTCGCTGTTATAGGCCGCCTGTCGCTCCTCGTCGTCCAACCCGTGCTGAATGACGCCGAACGTAAGGCCCAGGAAACTGTATATTTTCCCCATCCACTCGGCGTCGCGCCTCGCCAGATAGTCGTTGACCGTGACAAGGTGCGCCCCTTTTTTGGAAAGCGCGTTGAGGTACAACGGAAGCGTGGCGACAAGTGTTTTTCCCTCGCCGGTCTTCATCTCCGCGATTCTCCCCTCGTGAAGCACCACGCCGCCCATCAACTGCTCGTCAAAGTGGCGCATGTTCAGGGTTCGCTTGGAGGCCTCCCTGCAGACGGCGAACGCCTCCGGCAAAATCGCCTCCAGCGTCTCGCCGTTTTCCACCCTTTGGACGAACTCGGCGGTTTTTCCCTTAAGCCCGGCGTCGTCCATCGCGGCCGTCGCCGGCTCCAGCGCGTTGACGGCGTCCACTATCAGCCGTATCCGCGCAAGCTCGCGGTCGTTCCTGCTTCCGAATATTTTCTTTACAATATTTCCAAACATGGCGGATATTATAGGGGATAAAGGCGAATTATTAAGAACAAAGAATGATCGGCGGGAAAAGAAAAAATGCAGGCGTTAAAGGGCATCCACCTGGAGGACATAATAGAAAACCTCCGCTCATACCAGCCGGGGGCGGAGGCCGACCAGCTTTGGGCCGCCTACACGTTCGCGTCGAAGGCCCACAAGGGGCAGGTGCGGCTTTCCGGCGAGCCGTACATGAACCACCCCATGCAGGTGGCGATGATACTGACCAGAATGAAAATGGACCAAACCGCAATCACCGCCGGGCTTTTGCACGACACGCTGGAGGACACCGACGCGACCCCCGAGGCGCTTATGGAGCTTTTCGGCCCGGAGGTAACATCCCTCGTGGAGGGGCTTACCAAATTGAGCAAAATAAGCTTTTCCAGCAAGGAGGAGTCGCAGGCCGAAAACGTCCGCAAAATGATTCTTGCCATGTCGCGCGACATACGGGTGGTGCTGATAAAACTCGCCGACAGGCTCCACAACATGCGCACGCTAGACTTCCTTCCGCCCAACAAACAAAAAAGCATCTCGCAGGAGACGATGGACATCTACGCCCCGCTGGCGGCTCGCCTCGGCCTTCATTGGATAAAGGTAGAGTTGGAAAACATCGCCTTTCACTATCTGCTTCCGTTCGAGTACAAGCGAATCCAGGGGCTGATGGCGGAGAGGCAGGAGGAGTTGGACCGGGTACTGCTATCCATCAGCAACCAGACGAGGGAGCTGTTGCTAAAGGAGAGAATCGCGGGCGAGGTCTCGGGCAGATTCAAACACCTGTACGGAATCTACCGCAAGATGAACGAGCAAAAGCTCGATTTCGACCAAATCTACGACCTCATCGGCATAAGGATAATAACCAACACGCTTATGGACTGCTACATGGCGCTCGGCCTCGTCCACAACCACTGGAAGCCGATACCGGGAAAATTTAAGGACTACATCGCCCTCCCGAAGGAGAATTTCTACCGGTCAATCCACTCCACCGTGCTGACCCACGCGGGCAGGCGGGTGGAGTTCCAAATCCGCACCCAACAAATGCACCGCCACAGCGAGGAGGGAATAGCCGCCCACTTCAGGTACAAGGAGGGGAGCGTCTCCACCAAGGAAGACGAAAACTTCATCTGGGTGAAAAGGCTTCTCGACCTCGGCCTGCACGTAAACAGCCCGCAGGAGTTCATGGACAACATCAAAATGGACCTGTTCCCGGACGAGGTCTACGTGTTCACGCCAAAACAGGAGGTCAAGGCCTTCCCGAACGGCGCAACGCCGATTGACTTCGCCTACGCCGTCCACACGCAGGTCGGCAACCATTACCTCGGCGCGCTGGTAAACGGCAAGCCGGTGCCGCCAGACACAAAGCTAAGAAACGGCGACGTGGTGGAGATCCTCACCTCCGAGGACCAGCACCCGTCGCGCGACTGGATTAAAATCGCGGCCACGTCGCACGCCAGGGCCACCATAAAATCATACATACGCAACTCGCAAAAGGCGGATTCCCTCCGCCTCGGCAGGGAGATGGTCGAGCAGGAGCTTTTGAGAAACAAAATTGACCCGGTAAAATACATGGCCAAGTCCCTGCTCGAGTCCGCCGCCGGAGCGATAGGCTTCAAAAACGCCGAGACGCTGATAGAAAGAATCGGCTCGTCAACCTTCTCGGTCTACAGTCTGCTCCAAAAGCTACTGCCGCCCGACGAGTGGAAAACGGTGGAGGAGACGCGAAAGACTTACCTGAAGGACGTCCAACAGGAAACCGGCGTGCGCGTCGGCGACCTGCACGACATGATGATAAGGTTCGCCGGCTGTTGCAACCCGGTGCCGGGCGACCCGATACTCGGCTATGTGTCGGCCGGGCACGGGCTGGTAATCCACAACAAATCGTGCCCCATGATAAAGGTGTTGGAGTCCGACCCCGAAAAAATCATCGAGGCGCGCTGGGAGACCCAGGTGAAGAAGCAGATGCGCCCCGTAAGGATACTTATTTATTGCATCAACAAACCGGGCATACTCGCAAACGTCTCCACCTCGATTGCGGCGTGCGAGGCGAACATCTCCGCCGCCACCATAACCCCCACCAGCTATATGGGGGGTGAAATTGACCTCACCGTGGAAATATTGGATTTAAACCACCTGCAAAAAATCATCGAGGCGCTAAGAAAGGTGGACGGAGTCAAGAGCGTGGAGAGAATCATGGACGCCTCGCGCGGCACCACGAAATAAATTTGTCGGACGAACCGGTTCGGACGGCAAGGTGTGGCTTCATTCGCCCATTTTGTATTAGAAAAAAAAAGAACCCCGCCTTGTTCTCTCGAACAAGGCGGGGATTCATAGCCCACAAAAGCCTCAGTCTTACGTTTCTCCCATAACGCCACAATCCCTCGTATGCAACCAATGTAAAGGTTTGAGCGTCGGATGTGAATAGGCACAAGTACTCTATTTTTGAGAGCACTAGTGCCCATCTATTTTCGGGCCTCTCCACCCAAATTCCGCCACCCCCGTCCCTCGCACCCCGTTTCCATAGCCATCCTTGTGCGACCAACCCAAAGATTTTTGCCTTTGGAATGTGGTATCATCTCCTCTTAACGCTTGTAGAAAGGATAATTAATGAACAAGGCAAAAAAGAAGCTTTTAATCGGCGCGCTTGTGATCGTGGCCGCCGTGTCGTACCTCGTTTACGCCGGGATACAGGAGACCTCCGTCTACTACCTCACCGTGACCCAATCCTCGCAAATGCTCGCCTCCAACAAGGAGTTCCGCATGGAGGGGAACGTCGTTCCGGGTAGCATCAAACAGGCGCCGGATTCGCTCGGCGCGGAGTTCGTCATAACCGACTCCGCAAAACAGGCCCCGATAAAATATCACGGCACGATACCGGATATGTTCAAGGACAACATCAAGGTGGTGGTTCAGGGCAAATACGACAAAAACGGCGTCTTCGTGGCGCACACCCTTCTCACCAGCTGTCCGTCCAAATACGAAGCGTCCAAACAAAACAACAAGATTTAGCATAAAAAAGGGGGCGTAGCTTGAACGAATTAGGTGAGATTAGCCTTTCGCTTTCGCTCGTGGTCGTCGTCTATTCCGCGTTCGCCTCGTTCTTCGGGGGGGCAAAAAACAACGAGGCAATGATAAGAAGCGGCCAGAACGCCTTCTTCTCGGCCTTCGCGCTTTATTCAATCGCCGGAATCGCGCTCATGTACGCCCTTATGACGAGGGATTTCAGCGTCGAGTACGTTTACAATTACTCGAACCGAGACCTAAACAAATTCTACACCTTTTCCGCCTTCTGGGCGGGACAAAAAGGCTCGCTTTTGCTCTGGGCGTGGATGCTGGGGCTTTTCGGCTCCATAGCCATCCTCCAAAACAGGCACAAAAACTCTAAAATAATCCCCTACGCCGTCGGCTTTATCTCCATAACCATGACGCTCTTCAGCGTGCTGATGGTCCACGCCTCGCCTGTGTTCCAAAAATTGCCGGAGCTACCGGCGGACGGCCACGGCCTCAACCCGATGTTGCAAAACCCCGGAATGATTTTCCACCCCCCGACCCTCTACGTCGGCTTCGTGGCCTTCACCATCCCGTTTGCGTTCGCCATGGCCGCCCTGCTGAGAAGGCAGGAAGGGGAGATGTGGATCGTCTCCACCAGACGCTGGACGATTTTCGCCTGGTTCTTCCTCACGATGGGGAACCTTCTCGGCGCAAACTGGGCATACGTGGAGCTTGGCTGGGGCGGATACTGGGCCTGGGACCCGGTCGAGAACGCCTCGTTCATGCCGTGGCTCGTCGGCACGGCCTACCTGCACTCCGTGATGGTGCAGGAGAGAAAAGGGATGCTTAAAATTTGGAACGTGTCGCTCGTCACCATCACCTTCTGCCTGACCATCTTCGGGACGTTCATCACGAGATCCGGCCTCATATCGTCCGTCCATTCGTTCGGCGAGACGACGGTCGGCTACTACTTCCTCGCCTTCCTAATAATGGTGATTATTTTCTCCGTCTGGCTCATCTACAGCCGAAGGGAGCTTTTGCGCTCCGACAACAACTTCGACTCCATCATCTCCCGCGAGTCGTCGTTTTTGTTCAACAACCTCGCGCTTCTCGGCGCGGCATTCGCCGTGCTTTGGGGAACGAGCTTTCCGATGATTTCCGAGATGGTGCGAGGCGTAAAAATAACGGTCGGCCCGCCCTTCTTCAACAAGGTCATGCCCCCGATCGCGCTCGCGCTCTTGATTCTAACCGGGATTTGCCCGTTGATAGCGTGGCGCAAGGCGACCTTCTCCAACTTTAAAAGAAACTTCATGGCCCCGTTCCTGACGGCCCTCGTTTCCTCCGTGGCGATGATTGCCGCCGGACTGCGCGACCTGACGGCGTGGCTTTTCTTCACCGTGTCCGTGTTCGTGCTCGCCACGATAGCAATCGAGTTCTGGCGCGGCGTTAAGATGCGTCTGACCGACGGAAACGAAAACCCGCTTTCCGCCGCCTTCAACCTCGTCAACAGAAACAGAAGGCGCTACGGCGGCTTCATAATCCACGTCGGGGCGGTCTGCATGTTCATCGGCTTCACCGGCAACATGTTCAACGACCAAAAGGAGCTCGCCGTGAAGGTGGGCGAGTCTTTCACGGTGAAGGACTACAAGCTCACATACGTCGGCGCGGAGTACAACAAGCCGAAGTCCACAAAAGACCAGTTCATCGCCACGGTGCTGGTGGAGAAGGACGGGAACAAGCTCGGCTACATGCGCCCGGAGAAAAACATCTTCTCAAACTACGACATGCCGAACTCGGAGGTCTCAATCGTCTCCACGTTGAAGGAGGACCTCTATCTGGTCTTTTTGGCGTTGGACGGCGAGAACACCGCCACGTTTAAGGCGCACATCAACCCGCTTGTAAAATGGCTTTGGATAGGCGGAATGGTGATGGGAATCGGGACTTTGATAGCGATGTTGCCCGACAGGCGGGAAAAGAAGTTTATGCAGTCGCTAATGGAAAACAAAAAAGCTTAATTTGGGGGGATTTTTATGAAAAAGAAGGTCGCGAAAAAAACGTCGAAAAAACCGGTCAAAAAGAGCGCAAAAAAAACGGCGGCAAAAAAGACGTTCGTAAAGACGATCGTAAGGACGCCGGACGCGCCCGCCGCAATCGGCCCCTACTCTCAGGGAGTCAGGGCGGGGAACACCGTTTATTTCGCGGGGCAGATACCGCTTGACCCGGCGACGGGCGAGCTTGTCGCGGGCGGGATAGCGGAGCAGGCCGACAGGGTTTTGCAAAACATCTCCGCGCTCGTAAAGGCCGTCGGGGCGACGCTGGACAACGTGGTGAAGTCCACGGTCTATATGGTTGATTTGGGGATGTTCGCCGAGATGAACGCCGTCTACTCGAAATACTTCACCAAAGACCATCCGGCGCGGGTGACGATTCAGGTGGCGGGGCTTCCAAAAGGCTCGCTGGTCGAGATTGACGTGGTCGTTGTCCTGAACTAAAAAGAGGCCAACCACGAAAAACACGAAAAGGCGCGAAAAAAATACGGGGAGTTTGCCTTGTTTTCCCCTTTCGTTTTCTTTCGTGCTTTTCGTGGTTTTTCTCCCTAAAGGTGAATGATGAGGGATAAGGCGGCGTTTTTGGATCGCGACGGAACGATAAACGTCGAGAAGGGTTATATAAACAACCCGGACGACGTGGTTCTTATCCCCGGCTCGGCGGAGGCGGTGCGGCTTCTCAACAAGGCCGGGTACGCCGTCTTCGGCGTTTCCAACCAATCGGGCGTGGCGCGCGGCTATTTTTCGGTGGAGCGCGCTCAGGAAATCAACAAAAGGGTGCTGGAGCTTCTTTCAGCCGAAAACGCCGAGGTGAGGGAAATATTCATCTGCCCGCACCATCCGTCCGGCACCGTCCCCGAACTGGCGATTAAATGCGAGTGCAGAAAACCGGCCGTCGGAATGATCACTTCCGCCTTAAAAAAGTACAACCTCGCTCCGTCCGAGACGATCGTGGTGGGGGACAAAATTTGCGACGTGGAGCTTGGTATAAACGCGAAGGCAAAAACCGCGCTGGTCGCAACCGGCTACGGGGCGGAGGAGATGGTAAAAATTGAGTCCAACGGCGGCCCGCGACCGCACATCTTCGCCAAAGACCTGCTGGAGGCCGTGCGCCTTTTGCTACGCTAAATTTCGCGGTCTAGTGTAGTGTCCCGATAAAATAATACGCTACGGTAGCGGCGGGCTTTAGCCTGCCTTGCGCCTCCGCCTGCGCCCTCACCTCGGCCCCGCCTTGTATTTCTCTCGGGGATATGTCCAACAGCTTAAAGATGCCGTAGCCTTTGTCCCCTTTTAGCGGCGGGGTAATCTCGCCCGGCTTCAACTTAAGAAGCGCGTTGTCCACGGAGTTGTACGGCCTTTCGCCTATGGTTACTGGCCCCACCCTTCCGGCGTTCATCTGCGCGTTTGGGGCAATGGAGTTGTTCACCGCCATCTCGTAAAAATTCCCCCCTTTGAGCGCCTCTTCCCTAAGTTTCGAGGCCTCGGCCTCGGTCTTGACCACTATCATCAAAACCTCCGCCTTCTGCGGTTTGAACCTTAAGTACTCGTTTTTTTTAATCCAGGCGTCAATGTCGTTCGGCGTCGGCTTGAATTTTTTTTCCAAATTCCCCCTGTGCAGGGTCACGGCCAGGTTTTTTTCAAACGTCGCCATCTCGGTCTGGTATTTCTTTTCCTTCACCATGCCGGTCTCCAAAGCGCGCGCCGCGAAAAGCTCCACCTCTACGCACTGCGCCAGAAGGTCAAGAAGCCCCTTTTTGCTACCCATGTCCTGCACCAAAGGCTTCACGTCCCTAAACCGAATTTTAAACGTCGTCGCGTGGACGAGCATGTCCCTGTCCTTCAGCGTGCTCGGTTGCCTCGCCGCCAAAGGCGAAAAATGCACGCTGTATCGAGAAAAAAGCCTAAGGCTCTCGTCGGCAACCGCCCTTTTCCGTTTTTCCACCCTCAGCAGGGCCTTGGCCGACTCCATCGAGACGGATTTTTCCTTGGCGTACTTTTCGGCGATCGCGGGGTCGTCCGTCACGTTTTCCTCCAAAACCTTTTCGCGATAAAGGCTGGAGAGAAGGTCTTTCTTGTGCTGGGCGACCTCGAGCCTAAACTCGTCGGTCTTGCGAATTTTTTCCGACTGCGCCTCGTCGTACAAAAGCTCCGCGTTTATCAACTCGCCGAGCATCTTGTTCATCACGTCAAGCGAGCCTGGGTCTATGGTGTTTGTCTTAGGCATCCCGTACGGGGTGCTGTTGAGCGACTTTTGCAGTTCCTCGAGCGTTATCACCCGGTTCCCGACCTTCGCCACCGGAGTCTCCGCAAGCGCAACGTTTTGCGACGCGGTGAGCACGGCAAAAGCGACGATTAGCCTTATCAATGTTGTCTTCATGGTGCATTACAATAATCCAAATAAACTCTTTAGTCCACCATTTGTTGACAAAATTGACTGTTCGCGCGCCATGGCCTATCATTCCCCGCATGGCGAGCGCGGCGGAACACTACGAAAATTTACTGGCCGGGGTCTACACATGGATGAGCGGCGGGTCCGGGGCGCGAATAGACGCCAACCGCGCCTTTTTTGCCGCGCGCGGAATCACCCCTCGCGGCTCCGGGGCCGCGCTTGACCTTGGGTGCGGCTCCGGGTTTCAAACCATCCCGCTCGCCCAATCCGGGTTTGCCGTAACCGCGATTGACCTCTCCGAAAAATTATTGGAAGAGTTGAAAACTAGCGGGGTCGGGCTGAACATCAAAATCGTGCGCGACAACCTCCTTAATTTTTCCCGCCACACGACGGGCCTCGTGGAGCTGGCCGTGTGCATGGGAGACACCCTGACCCACCTCTCCAGCGTAGATGAAATCAAACGACTTATAAGCGACATCCACGGGCGGCTGGAGGACGGCGGGAGGCTCGTCCTGACTTTTCGCAACTTCACGGGCGAGTTGCCGCACGGAGAACGCCTTATACCGGTGAGGAGCGACGACAGCGCGATATTCAGCTGTTTTCTGGAATACGAGCCGGATTTTGTAATTGTGCACGATATTCTTTACGAGCGCGGCCCCGCCGGATGGGGGTTGAAAAAAAGCTTTTATGAAAAATTGCGGCTCTCCCCGCCAAACGTGGTTAAAATAATCGAGGCTGAGGGCTACCGCAACGTCACGTTGGAAGAGGAACGCGGCCTAGCGACCATCGTCGCAGAAAAATAAACGGGGGCGGCATGATTGACAGGGCGTTTGCGGACCATTTCGCGGCGGATTGGATTGACTCTTGGAACAGCCACGACCTTGTCCGCATTTTGTCGCACTACACGGACGATTTTGAGATGTCGTCGCCGATAATCATCAAGCTGGCGGGGGAGCCGTCCGGAACTTTAAAAGGCAGGGAGGCAGTCGGGGCCTATTGGGCCAAGGCGCTTGGCGCAAATCCAGACCTTCGCTTTGAGCTGGTTTCAACTCTTGTCGGGGTGAACAGCGTAACCGTCTGCTACAACGGCGTGCGCGGCCAGTCCGCCGAGGTGTTTCATTTCAACAAAGAGGGAAAAGTGACAAGGGCCTTCGCCCATTACGAATGATTATTCGGTAGGCACGGGCTCGGTAGGTACAGGCTCGGTAGGTCCTTATACGTCGAAAAAGCGCTTGACCGCCTCGGATACAAACGCAACGTCGTCGTCGTTCAAGCCGGGATGCATCGGGAGCGTCAACAGCTCTCCGTACAACATCTCCGTGACGGGAAGGCTCGTCGCGCCGCCGCCGTACAGGCTTAATAGATGGTTCGGCTTGTAATGGATGCCGGTTTCGACGCCGGCGTTTTTCAAAAACTCCCTAAGCGCGTCCCGCCTGCCGTTCAAAACTCGCACCGGGATTATGTGCGGCACGACGTTTTTCAGGTCGGTCTCGAAAAATTTTATCCCCGCGACCCCGGCGAGCGATTCCCTGTAATCAGCGACCTGCCTTTTCCTAACCGGCGCGAACTCGTTGTCCAAACGCCTTAACTGCGTCCTGCCGATCGCCGCAAAAATGTTGCTCATGTGGTAGCGATACCCCTGCCGCGTGACGTCGAACTCCCAGCTTCTCGCCCCCTTGAAACGATTCTCGGTATCCTTTTCCACGCCGAGCAGTCTCGCGTCTTTCGCGGCGGAAATCACCGCCGGGTCGGAGGAGACCACCGCCCCCCCCTCCCCGCTTGTGATGTTTTTTATCCCGTCGAAGCTAAAGCAGGCCGTGTCGCCAAATGAGCCGATTTTTTTCCCGTCGTAGTCGCCGCCAAAAGCGTGCGCGGCGTCCTCTATCACCCTCAGGTTGTGGCGTTTTGCAAATGTGTAAATCTCCGCCAGATTTCCCGCATGGCCGGCATAATGCACCGGCAAAACGGCCTTTGTTTTTTTCGTGATTTTTTTCTCCGCGTCGGCGAGGTCAATCGTGACGGACTCCGGCAAAACCTCGCATGAAACCGGAACAGCCCCCGTCGCGCTAATCGCCTGGTAGGTGGCGACGAAGGTGAGCGATTGCACCAAAATCTCGTCTCCGGGCCGGGTCAAAGCCTGCACGGCAAGATGGACGGCGGAGGTGCCGGTGTTGACGCAACAGACCGCGTCCGGCGACACGCCAAGGTATTCCGCAAGTTCGCGCTCGAAGGACTGCACCTCCTTGCCCATGCCAAGGTAGCCGTCCTGCAAAATCACGGCGGAAACGGCGTCCGCCTCCGCCTTGCCTACGATGGAGCGCGACAGGCGCACCGCCCTAAACTTTTCCGCCGGTTTTTCGCCCATATTTTTTCTTCGCGGCCTTCGCGGCTTCGCGTGAGCCAATCCCCCTCAGCCGAGGAGCTTTGCGGCTTCCTTGGCGTGGTACGTAAGTATCATGTCGGCCCCGGCCCTCTTTATCGAAAGCAGTATCTCCATCATCACCCGCTGGCCGTCTATCCACCCTTTTTCCGCGGCGGCCTTCACCATCGAATATTCGCCGCTGACGTTGTACGCCGCAACCGGCACGTCGAAACGGCGGCGCACCTCGGAGATGAGGTCGAGGTACGACAAGGCCGGTTTCACCATTATTATGTCGGCGCCCTCCTGGATGTCCGCTGACACCTCCAACATCGCCTCGCGCCCGTTGGCCGGGTCCATCTGGTACGTGGAGCGGTCGCCAAATTTCGGCGCGCTGTCGCAGGCGTCCCTAAACGGGCCGTAAAAGCCCGAGGCGTATTTTGCGGAGTAGGCCATTATCGGAAGCTCCGAAAAGCCGGAGCCGTCAAGCGCCTTTCTTATCGCGCCCACCCTGCCGTCCATCATGTCGGACGGCGCCACCATGTCGGCCCCCGCCTTCGCGTGGGACACGGCCATTTTTGCCAGCACCTCCAGCGTCGGGTCGTTTAGAACCCTGCCGGATTTGTCCACAAGCCCGCAGTGCCCGTGGGTGGTGTACTCGTCTATGCAGACGTCCGTGAGGACGACCAGCGATGGAACCGCCCCCTTTATCTCCCTGATGGCGTTTTGCACCACGCCGTCCGAGGCAAGCGCGCTTGATCCAACTTCGTCCTTCGTCTCCGGTATCCCAAAAAGGATTACCGCCGGCACGCCGAGCGAGGCAATCTCCTTTGCCTCCTTCGCGAGATTGTCCACCGACAGGCGGTCGCAACCGGGCATTGACGAAATCGGCTCGCGCACCCCTTTGCCGTAATTGACGAACATCGGATAAATCAAGTTTTCGGGCGAAAGGCGCGTCTCGCGGGCCATGTTTCGCAAACCCGCGCTCGCCCTCAGCCGTCTGCCTCTGTACGCCGGAAATTTCATATTGAGATTTTACAGCGACTTTTGTTTGAATTATAAAAAATAATCGCTATAATCATCATTCGATACATTTTAGATATTGTGACAAAAGGAGAACGGAAGATGGCCAGCCCCACAAAGAAGAAGAAATTGAAGAAACGATGGCGCTCCAAAAAAGCGTCGCACAGAAAATAGAGCGGCGTTAATGCTGACGGCTGAGGAAACTTTAAAGGTCGCAAAACTTGCGAGCCTTCGGCTGGAGGACGGGGAGGTCGCGGTCATGGCCGGAAAACTTTCCGGCGTGCTGGACCACATAAACCAGCTTGCGAAGCTGGACACCTCCAACGTCCCGCCCACGAGCCACATACTCGACATGGGGGACGTTTTCCGCAACGACGAGACGACGAGGCAGTTTGACTCCAACCTTTCGTTGGCAAACGCCCCGTCGCACACCAGCGGGTACTTCTGCGTCCCGCGAATAATCGAATAAAACAGTGGCGGATTTTTCCAAAGAGACCTGCTCGTCCCTCTCGCGAAAGCTTGCGTCGGGCGAAGTCTCGTCCGTCGAGGTGGTAAAATCCGCGCTTGCCAGAATTGACAGACTGGATCCCGCTCTACACGCCTTTATAAAGGTGGAGCACGAACAGGCTCTGACCGACGCAAAAATCGCCGACGAGCGGCGGGCAAAGGGGGCGAACCATCCCCTGCTTGGCGTTCCCGTGGCGGTGAAAGACAACATCCTGGTCGAGGGGGGCTTCGCAACCTGCGGCTCAAAAATTCTGGAAAATTTCAAATCCCCCTACTCCGCGACGGTCGTGAAAAAACTTCGCGCCGAGGGGGCCGTGATTTTGGGAAAAACAAACCTGGACGAATTCGCCATGGGCTCCTCGACGGAAAACAGCGCGTTCGGCCCCACAAAAAACCCGTGGGACCAAAAAACCGTCCCCGGCGGCAGTAGCGGCGGCTCGGCCGCCGCGGTCGCGGCCGGGTACTGCCCCATATCGCTCGGCTCGGACACCGGCGGCTCCATTCGCCAGCCGGCGTCGTTTTGCGGCGTCGCGGGCCTAAAGCCGACATACGGGCGCGTCTCGCGCTTCGGGCTCGTCGCCTTCGCATCGTCGCTGGACCAAATCGGGCCGTTCGGAAAAACGGTCGAGGACGTCGCATACGCCATGAACGCCATCGGCGGGCACGACAAAATGGACTCCACATCTGTAAACAAGCCGATGCCGGACTTGACGGAATCGCTGAAAAAGGACGTCAAAGGTTTTGTCGTTGGACTTCCCAAAGAATATTTCATAGACGGCGTAGACCCGGAGGTTCGCAAAATCGTCATGGACGCCGCCGACATTCTTGCGAAACAGGGGGCGCGGATAGAGGAGATATCGCTCCCGCACACGGAATACGCGGTCTCGGTTTATTACGTGCTCGCCACGGCCGAGGCCTCCAGCAACCTAGAACGGTACGACGGCGTAAAGTACGGCCACCGAACGAAGACTCCGGGCGGTCTGGGCGAGATGTACGCCGCGTCAAGGACGGAGGGGTTCGGCGCGGAGGTAAGACGAAGAATTTTGCTAGGCACCTACGTCCTCTCCAGCGGATATTACGACGCATATTATTTGAAGGCGCAAAAGGCCCGCACGCTGATAGTTGAGGATTTTAGAAACGCCTTTAAAAAATGCCGCATTATCCTCACCCCCACGGCGCCCACGCCGCCGTTCAACTTTGGGGAAAAAACGTCCGACCCGTTGCAGATGTATCTGAGCGACATTTTTACCATCAGTTCCAACCTCGCCGGAATCCCCGGCATAAACGTGCCGGGCGGCCTTTCGTCCAAAAAGACGCCGATAGGGATCCAGATGATGGCCGGACATTTCGACGAGGAATCGCTGATGACCGCCGCCTCGGCCTACGAAAGGGGAAGAACCTTTCCCGACCTGGAATTGTGACGATGTCAGCGAAGAAAAAAAGAAACCACATCAGGCAGGCAAAAATGTCCGACGCGAAGGAAATTCTGCGCCTGATACGTTATTGGGCCGAAAAAGGAAAACTTCTACCGCGCGGGCTGAACGACATATACGAAAGACTTAGGGACTTCGTCGTCTACGAGTCCGCAAGCGGCAAGATACTCGGCATCGTCTCCCTCGCGGTGATTTGGGAGAACCTTGGCGAGGTTCGCTCGCTTGTCGTGGCGGAGGACGCGCAGTCAAAAGGGATAGGGAAAGCGCTCGTAAGGCACTGCGTTAAAACTGCGAAAACGGTCGGCATAAAACACCTTTTTGCCCTTACGTACGTTCCGGAATTTTTCGCAAAGCTCGGTTTTAAGGAGACGGACAAGCAGGAACTGCCGCAAAAGATTTGGGGCGACTGCGTGCGGTGCTACAAATTCCCGGACTGCGACGAAACCGCCGTCTCAATCTGGCTGGACGACGAGTCCGCATAGCGACCAGCGCACGTCTGACACGCTACGCCAGCAGTTAACTGTAGTATTATTTCGGGGTTCTGGGGTCAGGTCTTGCAAAGTCACATTTTGCCCATTTTCTAACCAAGCTCTCCCTTTTTAACCACCCGGCTGACGGTAGTGTAATGAACTCCTAAAAAAGTGGCGATTTCCTTCAAGGTATAGCCTCCTCCCAA
>JACQEX010000047.1 GCA_016200345.1 Nitrospinota bacterium
GGCCGAGCAGGGGGAGCAAAACGCGATTAAAAACCTAAAACGGCTGAAGGTAAACCCGTAAGGATGCGGAGGGAGTGTGCTAGTTTGAATATGCTAAGGCACTTATCTGTCATCCCGCACTTGATGCGGGATCCATTTCCCTAGATTTCAAATGAATTGGATCCCGGGTCAAGCCCGGGGTGACAAGAATCCTAGAATTTATTTCAAAATGAGACGCTACCGAAGACGGGGGAAACCCGCCTCCTTATGGTATAATTCGCGCATGCTGGAAGATTTTGAACTAAAAGACAAGCGCACAAAATTTAGGCAAAAACTCAGAAAGGGGATTTTTATACTCCCCTCGTTCATAACCACGCTCAGCTTTTTTTGCGGATTCTACGCGATGATAGCCTCGTTCAACGAGCAGTACCACAACGCGGCGATTGCCATACTTTTTTCGGGGCTTTTTGACTTCCTCGACGGAAAGGTGGCGCGCCTGACGAACACAACCTCGCACTTCGGAATGGAATACGATTCACTTTCGGATTTGATGGCCTTCGGCATTGCGCCGGGGTTTTTGGTTTATTCGTGGGCGTTGCAACCGTTCGGGCGGCTGGGTTGGATGGCGGCGTTTTTGTACGTCATTTGCGGCGCGTTGCGGCTGGCGCGGTTTAACACGCTGGCGCAGACCGGCAAGGCGTTCGGCCGGTTCGTGGGGCTTCCGATACCCGCCGCCGCGCTTGTGGTTTCGAGCATGGTGATTATCACGAAGGACGTTTTGCTTTTGGAGAGCATCAATCCGTTTATATTGGTCGGCACGGTCTACGTGCTGGCGTTTTTGATGGTGAGCAACGTGCGGTACCTAAGCTTTAAGCAGGTGGATTTTAAGCGGAGAAGGCCGTTTAGCCTGCTTGTGTTCATGGTGCTCGCCATTTACGTTTTGGCGACGATACCGGAGATAAGCATTTTTGTGTTCGCCATCGGCTACGCGCTTTCCGGCCCCGCCGAGTGGGCCTATTTTGTTTTTCGCGGCAAGAAACCGCAGGAACAAGCCGAGTCCCTTCATCCCCCCCGCCCTTAACCCGCATTGTAGGGGCGACAATCCTGTCGCCCATTTCTCCCAAACCTGTTGAGAACCTCATGTATGTCAACAATCAAAACAATCGTCTTTAATGGTGAGTGTACAGAAAGGAACGGAAATAAACTTTCCGGGTTAGTCTATTTAGAAATCTTGTCTAAAAAAAGTGCTGTTAATGATTAGAAATTCGGAAGGCACAATTTTGCCTTAATTTTAGGTTCGTATTGGCCTTTCTTTGCAAAAGAAGTAAAATCTGCCGCTTCCAAAAGCCTAATTCCAGCTTTATCGGCTTCGGTTCGAGCCTCGGAATCAAAACCAAATACAGAAACATAACAGAGCCCATCCGCAGTTCCGGCCAGTTTTGACCATTTTTCAATTTCATCCCAACCAACCTTTACTCCTTGTGAGAGCCGCGCTCGACGTTGATTGACAATAACACGCTCGTCGCGGCATGAAACGTCGCATAGTACGAACGGCTTGTGGAATCGGCAAAGCGGAATCAGAAGGCGATAGTTCTCCAAAATGGCGACTACGGTTCGTCCGATGGCGAGGCCCGAGCCGTTTTGTGTATGCACGAACTCCGGCTTTGACTTTGCGTCCCGCTTGAACCTAATCCCCGTCCTTCGCGCCTGAAAATCGGTGAAGTTGGAGCAGGACGAAATCTCCACGTATTTCCCCATGCTCGGGAGCCACACCTCTATGTCGTACGTCTTGGCCGAGGCAAACCCCGTGTCGCCCGTGCAGAGCGCAATCACGCGGTAGGGTAGCCCCAGCTTTTGCAAAATATCCTCCGCGTCCGCCGTCAGCCCCTCCAACTCCGCCATCGAGTCCTCCGGTCGGCTGAGTTTCACCAACTCCACCTTGTTGAACTGGTGCTGGCGTATGATGCCGGCCGTGACCTTGCCGTAGGAGCCGGCCTCGCGCCTGAAGCAGGGGGTGAAGGCGCAGAACTTTTTCGTAAGCTCGGAGCCGTCCAAGATCTCGTCGGCGTGGATGTTCGTAACCGGCACCTCGGCGGTGGGGATTAGGTAGTATTCGCCGCCGTCAATTTTAAAAAGATCCTCCTCGAATTTGGGAAGCTGTCCGGTGCCGGTCATGGATTTTTCGTTGACGAGATAGGGGGGCATGACCTCCTCGTATCCCTTGGCCGAGTGGGTGTTTAGCATGAACGACATCAACGAGCGTTCGAGCTTTGCGCCGAGGCCGCGGTAAAGGGCGAAGCGCGCGCCGGAAATTTTTGCGGCGCGTTTTAAGTCGAGTATCCCCAGCTTCTCGCCGATTTCCTGGTGGTTCTTCGGGGCGAAGTCGAACGTGCGCGGAACGCCCCACTTGCGTAGCTCCACGTTTTCCTCCTCGGACTTGCCGAGGGGGACGGAGTCGTCCGGTATGTTCGGTATCATAAGCGCGAGGGCGCGGACGGCGGCCTCGGCGTCGCGTTGAAGATTCTCTCGCTCTTTAATCGTCTCGGAGAGTTGTTTCATCTCCGCCTTTATTGCGGTGGCGTCCTTTTTCTCCCGCGCCAGTTTGCCTATTTCTGCGGAGGTCTCGTTCAGCTTTGCGCGCATGGCGTCCAATTCGGACTGAATCGCCTGCCGTTTGTCCTCCTCGGCGACCAATTTCCCAATGTCGAAATTTCCGCCCCTCCGGGCGAGTTTAGCCGCCGCGTCCGCCGTGTTGTTTCGCAACATTCTTAAGTCGAGCATTTTCTCCCCTACCTGTGTTTGTTTTTCATGCGCGTCTGCAGGGCCTCGATGCGCCTTTTTATCAAAACCTTGTTGTCGTATTTATCCTCGATGTCCTTGTACATCTTAAGGGCGCCGTCGTAGTCCTCCTTCTCCTCCATGCAGACGCCGAGCGAGAGGATGATGTCGTTTCTGTATTTCGTCTCCGGGTATTTTGTGAGCACGGCGTTGTACTGCCTTATGGCGTCCTCGCATTTGTTGGAGACGAAAAGGCAGTTGCCGATTTGGTACTCGGCCTCGGCGGCGTATTTGGAGTTTGGGTGTTTTTCCACCACTGAGCGGAACGCGGCCATCGCCTCCTTGTAGTCCTCTTTCAGATAGTAGCACCTGCCGATGGCAATCATGTATTTATCCGGCTCCGCAACCCCCTGCACGTCGAGCAAAAGCCGGTACTGCTCCAACGCCTTGTCGTAGTCGCGCAGGTTTTTGTCGTAAATCCCGGCCATCGCCTCCCGCGCCTGCACCACCTTTTCGCCGTTCGGGTACTCGCTTACGAGGCGCGAGAAGTATTCAAGCGCGTTTTGCGGATTGTTGAGGTTCAACTGAAAAGTCTGCCCCACGCGCAAAAGGGCCACCTCGGCGTCCTTGCTACCGGGGTATCTGTCCACGATTTGCAGGAACACGCGGACGGACTCCCTGTACTGGTTTTTTAAGTAGAGGTTTTCCGCCTCGGCCATAAGGTTCACAGGCCTAAGCTGGCACGACGCGGTGAAAGCCAGAAGCAAAAGGGGGAGTAGAACGCGGCGCATGGCTATTCCTTGTCTTCTTCTATGACCGCCATCGAGATGACCTTTGTGCCCCCCTCGGTGTTCAGCAACTTCACGCCCTGCGTGTTTCTTCCGATTACGGAAATTTCGTTTACGCTCGTCCTTATCACCTGTCCCGCCCCGGTTATCAGGATTATCTCTTCCTTGTCGCGCACCGCCTTAAGGCTTACGACGTAGCCGTTTCGCTCCGACGCGATGATGTTGATTACGCCCTTGCCGCCCCTCGACTGCACCCTGTATTCGGAGACCGGCGTTCGTTTGCCGAATCCGTTTTCCGTCACCGTCAGTATCGTCGCGTCCGGCTTTACGGTCTCGATGCCGACCACGTAGTCGCCTTCCTCAAGCTCGATTCCGCGCACGCCGGAGGTGGCCCTTCCCATCGGGCGGGCGTCGCTCTCCTCGAAAAGAATCGCCTGTCCCTTTGCGGTGCCGATGAAGATGAGGTCCTCGCCGCCGGTGATGCCGACGCCGCTCAGCTCGTCCCCCTCGTTGAGGACGATGGCGATGATTCCCCTCGACTGGATGTTCGAGAAGAGGGAGAGGGCTGTTTTCTTTATCTGACCTTTTTTCGTGGCGAGGACGAGATGTCGGTTAGGCTCGTCAAAATCTTTTATGGAGAAGACGCCGGTGACTTTTTCCTCCGCAGACACGCCGAGGAAGTTTACGAGCGATTTGCCCCGCGCTACCCTGCTGGCCTGCGGGATTTCCCACACCTTGACGCGGTACACTTTTCCGGCGGATGTAAAGATGAGAAGGTAGGAGTGGGTGGAGGCGACAAAAACGCGGACTACGACGTCCTCGTCCTTCACGTCCATGGACTTCACCCCTTTGCCGCCGCGCCTTTGCGCCCGATACACGTCCTTCGGGAGGCGTTTGATGTACCCCTCCTGCGTGAGGATTACGACCACGTCCTCCTCGGCAATTAGATCCTCGTCCTCCAACTCCTCGGAGTTTTCCTCGATGTGCGTCCTTCGCTCGTCGCCGAATTTTTTTATTATCTCGTCCATCTCCTCGAGGATGATTTTGAATTTTTCCTCCTCGTGGTCGCGGATGAAAATCAGGCGCGTTATCTCGGCGCGAACCGCCGATAGCTCGTCCACGATTTTTTGGCGTTCCAGCCCCGTGAGCCGCTGGAGGCGCATCTCCAATATCGCCTTCGCCTGCAAATCCGAGAATTTGAACCTGTCCATAAGCGCCTTTTGAGCGTCGTTGGGGCTGGAGGCGGCGCGTATCAGGGCCACCACCTCGTCGATGTGGTCAACGGCGGTTTTGAGGCCGTCCAGTATGTGCTCTCGCGCGCGGGCCTTTTCGAGGTCGAAAAGCGTCCTGCGGGTGATGATTATTCTTCTGTGGTCCACGAACTGCGACACGACCTCCTTGAGGTTTAGGAGCTTCGGCTGTCTGTTGACGAGCGCGATCATTATTACGCCGAAGGTCTCCTGCAACTGCGTGTGCTTGTAAAGCTGGTTTAGTACGATGTTCGGCACGGCGTCGCGCTTTAGTTCCACGACGACGCGTATGCCGTTTCTGTCGGACTCGTCCCTGATGTCGGATATGCCGGTCATTTTTTTATCGCGCACGAGGTCGGCGATTCGCTCGAGCGTGCGGGCCTTGTTCACCTGGTATGGGAACTCGGTGATGATTATGTTTTGCTGGTCGCCGCGCTTGTTGTTCTCGAACTCGGTTTTTGCGCGGATGATGATGTGGCCGCGTCCGGTGCGGTAGGCGGAGATTATTCCGGCCCTGCCGACGATTATGCCGGCGGTCGGGAAATCCGGCCCCTTGACGATGCCGATGAGGTCGTCCACCGTGCAGTCCGGGTTTTTAATCAGGTGTTTGACCGCCTCGCACGTGTCGGTTAGGTTGTGCGGCGGAATGTTCGTGGTCATGCCGACGGCGATGCCGGAGGAGCCGTTCACCAGAAGGTTGGGGAAGCGGCAGGGCATCACGTTCGGCTCTTTTAGGGAGGCGTCGTAGTTGGGGGTGAAGTCAACGGTGTCTTTTTCGAGGTCGGCGGTCATTTCGTCCGTGATTTTGCTCATGCGAACCTCGGTATAACGCATGGCCGCCGCCGCGTCGCCGTCAATGCTACCGAAGTTGCCCTGTCCGTCCACCAGCGGGTAGCGCATGGAGAAATCCTGCGCGAGGCGGACGATTGTGTCGTAAACGGCGGTGTCGCCGTGGGGATGATATTTTCCGATTACGTCGCCGACGACCCTGGCCGATTTTTTGTACGCCTTTGAGTATGTGTTGCCCATTTCGTGCATTGCGAAAAGCGACCTGCGGTGAACCGGCTTGAGTCCGTCGCGCACGTCTGGCAGGGCGCGGCCCACGATTACGCTCATGGCGTAATCGAGGTAGGAGGATCTCATTTCGTCCTCTATGTTTATCGGGATTTGTCTCGGATTTTCATGTTCCATAATCGGGTTAGTCTATCAGACCGCGCCCTTGATTTATATAGCGAAGATGAGGCGGCGGGAGGTGCGGAATGGCCGTTTTTTTTACCGTCCTAATCGTCCGGGGTTTCATATCGGGGAAGGTTCCCGCAATTTTTCCGGCAACTTCCAATGTTTTTAAACTTCTTGCCCTTCTCTCCAAAGCGGATTGACAATGTCGTTGGCAAGGCATAAAATTATGCCAGCGAACAAGAGAACAACAACAAGAAAGAAGGGGCAATGAAGCCGAAAGAACCGAACCCGAACGACATGGAGAACCTCTCGCGGGCCATCGTTGAGGCCATTCTTGGCTCCCAGGACGTGAAACAGGCCATGGAGAAGCTTAATGTGTCCGTTGACGCGTTCGGAAAAAACTTCATGGTTTTCGTCGTAAACTTGGACGCGGTGGCGGATTTCAACAAAAAAGACCCCAATATCGTCCAAGGCCCCGCCGAAGAGCCAAAGTTGAGAAAACGTAAAACTGTGAAGAGGGACAACCTGCCTGATTTGGTGGACGGCAAAGAGGTCTCCTCCAACGAGGAGATGTTTCGAGATTTCATCGCCGACAGATTCGATTCGGACAGCTGGCTGAAGAAACTCAAGCTCCGCCTCGAATAGATTTAATTTCTACCACGAAAAACACGAAAACACACGAAAGGTGTTGCGTTCGCGGAGACGACCTACCCGAATTCCTTTTCGTGGTCTTTCGTGTATTTCGTGGTTTGTTTCCCTTTCGTATTGGCAATTGGGCCGTGCTTTTGATAACTTACCGGTATGCAAAACGAGCAAAGAATAGAACTCCTTAAAAAAGTGCGGCGCGTCGTCGTCAAAATCGGCTCCGGCGTGCTAAAGGACGACGACGGTAGCCTAAGCGAGGAGACGCTGGAAAGGCTGGTCGGGGATGTTTGCGCCCTAAGAGACGGCAATCGATTGCAAGTAATCTTGGTCTCCTCCGGCGCGGTTATGGCCGGAAGGAAGAAGCTTAACCTCCCCGCCGGAAAATTGACCATTCCGCAAAAACAGGCGGCTGCGGCCGTTGGCCAGGTTCAGCTTATGAAGCTCTACGAGAGCGCCTTTTCCAAGCACGGCGGCAAAGTCGCGCAGATACTAATCACCCACAGCGACATCGCGTACGACTACGAGCGGGTTAAAAACGTGCGCAACACAATGGACACCCTCCTTGAAATGGGGGTCGTGCCGATCATCAACGAAAACGACACCGTCACGGACGAGGAGATAAAGTTTGGCGACAACGACACGCTGGCGGCGAAAACCGCCTCCGCGCTTGAGATGGATCTTCTGCTGATTCTCTCCGACGTGGATGGCCTTTACGATTCCGACCCGCGCCTCAACCGCGATGCGGTCGTGGTTGATTATGTGACCGACATCAGGGCGGCGCTGTCTTATTCCAAGGGAAGCAGTTCGAGCACGGGCTCCGGCGGCATGAGCGCCAAGGTAAACGCGGCGAAAATTGCGATTGAGGCCGGTATTCCAACGTTGATTGTCAGCGGGAAACGGAAGGGCGCGATTGGCGACGCCATGAGAAGTGGGGGAACTTTATTTCCCCCCGTGTCCGGCAAGCTGTCGGCAAAAAAACACTGGATAAGGCACGCAAAAAAGCACGAAGGAAGGATTTTTCTTGATCGGGGAGCGGTAAACGCCATTATGCACCATGGAAAATCGTTGCTGGCTTCCGGCATCAAGTCCATCGAGGAAAATTTCTCCGAGGGGGACGGCGTTGTAATGGTTGACGGGACAACTCCCGTTGCGTACGGTATTTCCAATTACGGGAGCAAGGATCTGGCTAGGATAATGGGGAAAAAGAATTCAGAAATTGAAAAAATTCCCGACTTGAAGATGCATGACGAGGTGGTTAACAGGGACAACCTTGTAATAGATAGTTTTGTAAAAAGCCTGTTTTACCGGGATGAAGACAAGGAGTAGTAATGAGTCTGATGCAGGAGATTGGGATAAGGGCCAGGCGCGCCTCGCGCGAGCTTGCCCTCCTTCCGACGGAGAAAAAAAACGAGGCGCTTTCGGCGATGGCGTCCGCGCTTGTGGATTCTTCCCATAGAATAGAGACGGAAAACGCCAAGGACGTCGCGTCAGCGAGGGCCGATGACATGGACGCCGCTTTTATTGACAGGCTTATACTCAACAAAAAGCGGATTAAGGAGATGGCGGACGCGATATTGCAAATTGTGTCCCTACCCGACCCGGTGGGGGAAATTTACGACGAGACGACTCGCCCGAACGGACTGAAGGTCGCCAAAATGCGCGTCCCCATCGGCGTTTTGGGCATCATATACGAGTCGCGCCCCAACGTGACGGCGGACGCGGCCGCCCTGTGCCTAAAATCCGGCAACGCCGTAATTCTGCGCGGCGGAAGCGAGGCGTTCCACAGCAACGCTATCATAGCGAATATTCTTTCAGAAAGCCTCGCCAAGGTTTTTGTGACACCGGACGCGGTGCAGTTTGTAAAAACACCCGACCGCTCCGCAGTTATGGAAATGCTAAAAATGAACAAATACATCGACGTCATAATCCCGCGCGGCGGATACGGGCTTATAAAAATGGTTTCCGAAAACTCCTCCATCCCCGTGGTGAAGCACGACGCCGGGGTCTGTCACGTTTACATCGACGAGGGGGCGGACGCGGGGAAGGCCGCTGACATAACCATAAATTCCAAGGTGCAAAGGCCAGGGGTGTGCAACGCCGCCGAGACCCTGCTGGTGCATTCAAACTGGCTGAAGCATCTTCCCGGCCTCTTGAAGACCCTTTGGCAGATGGGGGTTGAACTGAGGGGGTGCGAAAGAACAAGGGCGGTTTATCCCGCCGCCAAGCCGGCGACCGAGGACGACTGGTACGCGGAATATATGGAGCTTATCCTTGCCGTGAAAGTTGTGGACACGATGGACGAAGCCGTGGAGCACATAGAAAAATACGGCTCGCACCACACGGAGGCGATTGTTACCCCGTCCAAGGAGAGGGGTTGGGAGTTTGTCAGGAAGGTGGACTCCTCGGCGGTGATGGTGAACGCATCCACAAGGTTCAACGACGGCGGGCAGTTGGGGCTTGGCGCGGAGATGGGTATCAGCACCCAAAAACTTCACTGTCGCGGGCCGATGGGGCTGAAGGAACTGACCACTTACAAATACTTCGTCATTGGCTCCGGGCAGGTGAGGGGATAGGGTGAGGATAGGGCTGTTTGGCGGGGCCTTCGATCCCGTTCATATAGGCCATTTGAACATTGCCAACCAATCGGCGGAGAAATTTGGCTTGGGGCGCGTTTACTTTATTCCGACCGCCGTTCCGCCGCACAAGAAAAAGGGCGGGGCCGACCCGGCCGACAGGCTTAAGATGGTCAGGCTTGCGGTCTCTTCCAACCCCGTTTTTACCGTCTCCTTACGCGAGATGGCCGAGGACGGGCCTTCTTTCACAATAGACACCGTAAGCTGGTTTCAAAAGAGGCACGGGGCGAGCCTTTATTACATACTCGGCTCCGATGCGTTCGAGGATTTGCACAAATGGAAATCATCGGGGGAGATGTTGTTCATGTGCAACTTCATAGTTGTCTCGCGTCCGGGAAGCGACATGGATTCGGTTCAAAAAAAGGTGTCGGGCAGGCTCCGGGCCTGCGGCGTCGCGCTGACACCTAAAAAGAAAAGCGCAGATGCGATCGCGGACAGGGTGTTGTCCGTACCCGGATCCCCGTTTTCAGTCCACATTTGCAAGTTTCCGGAGTTTGGCGTCTCCTCCACGGAGATAAGGCATAGGGCCGGGCTCGGCAAATCTTTAAGATATCTTGTACCCGATTCTGTGGGACAATATATACGAAAGAATGGTTTGTATTCAAAGGTTGGCAAAGGGAGAAACGGTTGAGTGATGGTTTGACGCTGGCCTTGGGGACCGCTAATCGCGTAGCCGAGCCGGCGGGGCGCAGGAAAATCGACTTTTCCGAAGACGAAATGGGGGCTTTGTTCGATTGTCTTAGCGCGGCCTTGGAGAAAAAGGCGGAGGATCCCGCCATTTTGGATTTGCGCGGCATTTCAAGCGTGGCCGATTTTTTTGTGATATTGACCGGAAATTCCCAAAGGCAGGTGCAGGCGATTTCCGACGAGGTAGAAATGGCCTTTCGAAATCGGGGCGCAAGGGATTATAATGTGGAGGGGCGGGGGAACTGCTCCTGGGTTCTCTTGGATTTTGCGAATGTGGTGGTGCATGTTTTTCACCGCCCGGCGCGCGTTTTTTACGCCGTCGAGAATTTGTGGTCGGACGCCGGAGTAGTAGGGCCGGATGTAGTTCTATCATGGGGGCTAGTAGGAAAATGAACAAAGAGCAGATCGAGAGCCTGAAAGAAAAACTTCTTAGAACGCGCCAGACCCTGGTGCAGGAAGTCGACAACATACAAAAACACTCGAATGACGAGTTCGAATCCGAGGTTCCCGACGTGAACGACGACGCGACCCGAACCTACACCCGGCAGGTCATGCTTTCCCGCGGGGAGGCGGACAGACACCAACTGAAGTTGATAGACGCGGCCATTGCCGCGATTGAGGCGGGGGATTACGGCACCTGCGTGGATTGCGAACTGGACATCCCGTACGAGAGGCTTTTGTCGGTCCCCTACGTGGAGCGTTGCGTGGAGTGCATGGGCAAGTGGGAACAAGAACAAAAGGAAGCATGATTCCCCGCCCGTCCCTCCCGGCGCGGTCGTAAGAAATAAGATGGCCTTTCGACTTTTTCTTCCCCTCGTCATAATCTTTTTTGCGTTTCTCTACGCCGCCGTCTTCAACCCCGGCGAGGTGGTGTTTCGCTACGCCCCCGGCTCGTCGGTAAAAATTCCCATTGTGGCCCTGATTATGGCCTCCTTTCTGGCCGGCGTTCTCTCGCTGTCGTTGGTTCAATTCTTTCGATTGGTAGGGGAGGGCATAAACAATTTTTCAAACATGCTAAAAAGGGTCGCGGCTTCGCGGCTGGAGTCAGCCTTCGTCAAGGCAAATCGAACCGCTTTGGACGGGGATTTGGAGAAGGCGGAAAAACTGTTGGATCGAATTTTAGGCAGAAAACCGGGGCACGTGGAGGCCCTTATGCTCAAAGGGGACATATGCAGAAAAACGGGACGTTTCGACGAGGCGATTCGCGCCCACTCCCACGCCCTGTCCGAGCGCCCGTCTGACTTGGAAATTATCGCCCAAATCGCCGAGGACTACTTTGCGGGCGGAAACCCGGCGGGCGCGTTGAGGATTTTTGACAAAATTGCGTCTCGTACCTCGCCCACCGTGGAGCTTCTTTCCAAACAACGCGACGTCTGCATACAACTCGGGGATATTTCACGCGCCCGTTTACTGCAAAACGGCGTCTTGTCCCTCGTGATGGACGAGGCCGGGCGCAAGGCGGGGCAGGAAAAGATGGCCCAAATCCTTTGCCTCTTGGGCGAGCAGTTTTTAGCCGATGGGAAACAGGACGAGGCTTTGACAAGTTTTGAAAACGCGGTTGAAGTCCGGCCCGATTTCGTGCCGGCAAGGATGCTCTTGGGGGACGCGCTTGTTCGTAAGGGGAGGACGGGGGAGGCCGAAGATTGTTTTAGGCGTGTTTTTCTAGAAACTGGTTCAGCGGCCCCTCTTATCAGATTGGAAAAACATGGTTTAGGCGGTGAGGGATTGAGGCGTTGGGCAGGGGAGGTGTTGCCTTCGGCGGTAACCGGCTCGTCATGGACGAATCCAAAATACAAGTGTCGCTCATGCGGCTTGTCCGAGGCCGATTATTATCCCCAGTGTCCATCCTGCGGCGCATGGAACGCCCTCTCCACCAAATAAATAGCGGGGGTATTATTTGTCGAGCCAGGAGAGGTAGGAGGGGAGACCGCCTATAATCGGCAGGGCTATTATCTCGGGCACTTCGTAGCTGTGTAGTTTTTTGGCCGTGGCGACAAGTCTGTCCAGCTTTTCACCGTTGGTTTTTACTATAAGCTGGCACTCCTCGGAGCGATTGATTTTCCCCTCCCACTCGTAAATCGAGACCACCCCGCGAATTATCGAACAGCAGGAGGCGAGCTTTTTTTCTACCAGGGCGTTGGCTATTAGCTCCGCCTCCTCGAACTTCGAGGCGGTAATAAGGCAGACAATGCCGTCACTCGCCATCCACCTTGTCCCCGGTTTTGGTCACAATATAGTTTCCAACGTAAAACTCGATCACGCCAAAGATGGTGGTTTTAAACATCTGCCCCATGTCGGGCACGGTGAAAAAACTAAGCGCGGCTATCATCACGGTGCCAATCCCGATGATTTGCAACGTCCGCCCCACGATAAAAAACGCCCCCCTCATGTCTGCACCCCGATAAGGTCGTATTCAATGGCCCCGGATATCTTAACGGTAATAATCTCCCCCGGCCGGGCGGAGCAGGCGTCCAAAATTACGTCGCCGTCCACCTCGGGGGCCTGTGTCATTAGCCTCCCCGGAAGGAGGTTGTTTTCAACGTCGAACCGTTCGACAAGCACATCGAAAGCCTTGCCGACCTTGGCCTTGTTTCTTTTTAAGCTTATTTCTTGTTGTAGAAGCATAAGACGCTCTTTTCTTTCATGTTTTACCTCTTCAGGGATATCGTCCGACATCTCCGCCGATTTCGTTCCTTCCTCCGGCGAGTAGGTAAAAACCCCTGCGTGGTCAAGCTCGGCTGAGATAATAAACTGTTCTAGCTCGCGGAACTGTTTTTCCATCTCACCCGGCGTGCCTACGATAAAGCTGGATCTTATCGCCCCTTGCGGCATCCTTTTTCTGATTCTTTCCACAAGCCGGATGATATCCCTTTTATTTTCGTTTCGCCCCATTTTTTTTAACACGTCGTCGTTTATGTGCTGTAGAGGCACGTCTATGTAGTGGCAAACTTTCTCCTCTTCCGCTATGCAGTTCAAAATCTCGTCCGTTATCAGGGTGGGGTACAGGTACATGACCCTAACCCATCTTGCGTCCGTTTTTACGACCTCGCGAAGCAGGCTTACCAGTCCGTTTTTCATCCTTAGGTCGGCCCCGTAACGGCTTGTGTCCTGCGCGACAAGGACGATTTCTTTGACTCCGGACGAAACAAGTTGCCGTGCCTCGGCAACAATGGATTCCACCGGCCTGCTTTTAAGGGGCCCCCTGATTAGCGGTATCGAGCAGAAGGAGCACGAGTTGCCGCAACCCTCGGCTATTTTTAGATATGCCGAGACGGCCCCGGTTTCAAGAATCCTGGCGGTCGTCTCCGCCTTGTGGGCCAGTCCGGCCGTTTCGTTGGAAAAATCAAAAAGATAATCCACCTCAGGCAGTTCTTGGGACAACTCACCGCCGAAACGCTCCACCATACAACCCATAACGGCAAGGCGTACCGACGGGTTGCGCTTTTTAATCTCGGCCAGTTCCAAGATGGTGTTGATGCTTTCCGTCCGAGCGTCGTTTATAAAACCGCACGTATTGACCAAAAGGCAGTCGGCGAGGTTCGGGTCGTCCGTTATGACGCATCCCTGGCTTGCAAGGATGGCGAGAGTTTTTTCGCTGTCAACTCGGTTTTTGGCGCACCCCAGGGAAACAAGGTTTACCTTCATGTTGCGTATTCGCTTCAAGGGTCTTTCCTGTTGATTATAAATGTGTTTTTTCTATGTGTTTTACCAAGTCGTTTTGCTGAATTATCCCTTGGTACCAGCCGTTGTCGTTTGTTATGACGATGCTGGTTTCTTTCATTTTGAGCATTTTTAATACCGCCTCTCGTACGCCGTCGTCGGCGTGGCAGACGGCCATGCGCTTGGTCATTTTTTTGCCCGCCTCGGCCTTCAGGGCGTCTTTTGAGACGAGTTTTAGGAGGGTGCGTTCGTCAACCATGCCGGCGGGCTTGTGGTTTAGGGCAAGCGTAACGCAATTCTGGCGCGACTGCGACATCAGGCTGATGATTTTTTTAAGAGTGTTTTTGGGGGAGGCGGAGATCCCGTGGCTCGAAAATGTGGCAAGCCTCATGTTGAACGGGAAGGTCGAAAGGGCGAATTTCGCCAAGACTTCCGTTTCTGTCGCCACGCCCTTCAGGTTGCCGGCCTCGTCCACAACCGCAAACCGCCAAACGTCGTGTCTGCCGGACATCCTAACGGCGGTGAAGAAATCTTGGTTTTCCCTTATAAGCGGTGTCGGTGGGTGCATCACTTCCTCCATCGTAAGGTTTCCGACGTCGGGATTGGAGTCAAGTGGTTCCAGCAAATCCCTTCCGGAGAAAATTCCGACCGGGGCCTTTTTTTCAACCACCACGGCGCATAGGGCGTTATTTTTTATCATTTTTGCGGAAATCTCTTTAACGGTGCTTTTTCGGCGCGCCGTAACCACGGAGCCGGACATGATTGATTTGGCGTTCAATTACTTCCTCATTTTTTAGTTTTGCCGCTTTTGCGGTTTAGCTCGTTACCAGAAGCAAGCCCTTTCTTAGTTGAAATTTTCGGTATGACCATCACGCCGCCTTCACCTGCACGTTTCCCTTCACCAGCCTACTTTTCATGGCATCCCGCAGTTCCTTGAGATGCTGATAACCGTTCACCTTCCGCAGTGTCGGTTCGATTTCGAGTAATGCGGAGGCAACCCACCGTTGCCGCATATTGCTGTTACGCCATCGGCAAGCCCGGTCGGTGTATTGCCCCAACTGCCTGTTCACACTCTCAATGCAGTTCGTCGTCTTGAAGCTCCGGCCCAGCTTTTTAAACAATCCGAGCTTGTGAAGGGT
>JACQEX010000048.1 GCA_016200345.1 Nitrospinota bacterium
CACGGCCTTTAGGCTGTGCGTTGCCGCGAAGCGGCAATAACAGATTGGCGCGTGGCTCCAATCTGTCTTAGGTTCATCCTAAAGGGCGTGCCCACCTGATTCAGGCAACGTGGATAACGGTAAACGCGCCGTGCTCCTCAAGCAGGATTTTTTTGTTCTTTCCCTGCCAGAACGAAAAGAATTTTTCCCTCTCCTCGCTCCCGGCGTTTCCCTTTATGACGTCCGGCATAAAACCGGCCCCTGCGCGTTCCTCCGGCGTCAACGGTATCGCCCCCGGGTTCGCCACCACGACCACGGATTTCCCGTTGTCGTCCCTCGTAAACTTCGCAGAAATCCCGTTTGGATATTCCTCCCCCAACTCCTCGTCATAGACAAATTTGTCGGAGCGTCCGTATTTTCCCGCAAGCCCGTGGAATCCGGTTTCAATCGCCGCCCCGGTTAAGAACTGAATCACCTGCCCGATGGGGCCGTTTGCGCCGCTCGTGCGGTCGCCGCCGAACCTCACCGAAACGCCGCCCCTCACCGGGGTCTCGTTCCCGTAAAGGGCCTTTAGCGCTGTTTTCGTCATTTGAAACGCGGACGAAACGGAGGCGCACGCGTGTCCCGCAACCTTCACGCAGTCGGCGTAAGAATAATAAATCGGCTCCCCCTCCCCTATCGCGCCAAGCACCACGGCCAGCGGGTCCACCATTGCTATCGGCTCCACCTTGGTGAAAAAGTCCTGCTTCCATTTTGTGTGGGGCATTTTTATTTTTCCCCTTCTTGAATCACTTCGTTTAAATCTTCCATCATTTTTTCCAGGTCAATCCCGTAGAGTTGCGCCGCCACGTCCAGCCCCTGCGCTCCGCCGCAACAGGAGTCCACCTCGTACTTTTTAAAAACCCTCACCGTCGCGGGATACAGTTTTATGACCTCGTTAATCATCATGTCCTTGTTTATCTCATTCATCTTCTTCGACGCCTCCGATAAAATATGCGGAAATTCCGACTGATTCCATAAAATGCCCGACCGTGGTTTTTTCCAAAATATGCCCGAGCCTTCGTACTTTTGTCCCGGTTCCGAGGAACGCGATGATTTTTTCCAACACGTCCACTACGTCGTCCTCAGTCCGCACCACGCCCAGGCGCCTCGATAGCATCGGCCTCATTCCCGCCGCGCCGCCCACGCTAATCTCGTATCCCTTGGGGACGGCTATAATGCCCACGTCCTTCGTGGCCGGCTCGCTACACGACCTCTTGCAACCGGCCATGCCGATTACGAGTTTTGCCGGCAGGGGAACGCCCCTAAACCGGGCGTCTATTTTTTTCGCAAGAGGTAGCATCGGTTGCTGGTAGTTCTGGCAGAAAACCTGCGCCGAACAGGTGCGAACCGGCCTTACGTTGGTGGATTTAAAATTGTTCATCTCCCACCGCCCGTTTTCGCGGGCCGAGGCGGGCAACGCCGCGTCCTCGAAGACAAAAATAAGCTCCCCCGTAAGCTTGGCGGTCTGGGCGCCCGTCTCGCGCATTTTTTCCACCAGTTTGGAAAGTTCCTCCACGCCGATCACCCCGCCGTGCAGGTAGGGCGAAAAAGTCGCCGGACGAACCTTGGTTTCCTTTTTATCGGCCTTCTTCTTTTTTGTCTCCATCGGACAAGATTAACCCCAAATACAGCGGAGGTCTATGACTTTCATCATTCCCATACCATGACTAACCACGAAAATCACGAAAGCACACGAAAAAGGGGGGAGTTCTTTTTCGCAAAACAAAAACCGAACCTATCGTGTTTTTTCGTGTATTTCGCGGTTCTGTTCCGTTTCCCCCAAATGGTATACTTTGGGGCTTATGAAGGTGCTTGTAATCGGAAGCGGCGGGCGCGAACACGCCATCGTTTGGAAACTCGCCCAAAGTCCGCGAATTAATAGCCTCTTTTGCGCCCCCGGCAACGCGGGCACCGCGCAGACGGCCAAAAACGTCCCCATCGAGGCGGACGACGTCGCCTCCCTTTTGGAATTCGCCAAAAAAGAAAAAATTGATTTCACCGTGGTCGGCCCCGAGGCCCCGCTCGTAAAGGGAATCGTGGATCTTTTCGAGTCAAACGGACTCCGCATCTTCGGCCCCTCCAAATCGGCGGCGCAACTCGAAGGGAGCAAAGTTTTTATGAAAGCGATGCTGGTTAAATCCGGCCTCCCCACCGCCGAGCATAAGGTATTTACCGACGCCACGTCCGCCATCGCCCATCTGGAGGCCGCAAAGTTCCCGCTTGTAATCAAGGCGGACGGCCTCGCCGCCGGCAAAGGGGTGCTGGTCACGGCGGACAAAGCTGAGGCAAAAACGTTTGTTTCCGATTCCCTCTCCGGCAAGGCGTTTGGCGAATCGGGACAGAGGATAATCATAGAACAGTTTCTGGACGGCGAGGAGGCCTCCTACATCGTCGCGTCCGACGGAACAAATTACGTCTCTCTCGCATCCGCGCAGGACCATAAGCGCGTATTCGACGGCGACGCCGGGCCGAACACCGGCGGCATGGGGGCCTACTCCCCCGCCCCCGTCGTAACGCCGGAACTGGACGAGAAAATAAAAAAGCGCGTTATCGAGCCGCTGTTAAAAACAATGCGCGACGGAGGGGCGCCCTTCGTCGGCTTCCTGTACGCCGGGATAATGGTCGTCAAAGGGGAGCCTTATGTTTTGGAGTTCAACGTCAGGCTTGGCGACCCGGAGGCGCAACCAATACTTTTCCGATACCAGGGAGACTTGCTGGATTTATTGGAGGCCTGCTCAAAACGCGACGTCTCCAAAATAAAGCTGGAGTGGAAAAAAGACTCCGCCGTTTGCATCGTCCTCGCCTCCGGCGGATACCCGGGGAAATTCGACAAAGGCTTCCCGATAGACGGGCTTGGGCAGTCAATCCCGAACACGATGGTTTTTCATGCCGGAACGAAACTTTCGGACGGTGTTGTCGTAACCTCCGGCGGACGTGTGCTCGGCGTCACCGCAAGCGCGCCAACGATTAAGGAGGCGGTGCGCCTTGCCTACCAATGCGCGGACGGAATCCACTTCAAGGACGTGCATTACCGCCGCGACATAGCCCGCCGCGCCATATTACTTTGAAACAAATCTAAGCGGCTTTGTCCCGTTTAGGTTTCAAGGAGATTTCGAGGCGAAAGCCCAAGGCGTTGGCGGCGCGAACAAGGGTGTCCACAGTGGCCGTTTTGTAGCCGCCCCTTTCAAGGCGAGACAAAGCCGACTGTTTAGTCCCAAGTTTTTTAGCCAATTCTGCCTGGGTTAGTCCCACGTTCTCCCTGGCCATAATCAAGGAATCAAGGATTTCAAATTCTTCGTCCGCCGCCTTCCATGCCTTTCGAAAAGCCGGTCGGCTCATTTTTTCCGCAATATGGCTTTCAAGCGTTCTACCGGCCCTAGAATTTCCTTTTTTCATAAAAATCTCCAATTTAGAGGTTTTCAATCGCGTCCTTCATTCGTTCAATCCCCAGTTCAATTTCCCTCGCTGGCGTCTTCTCGGTCTTTTTAACAAACCCGTGAAGCAAAAGAAACGTCCTTTGGAAAGCGGCAAAAAAAAATCCTAACTTCCTCCCTGTTGCACGAAATCCTTAGCTCGCGCATTTTCCCATTTATCTGTCGAGAATAAGGCTCCTTTAGCATTACGCCTCTCCCCACCAACAACCCGATTGTCCTAAATACCTTGGCGACGTCCTCGTCCGAGAGGGAATCAATAAACTCTGCCGCCGGTTCGCGCCCGGCTTGCGTTCGATAGTATTTTACCTCCCAATCCACGGTTACAATATAACATTATTGTGATGCCGGTCAAAATTATTCTATTGGACGCATTCCCCGTTGCCCCTTCGGTTTGCGGGGAAAAAGAAGTATAATCCGGGTTTCCAATTGGTGCATTTTTCGGAGGACATTTGAAGAAGACTCATGATTGCGGCGAACTAAGGGGTACGGACAAGGGCAAAACCGTCGTCCTAAAAGGATGGGCCGACACGCGGCGCGACCACGGCGGACTTATATTCATTGACCTGCGCGACAGGCGCGGGTTGACGCAAATCGCCGTCAACCCGGCGGTAAGCCAGTCCGCGCTGGAGATAGCGCAGGAGGTGCGCCCAGAGTTTGTGCTGGAAGTAACCGGCAAGGTAAGCCAGAGGCCGGACGGGACTGTCAACAAAAACCTCGCCACGGGCGAGATAGAGATACTCGCCGAGGGGATAACGATACTCAACAAATCCAAAACGCCCCCCTTCCCCCTCCATGGCGCCGACGACTCCACCGAGGCCCTTCGCTTAAAATACCGATACCTCGACCTTCGACGCCCGGAGATGCGCGACAAAATTTTACTGCGCTCCGCCATCGTAAAAAACATCCGCAATTTTCTCGACGCAAACGGGTTCTTGGACATCGAGACCCCGATTCTAACAAAAAGCACCCCCGAGGGGGCGCGAGACTACCTAGTGCCAAGCAGGCTCTACCCCGGAAAATTTTTTGCGCTTCCGCAGTCTCCGCAGTTGTTCAAACAGATTCTAATGGCCGCCGGATTCGAGCGGTACTACCAAATCGCGCGATGTTTCCGCGACGAGGATCTTCGCGCCGACCGCCAGCCGGAGTTCACGCAGGTGGACATAGAGACCTCGTTCATGACGTCCGACGAAATCATGGCCGTGGTCGAGGAGCTAATCGCCGGCGTATGGAGGGAATTCAAGGGGAAGGAAATTCAGCTCCCGATTAGGCGGATGACGTGGGCCGACGCGATGCTCAAATACGGCAAGGACGCGCCCGACACCCGCTTCGGACTTTTGATAAGCGACGTTACCGACCTCGCGCAAAAAAGCTCGTTCAACGTCTTCACCGGCGCCGCGCAAAAAGGGGGCGTAGTCCGCGGCATCGCCGTCCCCGGCACGACCGAGTACAGCAGAAAGGACATGGACGACCTCACCGAGGAGGTGAAAATCCACGGCGCCAAGGGGCTTGCGTGGATAAAGATTTCGGCGTCGGGCGAGTACGTCTCGCCAATCACAAAATTCTTCACACCGGAGCTAATCGCCTCGCTTAAAGAAAGGCTCGGCGCGAAAAACGGCGACACCATGATGTTCCTCGCCGACGAGGAAAAAATCGTCTGCGCCGGACTCGCGCACCTCCGCCTCGTGCTTGGCAAAAAACTCGGCATGATTGACGACAAGAAGGACGAGTTTGTTTGGGTACACGATTTCCCGTTGCTTGAATGGAGCGTGGAGGACAAACGCTGGGTTGCCCTGCACCATCCGTTCACCGCACCCGTGGGGGCAAAATTATCGCGCCCAGCCGGAAGCCCGCCCCCCGTGGGAAAGGACGGCAACGCCAACATGTGGACCACGCTCGAAACGGCGGACGCGTACGACATCGTGCTGAACGGCACCGAAATCGGCGGCGGCTCCGTTAGGATTTTCCACTCGGATTTACAGAAGGAGGTTTTTAACCTTCTTGGCATCGGCGAGGAGGAGGCAAGGCAAAAATTCGGCTTCCTTCTGGAGGCCCTCGAATTCGGGTGCCCGCCGCACGGCGGACTTGCGCTCGGCCTCGACAGGCTCGTCATGATTCTCACCGGCTCCAGTTCCATACGCGAGGTCATCGCCTTCCCCAAGACGCAGAGGGCGATAGACATGATGACGGACGCCCCATCGGACGCGACCGCGCAACAGCTTAAAGAAGTGTCGCTTAAGGTTACCGTTCAAAAATGAACCGGGGAATTTTCTCACGCGAAGACGCGAAGGCCGCGAAAAAGGCTTCTGGAGACAATGTTGTTGGTTCCGCCTCAATCTTGCCGCACCTTGGAAATGGACGAACCCAACATCTTTCCCTCCATTTTTTCCCTTCGCGTTCTTCGCGCCTTCGCGTGAACGATATTATCCCCTTGGCGGTTAAATAATAATGGGAACGGGAGTGATTACGAGGTTTGCGCCATCCCCCACCGGGACGTTGCACCTCGGCGGGGCGCGCACCGCGCTCTTCAACTGGCTCTACGCCAGAAACCATAACGGAAAATTCATCCTCCGCATAGAGGACACCGACAGGGAGCGCTCCACGCAGGAGTCGGTTGACGAAATAATCGCCTCGCTAAAATGGCTGGGCATGGACTGGGACGAAGGGCCTTATTTCCAAACGGAGCGCACCGAGCTTTACACAAGTAAAGTTGACAAGCTTCTTGCTCAAGGGGACGCCTACCGGTGCTACTGCACAAAGGAGGAGTTGGACAAAAGGCGCGAGGAGATGACGGCGGCGGGCCAAAAACAGATGTACGACCGCAAATGCCGAAACTTGACGGACGGCGACGTCAGCCGGCCCCACGTCGTGAGGCTAAAAACCCCCATTACCGGAAGCACAAAGTTCACCGACACCCTGCGCGGTGTGGTGGAAACGCCGAACAGCGAGCTTGACGATTTCATAATCCGCCGCTCCGACGGCGGGGTTATGTACAACTTCGTGGTGGTCATTGACGACGCGGAGATGGGCGTCACCCACGTCATCCGAGGCGACGATCACATTGCAAACACGCCCAAGCAGGTGAACCTGTATCGCGCGTTGGGATACGCCCCGCCTAGCTTCACCCACGTCAGCATGATACTTGGGCCGGACAAAAAACGGCTCAGCAAAAGGCACGGCGCCGAATCCGTCATCGAATACCGCACCACCGGTTATTTGCCGGACGCTATGATCAACATACTCGCCCGCATGGGATGGGGCTACGGCGACCAGGAACTCTTTAAACGGGACGAGTTGATAAAACTGTTCTCGCTCGAAAACCTAACGCTCTCCCCCGCCGTGTTCGACAAGGAAAAACTTCTCTGGCTAAACATGCAACACATCAAAGGGACGCCGGACGACGTACTGGCCGCGATGTTGCTTCCGTTGGTCGCTGAAAGGCACCCGAACGCAAAGGAGTCGGACTTGGCGACCCTCATCCCCCTTCTGAAGGAACGCTCCAAAACTTTAGTCGAGATGGCGCAAGGCACGGATTTTTATTTTCTAAACAATCCGAAACCGGACGATTCGGCCAAAAAGTTTCTTGGCGAAAAAAATCGCCCCGCGTTGGATGGGGTAGTACAGTTAATATCGGCCACGCCCGATTTGGGGCACGAAAACCTAAACGCGCAGTTTAAGGAGCTGGCGGCGAAACTTTCAATACCTATGAAAGACGTCGCCCAGCCGGTTCGCGCCGCGCTTACGGGGAGAACCGTCTCGCCCGGCGTTTTTGAGATGATTGCCATTTTGGGACGCGACGAGAGCGTAAGAAGACTCAACGCCGCCATTGCCAACATAAAGGCCTGACCGGTCAGCGACAATGCCCGAGGAAAATACAAGCCGGTTTCAAACAATCCTAATCTGGGGCGTCGGTGTCGCGGTTCTCGCCATGTTTGCGTCCATTATTTATTTCACCTCGTCCGGCTTTTTAACCTCGATGCTCTCCAGCACGGACGTACGGCACAGGCGATGGGCCGCCGACGAGCTTGTGCGCCAGGGCGCAAGCGCGGGGATACCGTCGCTAAACGTGGCGAACGACGCCACCGCAGACCCGGAGTCGCGCAGGCTGGCGATTTTCGTCCTCGGTGAAATTAAATACAAGGAAGCTCTCCCCCAGCTTTTGACTTTTTTCAAAGGGGACAACGTCACGCTACGCGAGCAATCGGCATACGCGCTTGGGCGCATCGGCGACCAGTCGGTCGTCGGCTCACTTTTAGATGGCTACGAGACCGCGCCGAAGGGGGTAAAAATTAAAATCCTCGCGGCCTTGGGGGAGCTTGGCTCGAAAGACGGCGTTCCACTTTTAAAGATGGAATCCGACACGAGCCAGGACGAGACCATAAAGGAGGCGGCCGCTTATTCCCTACAAAAACTTACGGACACGCTAAAAGGATCTATTCCGGGGGGAAGATGATAATCTCGGACGTCGAGTACCACCTTGTCCTTCTGCCGAGTGCCGGCCTCGTCCCCGACGATAAAATAAAAAGCGACCTCGCGATAATTATTCCCGACGTCCTTCTGCAATACAGGGGGGGCGTTAAACTCCTTGCCATAACGCGCGACCACGTTCACGTCCATTTTTCCTCGTCGCCGGACGTGGCGCCCAAAGAGATGGCCGACACGCTTATCCGCGAGACGTCTGTGAGGCTTGTGCGCGTGAACGAGAAGTTGAAGGGATACGACAGGGTGTTTTTAGACACGTTTTTGGTAAAAACCGGCGCCAAACCGACAAAGGGCCAGATAAGGGACTTTATCCAAATTTCAATAACCGGCGTTTAGCGTAATAGCTCGCCTTCAAATCCGGGCAAAATTCGGACTTGATAAAATGGCGGAGAGGGAGGGATTTGAACCCCCGGTACAGTTTCCCGTACAATGGTTTTCGAGACCATCACCTTCAACCACTCGGTCACCTCTCCGACGGCAATATTCTATCAATTAAATCTTTTTTAATGTTGGGGGATTCTCCGCCTACGTTGAAAACATCCTGTTTTCAACTGCGTCGGCTCACCTCTCTCACTAAAACGGACGTCCTGTCCGTTTTGCGCTCCCTATTGGTCGCGCCGCTCGTTCGCCTTCGAATCCATACATTCTAACCATTTTATTAAACAGACCTGCGGTCTTTTTAATAAAATGGCGGAGAGGGGGGGATTCGAACCCCCGGTGCTGTTACACACACACGCTTTCCAGGCGTGCACCTTCAGCCGCTCGGCCACCTCTCCTTGTAATTTGGTGCGCCCGAAGGGATTCGAACCCCCGACTTTCAGAACCGCAATCTGACGTTCTATCCAGCTGAACTACGGGCGCACTCAAGCTTAGCTTTAATCGGAATCCAGTATCGTATAGGAAAAACGGCTCTTCTGCAATGCCGTATGACGGGTCATGTAATTATGCCAAACATTTGGGTATAATACCCACCATTACCTTATTTACGGAGCGGTGGTTAAATGCTTTTAATGATAGACAATTACGATTCCTTCACCTACAACCTCGTCCAATATTTTATGGAGTTGGGGCAGGAAACAAAGACGTTTAGAAACGACGCCATTACCGTGGATCAAATCGAGGCCCTAAGGCCCAACTACGTCGTCATATCCCCCGGCCCGTGCACCCCGAACGAGGCTGGCGTCTCGCTCGCCGTGGTGGAGCGGCTGAAGGGGAAAATTCCGATTCTCGGCGTCTGTCTCGGTCACCAGTCGATCTGCCAGGCGTTCGGCGGGAAAATCGTCAAGGCCGAAAAGCTTATGCACGGCAAGGTCTCCGAAATAGAGCACGACGGCAGAACAATTTTCCAAAACATCAAAAACCCCTTCACCGCAACGCGCTACCACTCGCTTGTGGCGGAAAAGGCCTCTTTCCCGGCCCAGTTGGAGATATCGGCCTCGGACACGCAACTGCACGAGATAATGGCGGTGCGCCACAGGGAACTGCCCATAGAGGGGGTTCAGTTCCACCCGGAGTCAATCCTGACCACCGAGGGGAAAAACATACTTAAAAATTTTTTGGCCGTCCACCGAAGATAGGTCGTAAATGAAAATTAAAGAGGCCATCGCAAAACTGATAAACCGCGAGAACCTCTCGGAAAGAGAGATGGTCGTGGCGATGGACGAAATCATGTCCGGCTCCGCAACGCACGCGCAAATAGGCTCCTTCCTCACAGCACTGCGGATGAAGGGGGAGACGGTCGAGGAGATCGCCGGCGCGGCGATTGTCATGCGCGACAAGGCGCTTAAAATCCAAACCCCGCCAAACTCCGTGGTGGTGGACACCTGCGGCACCGGCGGCGACGGCTCCGGCACGTTCAACATATCCACCACCGCCGCCTTCATAACCGCCGGCGCCGGGCTGGTGGTGGCAAAACACGGCAACAGATCGGTCTCCAGCAAATCCGGTAGTGCGGACGTTCTCGCCCAGCTTGGCGTAAACATCGAGGCCGAGCAGGCGATGGTGGAGGAGTGCCTCGAAAAATGCGGAATCGGCTTTCTCTTCGCCCCCATGATGCACGGCGCCATGAAGCACGCCATAGGCCCCCGTAGGGAGCTTGGCGTGCGGACAATCTTCAACCTGCTGGGGCCGCTTACGAACCCGGCGGGGGCGCGGCGCCAGGTTGTCGGCGTTTATTCCGACGCCCTCACCGAACCGATTGCAAAGGTACTGAACAACCTTGGAGGCGTGCGCTCTTTCGTCGTTCACGGGCGCGACGGTTTGGACGAGGTTACGCTGACGACCAACACCAAAATCAGCGAGGCCTACTCAGGCGGAGTAAAAACTTGGGAATTTGACCCTAGGAAACACGGCTTCCAATACTGCTCCCCGGACGACTTAAAGGGTGGGGACGCGGCAGAGAACGCAAGGATTACTATGGCGATACTAAGCGGGAAAGAACGAGGCCCCAAAAGGGACGTGGCGGTCATTAACGCGGCGTTTGCCATTCTGTCGGGCGAAACGGTCAAGGACTTAAACGAGGCGCTGAAATTGGCCGCCAAATCGCTGGACGACGGAGCCGCGCTGGACCGTTTGAATAGGATGAAAGAGATAGTCGGGGTTTAACCCCCGGTTTCCGCTAATCGGCAGAAGCGGGGCGGATGAACTTTTCGACGTTTCCGGCTATGACCACCGTTATCTCACCCTTCACTTTTTTGGTCTCAAATTTTTCAGCCAGCTCCGAAAGCCAGCCGGTGGAGACCTCCTCAAATTTCTTCGTCTGCTCCACCACCACCGCGGCCTGACGGTCGCCCAGCACCTCGAACGCGTCCTTTAAAAACGCCCCTATGCGATAAGGCGACTCAAAAAAAACCAGCGTGTCCTCCTGCTCCCCAAGCCGGCCGATGAACTTTTTCCTCTGGCCCCCCTTGCGCGGCGAGAAGCCGAGAAAGGTGAAACTGTGGGACGGAAGGCCGGAAACCACAAGCGCGGATATGGACGAACTGGGGCCGGGAATCACGTCCACCTTATGCCCGGCGTTTCTAGCCGCCTGCACCAGCAGATAACCCGGGTCGCTTATGCCCGGCATCCCGGCGTCGGAGCAGTAGGCCACGTCCTCGCCGCCGTCCAGATGGCGCACGATGGTCGTCACGGCGTGCCGTTCGTTGTGTTCGTTGCAGGAGAAGATGACCCTCGGTTTCGGGATTTCGTACCGGTCGAAGATTTTGCGGGTCACGCGGGTGTCCTCGCAGGCCAGGACGGGTGTTTGCCCAAGAATCTCCACCGCCCGATAGGTTATGTCCTTTAGGTTGCCGATTGGCGTTCCAACCAGGTACAGGGTGCGTTGTTCGGTCATACGTCCATTCCGGTAGGCACGCCAATTACGGCGTCCCTACCGAATATATCGGACTAGTTTTTTTCAGCCGGCTTTGGATCCGGGGCCGCCCCCGTAGGATCGCCGACGAGTTCCCTGACCGCCTCGACCAAATCCTGCCTATAGGTAAGACCCTTGAATATCTTTTTAACAGTTCCGTCCTTGTCAATCATGAATATCCACGGCTCCCCGATTATGCCATAGTGCTTGGCAAGCGCCTCGGCGTCGGGATCCGGCGGAATGAACTTGGAAGCCCTGTAGTTTCTCAGCGCGGCCATAACCTTGGATCTGTACGGCGTAACCGCGTCCTTTACGTTCGTCCACGTTTTTTCACACCATATGCAATGGTCAATATTGCCGAACATAAGGACGATTGCCTTGCCGTCCTCGTGGGCCTTCTTGATTCCCGGGGCGTCCAAAAACGCCTTGTCGCCCTCGTGAATTTTTTGCGTTTTGTCGTTGGGAGTGCCCGAAAGCACCGCGTGGGAAACAAGCGGTGAAACCGCCACGAACAACAGCCCTAGCAGTAGAGACCTGAAAACCCAGGACGACTTAAATCCAGAAACAATAATGTTTTTCATAATTCTCCTTTTGGGGCGAAGTAAAAAACTACTTCGCGCCTTTCGTAACCACTATGTCCATCATTGGGACTTCTTTCCTAAAATTAATTATCCTGGGATCCAAATCATACTCCTTGTCGTCCTCATTCGGAGTCGAGGCTCCCAAATCAACCAAAAAAGTCGCGTCCACGTCGGGAATAACCTTTGGGTCTTTAATCTCGGAACGGGGAACCGGCGCGGGGTCTTCATTCTTTTCAGAATTCCCAGCATGCTCCGAATGCGCCGGCTCCTCCGGTGATTTTATTTGCTCTCCATGCGCCATATGGTCGCCGTGTTCCCCGTGCTCGTGACCGCCATTTTCATCCTTTGCCACATGCCCCTTGTGCTCGTGCGTGTTCGGGACGTTGGCGCTGGTTCTAAACCGCGGAGGCATGTTGATGCTGTGCAACAACGTGTATGTGCCGGGCTTCTTGACGACTATCAAAAGGTCGTTGCTCTTTCCAGAGTGGATGGTGATGGATTTTTGCGACTTAAGGTCGTAAAGCCTGTATCCGTCGTCGTGCGTCACGAAGAACCCCTGCTTCAGATATATTTTATGCGGTAGCGAACCGAGGTTCCCCAGTCTTATTTTTATCCTGTCGCCCACCTTTGCCTCAATTTTAGCCGGGTCTCCGGATCCGATAACCTTTTCGTTAAGTGTGAAGGTGTTGAGGTCCAACAGGTTGTAGGGGTGCCCTATTCCGTGGTGCGTGGGCGTGCTCTCCGCCGCCGGGTTCCAATCGCTTAGTATGTACGTGTATTCCTTGTTGAATTTATATGGCGCGGCCTTCGGATTCGGCTTTTTGGGCTGATTTTCCTCGATTATAAACGCGCCGAACATCCCCCTTGCCAGATGCTCAGCCATGTTCACGCTACAATGGTACATGTGCGTTCCCGCCGGCTCCGCCTTAAATTCCGGATAGGTGTACTCAAAACCGGGCTTAATTTGCACGTCCTCCTCGTCGGAAGACACCTGCGGCGTCACGCGGACGCCGTGGAAAAACATTCCGTGCTTCTCCGCGCTTTTGTTAATAATCTTGACGGAGACCATGTCCCCTTCCTTAACCCTTATCTCAGGGCCGGGGAAGCCCCCGTTGTAGAGCCAGCCGGCGTATTTCACCCCGTTGAAGTCAATCTCCCCGTCCGTCACGGTAAGGGTGATTAGCCTTTTTTCAGCGCGGGCGTTTTCGGCCCCGATTGCAAAAACAAGGGCGGATAAAAAAAGCGCGTAAAAATATTTTCTAACTGATGTTTTGCCAATTCCCGTTGCCATTATTTGATCCATTGAAGCTCCTCTAAATATGATTCCAATTCAGATCCGGCGAACCTGCCGAGAGTCATTTTTTGTATAATTCCATTTGCGTCAATGTATATCGTCCACGCCTCGCCCATTGTCACAAAGCCGTAGGCCTTTTTAAGAATTACCGTGTCCGGATCCATCGTCCCGCGAATGTCGTCCCCGCCCTTTATCACAAAGGAAATTTCCGGGTGTTTCTTCGACTCCATGGACATGGCGGCCTCAAGCGTGTCGCAACCGCCGCACCCCAACGGGGTGGGGAACATAACTAAAACAAGCGGTTTTCCCTTTGGAAAGGGCTGTTTGAGCTCGCCCATGCCGGGGGCCTTGTCGCCGACCTTGACGGTTTTTGTCTTGGGCATGTCGGAGGCGGCGTTTCCAATCAACGGATTTAACAGAAGGCAAAGAGCGGACAAAAACAAAACTAACGCGCCGAATTTAAAATCCAATGACTTCCTCATTTAGCAAAGCTCCTTTGTCAAGACTATCCAACGAGGCCGAGCGGCCTACCCGCGCAACCCATTACACAAGCTTAAACCGCCATTATATCCCTTATTTGTCGGCATTTCCACATCGTTGTTCCCGAAAGGTGATGTATTAAATCTTGTGTCAGGGGGCGAAAGTGATGGAAAAAGGGGCGCCCCACCAAAAATTAACCCGGTAGGCGCGGCCTTTAGGCTGTGCTACATCGGCGCGGAGCTCCAACACTAAAACTATTGTCGCTTGCGCGACAAAGTGCAGGCCGCAGTAAACGGTCATGAACTTCAGCATTCCAAGTCAGAGCGTGCATCACCGCTACTTTGATGAAGGTTGCCGAAAAAAGCCCGCACCTACCAAAACAGCACATGAACTTCAGCACTCCAAGTCAGAGCGTGTATTATTGCCACTCGAGGATGGTCGCCGAAAAACCCGTACCCACCGAGGGCGCACACAAGAATGGCGGCAGATTAGGGCTGGAAGTCGGCATTTGCCGAGACTACGGTTTCACCCATTTTAAATTCACAAAATACGACTCCATCTCCGGGCCGTTAAACACGCCGGTCGTAATTTTACGAACTTTCCCTAGCGAATTTATGTATATCGTCCACGGCACGCCGGTCATTTGGACGCCGTAAGAGCGTTTTAGCATAACGACATCAGGATCAAACACCTCCTGCACGCCCTCCCCGCCCTTGATAATAAAGGCCATCTCGGGGTGCTTTTTTTCCATCTCTTCCACGGCGGCCACAACAAAGCTACATCCCTCGCAGGCCTTTTCGGACGGAAGCAAAACTAGAATCACCGATTTTCCCTCGGCAAGCGGCTTTTTTAGCAATTCGCCGCCCGGAGCAACGTCCCCCACTTTCAACGTTTTAGTGTTAAATATGTCGTCCGCCGCGTCTCCCGCCGAAGACCAGCCGAGCAAGCAAACGGCTAGTAGCATAAGGCAAGTCACCTTTTTTTTTGGGAACACCATATGTATTCTGTAATACCCTTAAATTAAGTTAAATGTGACACTGATATTAGAACATAAAAAACGTCCAAATAATAATACATTTCGATTTCAGATGTATCATTTTGAATATTTGTGACTTACGTTAATCAAAATCAGTTTGGAGCAAGATAGTTTTTCGTGATAAATCACCCCCCCCCTTAAAACACCCCATCAGGTAGTGCCGCCTTTTCAAATGGTAGGTGCGGCTTTTCGGCGACCATCCTCTAGTGGCAATAATACACGCTCTGACTTGGAGGGTGTAAGCTTATGGTCGTTTACCGTTGCCGCACCAACGGTGCGCTGAATTCGCACCTACTCAAAGAGGCGCCACCGCAAATCAACTAGAAGTGGCAAACGTACGTATATGCACGTTGACGAACAAAATGCGAAACGACGCGTCAATCGCGTCGAAATGGCGGTTTTGGGAAGGTTGGTAAAAGCCGCCAGTTTGGGGCGAGAACGCGTTGGCTGAGCATTTTGTGAGGCAAACGTACGTATATGTACGTTGACGAACAAAATGCGAAACGACGCGTCAATCGCATCGAAATGGCGGTTTTTAGCAAAAAAAAAGGGAGGGTCTTTCGACCCTCCCTAAATAGCGTTGCCTAAGCAACCGGTCGGAGATTAGTACTCTGCCGATCCGTTTGAGTTGGTGTTGGAGGAATTGTCCACCACTTTCTCGTTGCTGGTCGTGCCGTTGTCCGAGAGTTGGTCAAAAGCTTTTTGACCAATCGGGGTCGGCCTGCCGAAAGGATACGCGTCGAGGTCTATACCAGAACCCTCGAGAACGTTCTTGCCAGGCTGCGGATGGAGGTACACGACCGCCTGGAGAAGGCCGCCGTGGTACACGCCGTCGTTGGTGGCGTGCGCGACGATATGGCAGTGCCATACCCATCTGCCGTCCTGGTTCGCCTCAAAGATGTAATCTTTGCGCTCGCCGGGGATGATGGAAACGGAGTCAGACCTGAAGTCCTTCTTCGCATAGTCTTCGCCGTCATAGTCCTTGGAAATGGTGCCGGTGTAGTTACCAACCGCGCGACCATCCCAGCTGATCCAGTGAAGGGTGTGACCATGGAGATGGATGTTGTGGGGCCAGCTACCGAAGTTGACAAACCTGGTGCGAATCTTGGTGTTCTGCATGGCCGCTATAACGTTCGGGTACTCGTCAGTCCAAGCATTGCCGTTGAGCGTGAAGAAGTTGTAGTGGGCAAGACCCCTAGGATGACCAACTTCGACGGACTGTTTGGAGTCCGCGCCGGTCGGGGAGAAACCCTCTTCTTTCGAGAACTTGGAATCCCATTCCATCAAGATGACCAGAAGATCTTGGTCGGTCTTCTCGTCTTTCCTGCCGTGGATTACGATCGCGCCATCAAGGCCCATCTGCATGTGCTCGTTGGCGTTGACGTGGCAGTGATAAATGTGCGTGCCTGGGGGGAAAGCAACGAACTCATAAATCATCTGTTGGTCAATCTTGGTCGCAACCTGCGCCACGTTCATCGTGCCGTCGTGGTCATATTTGATGACCGTCGGACCATGGATGTGGATGGTGTGGTTGTTCTTGGAGCGGTTTTTCATCCAAATGCGGACGAGGTCGCCTTCGTTGGCGATAACCGTCGGGCCCGGATGCGGGCCGTGCGGGTTTTTCCAGTTTTCGTCAACCTTGTCGCCCTTGACCATGTTGGAAGGAACGAAGGTCCAAACCGGAAACTCAACGCCGGCTATTTCCTGGGTCGCTTCAACCGCGGTTACTTGATACTCGATGGTCTCGCCAGTCATTTTGAGGCCGAGCCTCTTCGCCTGAGCTATCGCCCAGTCGCCGCCCTTGGTCATATGAGCTGGGTTGTTCTTGTCGCCGCCTTTGGTCCTGGTGGCGTAGCCGGCCTTGATCGCGGCCGCTTCGCCGCCAGCGGTGCTGACGTCGAGCAAGAAACGCGGCTCTTTAATCGGAAGACCGGGCTTGAAAGCCTCGGACTTCGCCGTCATTCCCAACGAGAATGCAACGGCCATTAGAATTAATACTGCTTTCCTCATCTTCTAATACCTCCTTTGAAAAGTTATTTGATCTCGAAATTGACGCTGGCGGTGCCCCCCGCTGTGACCGTCACTTCCTTCGTCTGAAGGATAGCCGTGTCATAAATCGGCCTACCGTCGTCGTCAAGGTTCTTCACTTTCCAGTTCTCGTGCCACATCTTCAAGTTGTACTTGCCGGCAGGAACTTGGCCTATAGAGAATTCGCCCTTGTCGTTAGAAACCGAGAAGTACGGATGGTCAAGAACAACGCCCCAGCCCTTCATGTGGGTGTGGGAATCGCAGGTCATATCGGCAACGCCGACGTTCCTAAGCTTGGTGACCAATATCTGGTTCTGCTTTGGCTGACCCTTGTTGTAGCGCTGAATTCCGTCTATGCTTATGTTTATGTTGTGAAGAATGGTGTCGTCGTTGTTTATCGAGATATCAGTTCCCTTTACAACCGCAATGACGTGCGGCCTGAACACGCACTTGGTCTCGGCCAAGTCGGTTTTACCCGCCCTGTCAATCGCCTTGCCAGCCGCAATTTTCTCGATGTACACGACGCCAAACTTAACGCCGCCGCCGTTGACCTGAAGGCCTTCGGCCGCAACGGAGTTGCCGCAGAAATCCTGGTTCTTTTGGACTTTTATCGGATCGAGTTTGGGCGCGGTGCCCGCGAATTTAATCTGGCCGGTTATTTTGCCGCCATTGGCCACGGCGCCCTCGTCGTACGCAAAGCTTACGCCCGCGCCGAGAACCATTGCTGAGACTAACGTAGTAACCAAAACTTTCTTCATTATAGCTTTAACTCCCTCCTGAGATTGAATTTTTGACTTCGAAATCCGCGTATCCACTCGAATCCGCCATTTGAAATCGTAAATCCTCGTTGATAGTCCCCCCAGCACCTCCTTTAAGTATTGCACAAATATCCTGTCGCTTTTTACTACGATTTTCTTAATGGGAGAAACCCCATCCATAATAACCCCTATAAATCTCCTAACACCTTCCGACTCATTTCCTACGAATCCTACCAAAACCGTGATTTTTTGTCAAACAAATAACTTTTAAGATTTTTTGCTTTTAAAAACGCCGAAGATTTTGGTCAAAATTCCCCTCTTTTTCTCCTTGGGCGCCTCGTGTTTTGATTCGGGGTGCTTATGCCCCTTGTGCCCCGCCGCCGGCTTGTGCGCGCCGTGCGCCGTTTTTACCGGATGGGCGTGCGGTTTGGCGTGATGTCCGTCACCGTGCGCCGCCCCCTTGCCGCCGAAAGAATCGCCGTATTTTCTCCTGTACAACTCCATCCTGTCCTCTTGCGACATCTGCTTGGACGGTTTCGGAGACGACCCGCGAACCTCGCCATGCTCGGGCCGCCTCGGCTTGTGGCCTTTCGCGTGCGACGGAGGCTTCGGCCTGTCGTGGTCGCGCCCCCTATCCCTATCTCTGTCCCCGCTCTCCGGCCGCCTCGGGCCGCCGCCGGCAAACGGCTTTGATTTGCGCTGAAAATCAGACCTTTTCCCGCCGCCGGCGCGTCCGCCGCCGCCCTCGCCCGGCCTGGGCCGTCTGCCGCGCCTATAGGGGCCGGACGCGTCCTTCTCCAACTCGAAATCTATCGTCTCTACTTTTATTTTCATGTCAATGTATCTTTCAATCGGCGGGAGGTTCGCCACAAGGTCCTCGCAGGCAAGCGTGTAGGCAACCCCGCTCGCCCCGGCCCGCGCCGTCCTTCCTATCCTATGCACATAGTTCGCCGCGTCCGCCGGAAGGTCGAAATTGATAACGTGCGAAACCTCGTCTATATGAAGCCCCCTTGCCGCAACGTCGGTCGCCACCAAAATGCCGACCTTTCCTTCCTTCATTTTGTCTATTATCCTAAGCCTCTTCTTTTGGTCAATATCCCCCGTAAGAACCTCGGCCTCGATTCCGTTCCCAGAAAGCCTAAACCCAAGCTCCTCGGCGGTTCGCTTCATATTGACGAATATGATAACCCTTTGAAATTGCTCGCGCTTTAACAAGGTCAGGAGTACCGGGAACTTCTCCTCCATAGATACATGGAAAAGCCTTTGTTCCACCTTGTCAACCGTAATTTGATCCGGCTCTATCTCAATTTCGGTCGCCTCGCGCATATATTGGTAGGCTAGGTGTCGGATTCTATCGTCCAACGTGGCGGAGACTATGATTGTCTGCCTTTTTTCCTTCGGGGGGGCGAATTTTAGGATGTATTTTACGTCCTCCATGAAGCCCATGTCGAACATCCTGTCCGCCTCGTCAATTATGAAAAATCCGAGCGAGCCAAGTTTGACCTTGCCGCTTTTTATGAAGTCAATCAGGCGTCCGGGCGTCGCGACGATTATCTCGGCCCCGCTCGAAAGCGCCCTCTCCTGCTCGTCGTACCCAACGCCGCCGTATATGGCGATTGACCTGTAATGCAGGTATTTGCAAAGGTCAACCGCCTGTTGCTCCACCTGCACGGCAAGCTCGCGGGTCGGCACCAGCACGATTGCGCGGAGCGAACCGCCCTCGTCGTTCGCCGCTATCATTCGCTGTAGCGCGGTGACGAGAAACACGGCGGTTTTGCCGGTGCCGGTCTGGGCCTGGACCGCTATGTCGTTCCCCGCGAGGCTCTCCGGCAGGGCCTGTTCCTGCACCGGGGTGCATCTTTCGTATCCCATGTCTGTGATTGCGTTAAAAAGTTTCGGGTCTAGATTCAAAGATTCAAATTTCATTTTCCGTTCTTCTAATACAAGGTTGGCGTGTCGGTCCAGGTTCCATTGTTCCGCGCTTTCCGTGTTGGAGTATTGCCCGCTTTTTTCATAATTTTGGCGGGCTTTGGCGGTGGCTAGAATGCATCCCTTGCACTCCGTATTGGCCGAATGAACGGCGAAATTGCACTCTTTATTTTGGGAATAAAACGGGAAATTCCGCCGGATTTCATCGAAAGTTCAAATAGGTTGTTATAGTTCTTCATTCATTTAATATTCTTTAATCCGGGCATGATACCACTAAATCCCAAGAATCTATAATTTTTTCAAGTTATTAAGTTGGAATCCGAAATTCGGGACGGCGGAAAAACCTCTCAGCCGAACCACGCCTACCACGCGGAGGCGCCGATTACTGAAAGCGCCTCCTCGACGCTCGTCACGCCCTCCACCACCTTGCGCGCAAGGTTCTCGCGCATGGTGCGCATACCCCCCTCGCGCGCCTTCCGCATGATGGCGACGTCTGGCGTTTTGCCGTCTATCATCTCGCGTATCTCGTCGGTTATTTCCAGCACCTCGTGAACCCCCGTGCGCCCGAAATAGCCGGTCGAACGGCACTTCTCGCAACCCGCCCCGACTTTCAGCCGCGCGTCGCCGATTAACCCAAGCGGCTTTAGCTCGTCCGCCAGGTAGGTAGCGTCGGTTTTGCAGTGCCGGCAAATCACGCGCACAAGCCTTTGCGAAACGATTCCGATGAGCGAGCTTTTCACCAAATACGGCTCCACGCCTATGTCGTAAAGCCGCGTGAGAGAGGAGGCGGTGTCGTTCGTATGTAGCGTGGATATCACCAAATGCCCCGTCAGCGCGGCCTGAACCGCGTTTTGCGCCGTCTCCTTGTCCCGTATCTCGCCGACCATAACTATGTCCGGATCCTGCCGCAAAATGGAGCGCAAGGCCGAGGCGAAGGTGAAATCAATCGTCGGCTGTACCGCCACCTGGTTCAGCTCAGGCACCACCATCTCTATGGGGTCCTCAATGGTGACGATGTTAATCTCCGGCGAGTAAAGATACTTTAGCGAGGCGTAAAGCGTGCTCGTCTTGCCGGAGCCTGTCTGCCCCGTGACCAGAATAATCCCGTGTTGCATCGAAAGAAAGCCCTTGTACATCTCCAAATCATCGGGGAAAAAGCCTAGGTTCTCCAGCCCCTGCAGGGCAACCCCGCCGTCGAAAATCCTAATCACCATTTTTTCGCCAAACGCCACCGGGAGGGATGAGACGCGCATTTCGGACTCCTTCCCCTCCCTCTCGGTCTTTATCCGCCCGTCCTGCGGCCTGCGCTTTTCCGATATGTCCATGCGGGCCAAAACCTTTATCCGCGACACAATCGCGTTGTGCACCACCCTCGGCATTTTTTGGGTCTCCACAAGCGCGCCGTCTATCCTCATCCGAACCAGCGTGTGCTCCCTTTTCGGCTCCAGGTGAATGTCGCTTGCGCGGTTGGAAAGCGCGTAGTTGAAGATGAGGTTTACCGCGTTTTGTATGTGCGCGTCCGAGGCGGATATCTCGTCCTCGGATTTTAGCTTCGAGAGCTGTTCAAGATTCCCCATCGGTATGGCGTTTTTGCCGGTAAACTCCATCTCGGCCCCGGAGATGGTCGCCTTAAAGCCGAAAAATTGCGCTAAAATCTTTTCAATGTCCGCTTTGGAGCTTACGACCGCCTTTACCTTGTAGCCGGTCGCCACCTCCACCTCGCGCGCAAGCGTCACAGCCTCGTCCGGATCCGCCACGGCCACGGTCAGCTCGTTCCCCACTTTTTTCACCGGGAGTATCCTGTGCCTTAACGCGAACGGCTTCGGGATGGAGCCCGTAACCACCGCCTGGTCCAATTTGAGGGCGTCAATTTTTAAAAACGGGAGGTCGAACTCCTGCGCCACGACGCGCATAACCTCGTCCTCGTCCAACTGCTGGCCGTTTTTCCCCTCCAGTTTCATGGTCGCCACGGCGGAAGGGGCGTAGGTCTCCTCGTTGTGCGCCTTCTTTCGGGCGAGCTCGCGCGCGGTTTTTCTTCTGTGTCTCGGCGTGGGCGGCTCCAGCACCTGAATCAGCCTGTCGTACTGCTCTTTGTCGACAACCTGGCGTTTAAGAAGGATGTCCGCCACTTTTTGGAGGTTGTTCAAAACGCGCATTAAAGTTTTCCCGCCGCCTTTGCCTCGGCCTTTCGCACCCTTGCGCGCGCGTCCGTGTACGAACGGTTGAAAACCTCCTCGTCAATGACGGTGATTAAAAGCGCGCCGCTTTTGGTCTCGTCCTCAAGCGCCTTCACCAGAAGCTTAAAGTGGCCTTTGACCTTGTAATACACGTATTGTTCGCGTGTCCAATTTCTCTCGTCGTAGTTGCCGTATTTCTCTATGTATTTGTCCAGCATCCTCACCGGGGCCACCTGCGTGCTACCGGAGCAGACGAGGTAGCTGTAGGCGTAGAGCGTCTCCTCCTTTTTTTCGTCCGTGCCGGTCCTAAGGCTCACCGCCTCGGCCGGCGCGTCGCACTTCGGCTTCCCGGCGGGAGAGTAAACTTTTACCTCCATCTTCCGCAGGAAACGCGGAAAATATTTGCCGTCCTTGGGGTTTTGTAGGTCGAAAAGGTGGGTGTCCAGCACGGCGCGGGACGCAAGGTCAAACACGTCGGAGGAGTCCTTTGCGGTCATGCCGGGATATTTTTTTGAGAACTCCTCGATTTTTTTCCCGGTTTTTACGGATATATAGTCCACCTTGTTGTCGTGCGGCTCCCCCGCCGACGACGGCAGAACTAGCAAAAGGGAACAAACAACCGCCAATAAAGAAATTTTTTGCCGCCCCGACGGCGGTCTGCGCTTTGTACTCATTCCACGTTTTTTGCTTAATACCTTGTTCCCAATTCTTATTCTAGGCGACCCGTCTGGCATTTTTTCTCCTATATCGCTTTGACGGCTCGGACACTAAGCTCCATTGCAATTCGGCTTTTATGTGGGGAACCAACGAGTCTATTACTGCCTTGACGACATTAACCGGGACGGAATTTCCGGCTTGTTTCCTAATTTGTCCGTCGGGAACAACAATTTTAAAACTATCGGGAAATCCCTGAAGGCGCAACATCTCCCTTGGAGTTAACCTTCGCTCCCCGTTCACAAGGAGATAGTTGTAGGACGCTCCCGCCCTGAGGGCGCACGAAAAAGGATGGGAGCTGATGTTTCCCGACTTGTTTTCGTGCCATATGGAGGGGCGTTGTTCCGGCGCATGAAGTTTCTTCCTTTTTGCGACAATTTGTTCCGACGCAAAATGTTTTTTTTGCACCTTATTTTCTAGAATTTGCGACAAAGGCTTCATGAATCCGGACTTTGGCGGCCAAAAAAAGACCATCGGCTTGTAAAATCCAACGATGAAGACGCGCTCCCTTTTTTGAGGAAGACCGTAATCCATTGCGTTTAACACCTTAAAATCCACAAAATATCCAAGATTGCGGAGAGTTTGAAGGATATGGCCTAGCGTTTCTCCATTGTTGTGGCTTACAAGGCGCTTTACATTTTCCAACACAAAGGCCATAGGGCGTTTTTCATTTATTATCCTTGCAATGTCAAAAAATAGAGTCCCTCTTGTGTCAGAAAAACCTTTTCCATCGCCGATAATGCTGAACGGCTGACACGGGAAACCGGCAAAAAGCAGGTCGTGCTCCGGAATCATCCTTGCATCAATCTGCGTTATGTCACCGGATGGATAGTCCCCGAAATTAGCGCAATACTCCTCCCTGGCGGAGGCGTCAATTTCGCTGGAAAAAACACACTCCCCAGAAATGTTGTTTTCCTTAAATGACTGTCCCGCGGCAATCCGAAATCCGCCAATGCCGGCGAACAAGTCTATATATTTAAGGTTCATTCAATTCTTTTACCTTCATTTCCAGTTGTCAAGGCTCCCAAGCACTCTTGACCCACCCTTCTCGCTGATGCGAACATCGGAGGTCGGACTTGCAACAGTATAACGGCAAATATCATTTTCATACATGGTGAAATTTGTCGGTAACAGTCGCTTAAGAAATTCTTTAAAATGAATCAAAGTTGTGCGGGGCGGGAAAAGATGGTACAAATCACGACATACCAAACAACGGAGGATCGATTGAAACAGTTTTGGAAATTGGACGTAAGAAAATTTAACGCGCGCGACTGGTGGATTCACCTCGGCGTTCTCGTGAACGTCATCATCGGGACAGTCATGCTCTGGTACGCCTTCAAATAACCCGTCCGCCGAAAGGCAAAAAAAAAGCCGGGCCTAAAAAGCCCGGCGTTATGCTCTTGTAATTGCTAGTTTGCGGCCGGAACGACCCGGACGTATTTCCTCTCGCGTCCCTTCATGTAAAACTCAACCGCGCCGTTCTTAAGCGCGAACAAAGTGTGGTCCGTTCCCATGCCGACGTTGTCGCCGGGGAAGAACTTGGTGCCCCTCTGCCTGACGATGATGTTGCCGGCAACGACCGCAGAGCCGCCCGCGCATTTAACGCCGAGCCTTCGGCCTATGCTGTCTCTGCCGTTAGTTGTGCTTCCCTGTCCCTTCTTATGTGCCATCTTAGTCCTCCGTTAGGCGTCTTTAATCGCCGTTATCCGCACTTTCGTTATCAACTGGCGGTGACCGGTCCTGGTCTTGGAATTCTTTCTGCGCCTAAACTTTTGGATGACGAGTTTCGGCCCCTTCTCCTGTGAGACGATGGTTCCCTCGACGACTTTTTTCAGATCCGGCTTTCCGGTCTCCACGTCGTCGCCTTTTCCGGCCATCAAGACCTCGTTGAAAAAAACGGGCTCGCCGCTTTTCCCTTCAAGCAACTCAATAAAAATAACGTCGTTCTCTTTCACGCGGTATTGCTTTCCGCCCGTTTTAATCACGGCAAACATATTTCCTCCGTATTCTTAAAAAAGGGTAATTCTGCACCCTTTCGCCGCAAATGTCAAATGTTTTTATTCGAAATAAACGCTGTCCCGAAGGCCGCCTACGCGTCGGTGAGGGCCGCTATCGCCGGGAGCGTCTTCCCCTCCAGCAGTTCCAAAAAGGCCCCGCCGCCAGTTGAGATAAACGAAAACTTGTCCGACTCCCCGCCCCTATGAATCGCAACGTCGGTGTCGCCGCCCCCCGCTATCGTAAGCGCGTAGGCGTTCGCCACCGCCCGGACCATCGCCATCGTCCCGCGCGAAAAGACGTCCATCTCGAAAACGCCCATCGGGCCGTTCCAGATTATCGTCTTTGCGTCGTGCAAAACCTCGGTGAACAACGTGACGCTTGCGGGGCCGATGTCGGGCGCGACCCAGTCCGGCGGAATCTCCTTGCCGGGCACCACCTTCGTCGTGGCCCTGGGGTCGAGCCTGTCCGCGACGACAAAATCAACCGGCAGGTAAAACTTTACCCCCTTCTCCCTCGCCTTTTGCCGTATTTCCTTCACGGAGTCCAGCATGTTTTCCTCGTACCTGTTCTTGCCCACGTCGTAGCCGAGCGACTTGTAAAAGGTGAACGCAAGGCCGCCGCCGACAATTATTTTGTCCACCTTGTCTATCAGATTCATAAAGACCTTTATCTTGGTGGAGGCCTTAGCGCCGCCGACTATGGCAACGACCGGGCGGACGGGGTTGGCAACGGAACGGTTGAAGTAGTCTATCTCCTTCTTCATCAGGTATCCCGCGCCGCACTGCTTGATGAATTTCGTTATCCCCTCCGTGGAGGCGTGCCCGCGGTGCGCGGTGCCGAAGGCGTCGTTTATATAAACGTCAGCGAGTTTGGAAAGGCTTTTGGAGAACTCCGGGTCGTTGTCCTCCTCCTCCTTATGGAAGCGAAGGTTCTCGAGAAGAAGAACGTCCCCCTCCTTCAACCCCGCCACGGCCTTTTCCACATCCGGGCCGACGCAGTCGGTTGCGAACAAAACCTCGCGGTTTAAAAGCCGCGAAAGCCTTTGCTGAACAAGCTGGAGGCTGTACTTCATATTTCGCTCCCCCTCAGGCCTGCCGAGGTGCGAGGCGAGAATAATCTTCGCCTTGCGGTCAACTAGGTCGTTTATCGTAGGGAGCGCGGCCCTTATGCGCGTGTCGTCCGTTATTTTTTGGAACTCGTCCATCGGGACGTTGAAGTCCACGCGCACGAAGACCCGCTTGCCGGACACGTCAATGTTGTTTATTACCAGCTTGGTCAACATGATTCTAGAGCCCTTTTGAGCTGATGAACTTGATGAGGTCGTTGACCCTGTTCGAGTAGCCCCACTCGTTGTCGTACCACGCCAGCACCTTCACCAGCTTGCCGTCCATGACCTTTGTGGAAGGCGCGTCAACGGTGCTCGATACCGCCGTACCCTTAAAGTCGCAGGATACAAGCTCCAAATCCGTGTACGCCAGGTATCCCTTTAGCGAGCCTTCAGCCGCCTTCTTAAGCGCGGCGTTGACCGCCTCTTTGGTCGTCGCTTTTTCGACGGTGCAGACGAGGTCAATAAGCGACACGTTCGGGGTCGGCACGCGAACGGAGAGGCCGTCCAATTTTCCCTTCACCTGCGGAAGCACGAGGCCGACGGCCTTTGCGGCGCCGGTCGTGGTGGGAATCATGTTCAACCCGGCGGCCCTTGCGCGGCGCAAATCCTTGTGCGGGAAATCCAGCACAACCTGGTCGTTGGTGTAGGAGTGGATTGTCGTCATCTGTCCGTTCACGAACCCGAAGTTTTCGATGATTACCTTCACCACCGGCGCGAGGCAGTTCGTGGTGCAGGACGCGTTGGAGATGATGTTGTGCTTCTTCGCGTCGTAGGTGTTCTCGTTCACGCCGAGGACGATGGTTATGTCCTCGTCCGTGGCGGGGGCGGAGATTATCACCTTCTTGGCTCCGGCCTTTAGGTGTTTTTCCGCGCCGTCCCGTTTGGTGAAATGCCCGGTGGACTCGACCACTATGTCGGCGCCGAGGTCTTTCCAGGGCAGTGCTGACGGGTCTTTGGAGCTTAGAACCTTCAGGCTCCTACCGGCGCACTTAATAACGTCCCCTTCCACAACCACCTCTTCGTGCAGGTTGCCTAGCACGGAGTCGAACTTCAAAAGGTGACCGAGCGTCTTGGGGTCGGTGAGGTCGTTGACGGCAAGAAACTCAATGCTCTTGTCGTGCAGAGCGGCCCTGAAGATGTTTCTGCCAATTCGCCCGAACCCGTTTATTGCGACCTTGATTGCCATAAATTTACTCCCAAATCCAAAGATTGTTTGCCCGTATTGTCCGCTGGATATGCGCGAACCGTTCGGAAAGCCGGAACACCTACGTTACACACCAAGCACACCCTATTTATAGTCCCGCGACGATAATCAGTCAACCGCTTTAATTGGGAGTTTTTTGCACAAGGCAAAGAGTGGCTAAATTTGGCGGTAGGCGGCTTTGAGGTCGGTTTGTAAAGTGATAAATAAGTTGCCATCCTTTTTGTTCGCAGATTTTCTTTGCCATTTTAAAGGGGTCATAATCTGGATATGGCCTGTTAAATGCCTCGCGGGCGCAATGGTAAAGGTTTTGCCCGTCAAAGAATGCGATTGCCCTCTTAATGGTAGGTTCAGTAAGCATTGGGCTTAGAAAAAAAATAACCCCGTTCGAGGTCTTCAGACCTTACGGCCCTCAAACAAGTCGAACGGGGAGCAATTTCAAAATTCGGGGAATGGAAAAACTTCCGCCCTTCTCCCTTAAGGGAATTATAGAATTTCCCAATCATTAAATCAACTTTCCCCATAACTGTCTGTTTTTAAATACGTCCCATTGTGTCTGTTACACGCGATTCATGGAAGCAAGCCCTTTCTTAGTTGAAATTTTCGGTATGACCATCACGCCGCCTTCACCTGCACGTTTTCCTTCACCAGCCTACTTTTCATGGCATCCCGCAGTTCCTTGAGATGCTGATGACCGTTCACCTTCCGCAGTGTC
>JACQEX010000044.1 GCA_016200345.1 Nitrospinota bacterium
CCCTCCAGCATCCCCGGCTTGCCCTTCATCACTACTTCGGTTACTCTCTTCACATGACCTCCTTGCTTTGATTGTTTCTTCATAAAAACATTTTAGCAGGTGAGGTCATACTTAAATTTCAACTAACTTTAGGCCACTTTCTTACGACAAGGCCAAAGATTTGGACGGAAACACGGCCTCGCCCCGGTGGAATCCGCGCTGTTGCCAAAAAGGCGTTGTTCTGGCCCGCCGATTTTACGGGGACAGGCGCGTAAACGGGGCCTTTATCCGCAAAGGGTGGAAGGAGTGGGTAGACAAGGGCTTTCCGAGGGATCCGAAAACCGGAGCCGCCCCGAAGGAAAATATGTCGCGGGGATGGGACGGCTGGGTGAAGGTGCCGCACGAAACCGCGTACAAATATCACGCCAAGGCGCTGGAGAACATCGCCCGGGCCTATTCCGGCGACGAGGGGAAGAGGCGTCTTTTGGCGCAGGGGTACGATCCGGACATGGTAAACGCCATCGGAGGCGCCGGAACAAGGGTGATGAAGCACAGGGGGGGCATGGCCAAGCAGGGGGAGCTTCGAATATTCGGCGCGCCTCGGTTTGGCAATTCGCTCGCCCTGCTCGACCACCATGTACGCGGGGTTCCGCCGGAAGAGGCAAAAGGCTCAGGCACGTGGGATTCCTAACTTAATTCCGGGGGAAAAGGATTTATGAAAAGACGGGAGCTCGCTTTTCTCTGCCTGCTATGCGTGTCCGCCTCGATTTTTTTTACCTCGCCCGCGGTTGCCGGCGGGGAGGGAATTTTGGCCTCGAGGGTCGCCCCCGCAAAAAACATACTCGACCCGTCGTCCGCCGTCTGGAACAAGATTAAGCCCTTTGAGGTCGCCATGGCGGAGCAGATACTCGCCGTCCCGAACGACCCGGCCCCGGCGGTCGGGGAAATTTCCGTCAAGGCGGTTCACAACGGCAAGATTCTCTCCGTTCTTTTGGAGTGGAAGGACGCGACAAAAAACACGAGGGTGGTTACGGACGAATTTCCGGACCAGGTCGCCGTGGAGATTCCAAACGTGTACAAGGCCGACGCCCTTCCAAGCTACATGATGGGGGAGCCGGGAGGCCGCGTGACAATCTTGCTTTGGAAGGCGAGTTTCCAAAACGACGTGGAAAACGGGATGCCATCCACGCAATCGCTTTATCCAAACACGAATTTTGACATCTATCCGGATCAAGTATTGAAGCAGGAGGACTCGAAGCCCTACGCCGGGGCGATAGCCGTAGGCAACCCTGTTTCCGTGCACGGCAAATCGCCGGTCATGGACATGATGGCCGAGGGGTACGGCTCGCTCACCGCCAAACCGACACAGCGCGCCTTGGGGCGGGGAAAATGGAGCAACGGGAAATGGCGGGTCGTCATAGCGTATCCGATGGCTTCGGACGGTGAAAACTCCCCGAAGCTTGCGCCGGGCGGCGTCACGGCCGTCGCCTTTGCGGTGTGGGACGGCGCGTCGCAAGAAAGGGGCGCCCGCAAAGGGCAGTCCGCCGATTGGATAACCCTGAGGCTTCAGAAGTGAGCGGAAGTTGATAGCGTTAAAATTCGACGAGGCCGTTGTTTCGGATTTGCTGAACCGGGCCGGCCTGTTTAGGGTTTTGGCGCTCGGTTTTAAATATCCCGCGCCGGGGCATTCCGACGACATGCGCCATGCGCTTTCCGGTCTCGCGCCGTCGGCGTCGAAAATGCCCGAATCGTTGGCCGGGTTGTATTTACAGGTCGTCTCCAAGTGGGAGGGCGCGGACGACGACGCCAATTCTTCGGCGTACAATAAACTCTTTTCAGGCGAGTCACCGTGCTCCCTGCACGAGACGTCGTACGGGGACGGAAAAAGAATCGCCGGAAGGCCCGTGGAGCTTGCGGACATAAGCGGCTTCTATCGGGCCTTCGGCCTTGATGTTTCGGACAAGAACCCGGACATGCCCGACCACCTTTGCGCGGAGCTTGAGTTCTATAGCCTGCTGTTGGTAAAGCAATCCTACGCCATGTCGGAGGGATGGACTGATAAATTCGAGATATCGAACAGGGCCGCGGCAAGATTCATGGACGGCCACCTTGGAAGGTGGCTACGCGCTCTTTCCGAAAACATGGCGGAGAACAATCCGCCCGAGGCATACACGGCGCTTGCCTTGCTCGCGGAAAAAGCGGCGGGGATAGAGTGTGATATTCTCGGCGTTTCGCCAGTCCTTTCCGACGTGATGTCGCTTAAAGACTCCGCGACGGAGGACGAGTTAACGTGCCCCAAAGACGTCTCCGACTCCGCAAACTAACGTCGGCGGCATTTTCAACTTAACATCATTTACATGATAATTAGGATGGCAAAATCTAGTCTCACGAAATTCGCCGCCAGTTCCGCGCTTTTTTTGACGTTTGCGGTCGTTGCTTCAACAGCGGCCGAACCTGAGGTTGTGCAACCCCAGAAAAATATCGAGACCACGTATGCCGACTCCAAAACGGACACATTTCGCCCGAGGCCGGAAAGCCCGGCGTTAAGGTTGGATTGGGACGGACGATACACTGCGCCAGCGCGGCTTGCCAATCCTGGCGTCGGGGAGGAAGGCGCCAGCCTTTCCATAGCCGCCTACGGCGCCAAGGTTTCGGTTCCCACGCCTGTTTCCGCGTACGGCGGGTACGCCACGTTCGGTTTTCGCTATAGCGAGACCGACGTCTGGCTGGGCGATTATTCGGGCGCACAGCAAAATTACCTACAGCCTCTCCATTCGTTTATCTTGGACGGCAGATTTGTAAAGCCGACCGACGCGGAATCGCGCTACACCGTCATGCTCAACCTCGGCTACCACAGCGCGGCGGAGGACTGGGGGTTCGACGCCGTTCGTCTCCAAGGAGGCGTGATGTACGACACGTCGTACGGCGAACACAGCAGGATAGGGGGGAGGCCTGTTCTATTCCGCGGATTTTGGAACGCTATTGCCTCTTCCTTTGCTCCTTTACCAATACGAGGACGAAAGTTACAAATTTGACTTTATGCCGCCGTTGCGGGTTTTTTGGTGGAGAAAGTTTCAAAAAGCCAACGCCGACGCGGGCCTTGGCATATCCGTTCACGGAGACAAGTTTCAGGTTAACGAGGGGACGTCGCTTCCGGTCAACAATATCCGGTATTCGTCCGTAAATGCCGGCCCCGGAGTTAAATGGAGGCCGTTAAAATGAATGACTCTTTCCGCCGAGGTCGGGTACACCCTTTACAACCGTTTTCAAGAATATAACGGAAGCAAGCTCTACAAGGATTTGTCTCCGGCGGACGGATGGTGTTATTCCCTTTCTTTGGGCGCGAGGTTTTAGCGTAAATTTAAAAATATCGCTGGTATAATCATGAAAAATTAAAAAGAGGGGTGGTAGTTTGCCTTCTGATAAAAAACCCGTTGTCGGTCTGGTGCTTTCCGGCGGAGGCGCGCGCGCCTCTTACCAAGCCGGGGTGGTCAAATACATAGCCGATAATTTTTCCGCCGAAGGGATGCCGTACCAGTTGTTGTCCGGCGTTTCGGCCGGGGCCATTAACGTGGCGGCGTTGGCGGCCGGGGCCAAAGACCATAAGCGGTCGGCCGAGAGGCTTTGGAACATCTGGCGCGACATTAAACACAACCAAGTTTTTAAAACCGACGGCTATTCGATTATCGCCAACGGCCTGCGGTTTTTGTTTGACCTCTCCTTCGGCGCCCCGTTGAAACGCGGACGAACCAAATACCTGCTGGACACGGAGCCTTTGCGCCAACTGCTTCAGAGGGAAATTCCATTCGCCGCAATGAGGCTGAACATTAAAAGGGGGCTTTTAAAAGGGGTGTCGTTAAACGCGACAAATTATCAGGGGGGTGCCAACGTCACTTTTTTCGACTCCGCCGAAAAACTTCCGGCATGGTTTAGAAGCCACCGGATATCCGTCAACGCGTCAATAACCATTGACCATGTCATGGCCTCCACGGCCATTCCGTTCTTTTTTCCGCCCGTCCTTCTTGAGGGGAGTTTTTTTGGCGACGGCTCGGTTCGCCTAACCTCGCCGTTAAGCCCCGCCATACACATGGGGGCGGAAAAAGTGCTGGCGGTTGGAATTAGAAGCGCGGCGCCGTTAGGACACACTCTAGAGCGCAACCGCTTGAGATCCGTATCCATGGCGGACGTGATGGGGTTGGTGTTAAATTCCATTTTTTCGGATTCTTTGGATTTTGACGTGGAGCGGGTGGAAAGGATAAACCGAAGCCTTTCCGCCATGACCCCGGAGGGACGCGCCTCTCACCCGGATCGCTTGCGTCCGGTGGGTCTGCTGGTTATAAATCCTTCCGTTGACCTAAGCCTGCTGGGAGCCGACCAACTGGGGCGTTTCCCAACCGTGCTACGACACATGTTAAAGGGGCTTGGAGCGTCGCAGGAAAGCGGGGCCGGTCTCTTCAGCAACCTTGCGTTCGACGGCTCTTTCACCGTGCGGGTGTTGGAGCTTGGCTATGAGGACGCGCGGGCCAAACACGAGGAGTTGCGCGAGTTTTTTGGACGATAAACGCGGCTACCGCCACCACTCCGTTATTGCGTCGGTTATTCTTTCCGGAACCGCCTCCTGAATATAGTGCCCGGCTCCGGTCAGCATGACTGTTTTCGCCGCCGGGAAAATGGACTGCCAGCGGTTCAGCTCCTTTTCCCTAAACGCAACGTCCTTGTCCCCCCAAACCAAGAGCGCCGGTCTGGAGGAGAGCGACGAAAGCCCCTTCTCCACCTCCGCCAGGTACGCGCGGGCCTCCAATATTTGTTTTGGGAATATCGCCAGCGGGTCGCGGCTCTTTGGCGTCGGGAACGGCCCGCGATACATCGCAATCTCCTCCAGAGTGAAATTGTGCGGCATCGCGTTTTTCACAAGAATCACGCCCACGAAAAAATTGAGCCTGCGTATTAAAAACCGCCCCACCATTCCGCCCATGAACTTGGAAAATTGCTCGAAGTGCGCGTCGCCGTTCACCGGCCACGCCCACGTGTTGCCGATTACAAACGCCCGAAACATCTCCGGCCTTCGGACCGCAAGCCCCATCCCAATCGGCCCGCCCCAGTCCTGCACCATCATCGTTACGTCCGAAAGTCCCAGCTTGTCAGTAAACTTTTCGAGGATTGCAGAGTGCTCCGACGGGGTGAAGCCGTAACCATTTCGCGCCGAGCTAAGTCCGAAGCCGGGATAGTCCGGCGCGACGCACCTAAAGCGCGGGGAAAGAGCCTTGATTATGTTGCGATACAAAAACGACCACGTTGGGTTGCCGTGCAGTAGCAGTAGCGTCGGCCCCGACCCCACGTCTACGTAGTGAATGTTGCACCCGTCCAACTCCATAAAATTGCTTTTGAAAGGGAAGAGCGAGTTGTCCACCCACGAGGGGCGGATATTTTTTTCATTCGTCATTACTTTCTCCTATTTCAACAAAATTGTCTTTGTGTCGGCCACCGGTTTTTTGGCCGGAAGAAACGGCTCGATTTTTTTCAACACCGCCTCGCTCGTGGCGCGGTAGGAGGTCAGCTTGCCTCCGAATATCGAGGCGAGCCTCTCGGCGGAGGGACTCTCGTGGATTAGCGTCTCGCGCGAACGGTGGAACGGGTTTCCGTCGCCGGACGGTAAAACTCTAAGCCCGGCGAACGACTCGCGCACGTCCTCCCTTCGTAACGGGCGAAATTGGGGGAAGTAGTGCGCCGCCGTTTTCAACAGATAATCTATTTCCTCCTCAAGCGGCGCGACTTCGGAAAGATTTTTATCAAAGGGCGTCTCGGTGGTCCCTATCATTACCCGTCCTTTCCACGGGATGACAAAGACCCCCCTGTGGTCGGTCGGGGCCTCGACGTAATAAATGCCCCCCTCCATTTTTCCATCCACTATCACATGGGCGCCTTGGACAAGGTCAACGGCGACCTTTTCCTGTTTTGGCAAAATTTCCCCCAAAACCTCGTTCGCCCACGGGCCGCCAGCATTAAGTAGGAACGTCCCACGAGCGGATTTTCCAGCGCCGTTCTCTTTCCATCGAACCGTCCATCCGCCGTTTTCATAAACGGCCCCCGTAAAATCGGCCGGCATTTTAAGTTCCGCGCCAAGCGAGACCGCCGATTCCATTACGGATTTTGTCAGCGCCGCGTCGTCGGTCTGCGCCTCGTGGTATTGGAAAACGGCTTGAAGACCGGTTGTATCCAATCCGTCCAGCGCGCCCCATTCTTTTTTTGGGACGGACCTAAATCCGCTGTCGGGATTAAAACCGGAAAGAATATAATAAAGCGAAAGTCCGACCCTGATTATGATTGGCCTTCTTTTTGTGTCCGAGTAAACCGGAATGTACACCTTTTGAAGTTTTACCAGGCCCGGCGCGTTCTTTAGCAAAAGTGCGCGTTCGCGCAGACATTCGCCCACCAGCTTAAACTGCCCTGTCTCCAGATACCTTAGGCCGCCGTGGATGAGCTTGCTCGATTTTCCCGACGTGCCGGATCCAAGCCCCGTTTTTTCCAAAAGCAGAACGGAGTGCCCGCCCGCGGAGGCCGCCTGTGCCGCCCCGGCCCCGTGTATGCCCCCGCCGATAATAATCAGGTCGAAAACTTTTTCGCCCATTTTATGCCTTCATTCCGCCCAGCATTTTTCCGATGTCCATCGTTTCCGCCATGTCCAGCCCTAGGTCAAACCATTTTTGGGCAAGCTTGACGTCGGCGATTTCGTACAAAACCCACTTCCATCTTCCCTCCCAAAGGTTTTCGCGCGCCGGGGGAACGTCCAGATGGTCGCAAAAAAGGTATTCGGGGGAGAGTTCCTCCGCAACGCGCCTTTGCTCGTCGCCCCATTTTTCCAAAACCCAGCCGGTTCTTTTCCATCCAAGTTTCACCGCCTCCCTCAACGGGGCCGTGGCGAAGGAGATTGCTATGCACCTGTCAATAACCGGACGAACCGTTTGAAACACCTTTTGGACGACAAGCTCCGTTCCGAACTTTTTCAGGCTTTCCTCCTTTATCTCCACAAACAGGCTAACCTCGGGATTTTCCTGTAGCAATTTTACCAAATCAGCCAGCGTGGTCGCCCCCACGCTATAAAACATTTCGTAAAAACGCGCAGGCTCGCCGAAGCTAAGTAGAGAAAGCTCGTCGAAATTCATCTCCATCACCGTCCCGTCCGCGCCGGTGGTTCTGTTTAGATCCGCGTCGTGGTGGACCAGCGGAACATGGTCGGCGGTCAGTTGTATGTCGCATTCCAAAAACATGGCTCCGGCCTCCACGGCCTTTGTCATGGACAGAAGCGTGTTTTCCGGGTATTTTGCGGCGTATCCCCTGTGCGCGACGAATCTGGAATTGTCAATCTTCATGGCATGATTCTATCAGCCGGCGCGGTTATAAACAGTCTGTTTTACAAACCGCGACCATGCGCCGAAATAAACGTCGGGCGATTTGGCGTACATATCCGTGTGCAGCGCCCCGGCCACAATCAAAAGCTCCTTTGGTTCCGGGGCTGTCTCGTAAAGGCGCCTGGAGTTTATCGGCGGAATTGTCTCGTCGTTCTCGCCCGCTATTATGAGCACCGGAACCGCGATTTTTTTAATTTCTCGTAAGTTGTCCAAAACGGGGGTGACGAACACCCAGATCGGCGGGAATGGTATTAGATCCTTGACGAGCAGTCTGACTGAAGCGAAAGTCCCCTCCAAAACCAGCCCGGCGCATTTTTTTTCGCTGGCAATCCGCACTGCCGGAACGCCTCCCAGCGACTGTCCCAAAATAATTATTTTAGACGGGTCAATTCCAATTTTTTCGGTCAAATGCGAATACGCGGAAAATGCGTCCTGAATAAACGCCTTCGGGGCGGGGCGCCCGTCGCTTTTTCCGTACCCGCGCGGATCGAAGATAAAAACGTTAAGGCCTAATTTAAGATACCCTTTGATGACTTTTAGCCGGTCGGCGATGTTTCCGGCGTTTCCGTGGACGAAGAAAACCGTGGCAGACGAGTGGTCGGTCTCGAAAAACCACGAGTGCAACGTGGCGCCGCCTGATTCCACGAAAAACTCCGAGGGTGGCGGAAGACCGAGGCGGGACGGCGTATCCGCGTGCTCTTTTGTAGGCTTGAACATTTCCTTCCTCGCGTAAACCCCTACGGCGACATAAGCGAGCAAAAGTAAAAACAAGATGGCTGGTATAATGAGCGTGGTTGATTCGAGCATACGGCCAATATAACAAAAAATTTGCCGACTTTACTCCGTAAACGACGAGGGGGGAAAATATGGAAAAACGAAAAATTGGTTCTCAAGGACTTAGCGTTTCGTTAGTCGGCCTTGGATGCATGGGGATGTCCGAGTTCTACGGCAAAAGGGACGACGCGGAATCGCTCGCCACCATTGACCGTGCCTTGGATTTGGGCGTTACGATGCTGGACACCGCCGACATGTACGGCCCGTTTAAAAACGAGGAGCTGGTCGGCAGGGCGATAAAAGGAAAACGGGACGGGGTGGTTGTCGCCACCAAGTTTGGGATAGTGAGGGGGGGCAACCCGCAGTCGCGCGGCGTAAACGGCAGGCCCGAGTACGTGAAGGCCTCGTGCGACGCCTCGTTAAAAAGACTGGGAACCGATTTTATAGACCTCTATTACGTCCATCGGTGCGACCCCAAGGTTCCGATAGAGGACACCGTCGGCGCGATGTCCGACCTTGTCCGCGCGGGGAAGGTGCGGTACCTCGGCCTTTCCGAGCCGGGGCCCGAGACTATACGGAAGGCGCACTCAACGCACCCCATAACCGCCGTTCAAAGCGAATATTCGTTGTGGAGCAGGGACGCCGAGGACGGAATTTTTCAGACGCTTCGCGAGTTGGGCGTCGGCTTCGTCGCCTACAGTCCGCTGGGGCGCGGTTTTTTAACCGGGCAGTTGCGCCGCCCCGAGGATTTCGAGCCGGACGACTACCGCCGTTTTTCGCCGCGCTTTCAGGGAGAAAATTTTTCAAAGAATCTGCTTCTAGCCGACAAGGCGAAGGAATTGGCGCGGAGGGAGGGGATTACCGCCGGACAACTGGCGCTCGCGTGGGTTCTGTCGCGCGGGAACGACGTGGTGCCGATATCCGGGACGAAACGAAGGAAATATTTGGAGGAGAACGTCTCCGCCGTCGGCGTTAATCTTAGCGTCAAAACGCTAAAGGAACTGGAGGACGTTTTTCCGAGGGCCGCCGCCGGGACGCGTTACCCGGCGGAGATGATGAAGTTTATCGGCAAATAGCCGTTACGCGGTTAGGTTCAACAGGGAATTGAGGCCGGAATTGCCGTTTGACGAACCGCCGCCCATGGAGCCAAGAATCGAGGAGTTTATTTGGTACTGCATGACGCTCGATTGCACCGACACGTTTGCGACCAACCCAGACGGGCCGTTGCTGATGGACGCGGACGCCGTGGTTTGGGATATGAGGCCGGAAGTCTGGGACTGCTGATTTTGTGTTCCCTGCATCGCGGCGTCGAATTGGCCCTTGCTTACGACGCCGGTTCCCTTGGGATCCATCTGCGAAAATAACTGCGCTGAGTTTACGCCGCTTGTTCCTTTCGGATCCATCTGCCCGATCATTTTCATAAACTGGCTTTGCGTGAGCTGTCCTGTGCCGCCGGACGCGTTGTTGAACATGGCGTCCAAAAGACTTTGCATTTCCGAGGAGAAGAGGGACTGCGCCTGCTGGCTTCCGCTCAAGGCCATGTCGAACATGGATTGAGTCACCGCACCGGTCTGGTTCGGATCCAACGCGGCGAACAGATTGTTCGCGTTTACGCCGCTGGTTCCGTTTGAGTCCATCTGGACGACCATGCTTGTGAACTGGGTTATGTTTAGCTCAAATGTGCCGTTGTTTCCATTGGCGTTGTTGAACATGGCGTCCAAAAGCGCGCCGAACGAAGAGCCAGCGGTGTTGCCCGCCGCGCCGCCGTTTCCGGTTATCGCGGCGTCGAACTGGGCCTGTGTGACCACGCCGGAGCCGTTGGGATCCAATTGTGAAAATAATTGCGACGCCTTAATTCCGCTGGTTCCGTTGGGATCCATTTGTTTGACCATGTTTGTGAATTGGGCCAAATTCATTTGTCCGGTGCCGCCCGACGCGTTGTTGAACATCGCGTCCAAAAGATTCTGCATCTGCCCGGAGACCGACGGCTGGGTCGGGGCGGAGTTTCCGCCGGTCTGGCCCAAGCCGGCCAAAACGCCGCTCTGCGAAAGCATCGCTCCGACGAGGCTTGAGTTGTTATTGTTTAATCCGGCAAGCAGACTCGTAAAATTTGCGCCGCCGTTTGTGCCGTTGCCTGAGTTAAGAAGAGACGCCAAAAGGTTGGAGGAAGAACCTTGTCCGAAAACGCCGGCGCCGTTTTGCACGCCATTACCGTTGGAAGAGTTCTGCTGTAAAAGTTGCGCCAGTTGGCTCGATCCCAGTCCGCTGATTGCTGTGCTCATAAGTACCCCAATTTTTGTATCGCCATTTTATTACCTGTTGAATTACTAAACCCATTTGCAAACTAACCCGCTTGCATTTACCTTATCGGTATTAATGGGAAAAATCTTGAGTCGAAAATAGACGGGTGGGGGGGTTATTTGTATTTTCCGGTTTTGGCGAATCTTGCCTCTTTGGATTCGCTCTTATCAACTTCCTTCTTAACGGAGTTGATGGACTGCTTGATGTTCTGGTCGGCCCTTTTCATCAGATTTTTCATGGCGCCGTTTCCCAATACCGACAACGTCACGCGCATCGTCCTTCTCTAAAATAATTCTTTAAGTTTCTCATGCCACGCTTATCGGACTTTTGAACCGAGAACTTGACGAACGGCGATTGCGCGGGTCGAGGGGATGATTGGGGAAATAATTGGCCCTCGGGCGCAAGTAGTTATTCGCGCACACACCACTCTCAAATCCATCGGTTTGATTGTTGCGGCTGATATGGTAGGGGCGACGTCATCCCCGCCCATCTTGGGGCAGAGGAGACACTCTTGTCACCCATTCGCAGAGATTGGGTATGGGATTTGATTGTTCGGGCCGATAAAGTATAATCATGCTTTCGGCAACCATCCTCTAGTGGCAATAATGCACGCTCTGACTTGGATGGCGGAAGTATATGGTCGTTTACTGCCGTTTGGTTTTTTAATATTTTCTGACGCGGGTGAGGAATGGTAGGCACGGCATGGGCTTTGGTA
>JACQEX010000052.1 GCA_016200345.1 Nitrospinota bacterium
ACGCGGTAATCTCACGAGGCGTGGCGGGATTAATCGGCGCGACCCTCGTCGTCAACCTCCCCGGCTCGCCAAGGGGGGCGGTGGAAAACCTGTCGGTCGTCCTTCCGGCATTCGCCCACATCGTCGCGAAGGCCGGCGGCGACGACTCGGAATGCGCGACTATGCCGGGAAGGAAATAGAAATGAACAATCTTCCGACAATCGGGTTTTGCGGGCACAGCGGGTCGGGAAAGACAACCATGTTTGAAAAGCTGGTTCCGCTCCTCTCAGCCAGAGGACTGCGCGTCGGCTACCTAAAACACGACGCGCACAGGCTGGACGTAGACCGCGAGGGGAAGGACACGCAAAGGCTCTTTAACGCTGGCGCCAACTCGGTTGCCGCGACCTCGCCCGACGAAACTTTCGTAAGACTTGCAGTGACCGATGTTGAGCACGCCCCATGGGTGTTTTCGGAGTGCGACGTCGTCATAGCCGAAGGGTACAAAAACGGCCCGTGGGAAAAGATTTGGGTGCATCCATATTCCGGCGGACGCGACCTTCCGCCGGGCGGCCTTCTAATAGGCGGCAAGAGCACAAGGATGGGAACGCCAAAGTCGCTACTGCCATTTGGCGCGAACTCGCTCTCGGAAAAACAACACTCGTTGCTCGGCGCGGTTTGCGACAAGGTTTACCTTCTAGGCTCCGGGCCACTGCCTCAAACCCTTTCGACGGCGGACAGGTTGAGCGACGCGCCCGGTTTTACCGGCCCGCTTGCCGCCCTAATGTCGGCGCACAGGCACGCGCCGGACGCTGACTGGCTTTTTCTGGCGGTTGACCTCCCCGGAATGGACGCCGAATATCTCACCCGCCTAAAAAACGTGCGCTCTCCCGGCGCGCGCTTCATCGGCGCGCGCGACCCGTGGGACGGGGCGCTGGAACCGCTCGCCTCCCTCTACGCCTCGCAGTTGCTCTCGGCGATGGCTGGAAGGCATGACGGCGAAACCTCTATAAACAAGGTGTTAAATTCGCTCGGGGCGGAAGGCTCCGCCGAGCTTTTCGACGCGGAACGGCTAAAAAATGCCAACATTCCGCAAGACCTCGTAATGTTGCAAAATATGGCGCACAGATGAACGACGTACACGGACGCGAGATAAACTACCTAAGGATATCCGTCACGCAAGCGTGCAACCTCCGTTGCTCCTACTGCGTCCCGGCTCGAGATTCGACTAAACCGCACTGCGAAAACCCGCTTTCGTTCGGGGAAATAACGCGCCTCGTTAAAATATTTTCCGGCGCAGGAATTAAAAAAGTCCGCGTGACCGGCGGCGAACCGCTGGTTCGCAAGGGCGTGCCGGGCTTTATCAGGGATTTAAAATCCCTGCATGGAATCGAGGAGGTCGCGCTTTCGACAAACGGCGTCCTTCTATCCGGCCTCTTGGACGAGCTTAAGGGGAGCGGGCTGGACAAAATCAACGTCTCGCTCGACTCGCTACGCAGGGAAAGGGTAAGGGAAATTTCCGGCTCCGACGTCCTGCCGGACGTCATGGGGGCGGTCGAGAGGATAATGGCCGGAAACCTTTTTCAGCTAAAACTAAACGTGGTCCTAATCAAGGGATTCAACGACGACGAGATTCTTGATTTCGCCCGTCTCGCCTTCCTGCATCCGCTCGAGGTGCGTTTTATAGAGATGATGCCGACGGCGCAAAACCGGCTTTGGGACGGCAAAAAGCCGCTGACCGGCGCCGAGGCCAAGTCTGTTATAGAGCAGGAATTTCGGCTAAGCCCTTTGTTTGACCCGGGCAGGTTCGCCGGCCCCGCGAAGGTGTACGCGACTGCGGATGGAAAGGGACGGCTCGGTTTTATATCGCCGATGAGCGGATCGTTTTGCGACGGGTGCAACAGGCTAAGGCTCACGGCCGACGGCAGGATAAGGCACTGCCTTTTCTCCGACGCGGAGGTTGACCTGCGGCCAGGATTTTTTACGAACGAACCGGACGAGTGGTTCTTAAAAAGGTTTGTTGCGGCCCTGGCCCAAAAACCGTCGGCCCACAACCTCACGAACACTTCCGCCCCCCCCTGCTCGCGCCCGATGTCCGCGATTGGAGGATGATGAAGATTCTTTACTTCGGCTCGATAAGTGACGCTCTAAAGGCGGACGAGCAGACCATCTCCCTGACTAAAACCACGACGGTCGGGGAGGTTGTCGCCATTCACCTGCTTCCGCGCCTCGGCGACAAATTTTTTATGAAAATGGCGTATGCGGTCAACGGCGAGTTCGCCTCGAAAGAGGACCAAATAACGGACGAGGACGTTTTGGCGGTTCTGCCGCCTTTTTCCGGGGGTTGATTTGCGGGCAAGAATCCAAACCAAGGACTTTAGCGTGGACGAGGAGATACGGCTCTGCGCCGGCGGGCGCACGGACATCGGCGGGGTCGCGGTTTTCACCGGGGTGGTGCGCGACGTCTCGCGCGACAAGAGGATAACAAGGATGGAGCTGACCCATTACGAGGGGATGGCCGAAAAAAAATTGGCGCAAGTCTGCGACGAGGCGGCAACCCGTTTCGGGGCGGACAATGTGACCATAACGCATCGCGTCGGCGCGCTTGCCCCGGGCGATAACATCGTCTGCGTCGTCGCCGTGGCGCGGCACCGAAAGGCCGCGCTCGAGGCGTGCGCCTTCGCGATAGAGGAACTCAAGAAATCGGTTCCAATCTGGAAGAAAGAGTTTACGGAGGACGGCGAATCGTGGGTGGAATAAAAAAAGACAAATTAATTTCGCACGCCGAGGCTCTTGCGCTCGTCCTAAAATCCGTCCGTAAAGTCGGCGTGGAAAAGACTTCGTTTAAAAAGGCGCTCGGCAGGGTTTTGCGGGGCCCTATAAAGGCGGACAGGCAACTGCCGCCGTTCGACAGGTCGGCGATGGACGGATACGCGGCGCGGGTTTCGGATTTTAAATCTGGCAGAGCGTCGTTGCGTTGCGTCGGCTCGCTGGAGGCCGGCGCTGGCTTTTGGCCGGAGACGCTTAAAAAGGGGGAGGCGTTAAAAATAATGACCGGCGCCCCGGCGCCCGCCGGGGCGGACGCTGTTGTAAAAGTGGAGAACTCCAAACGTGCGGGCGAAACGGTTTTTTTGCTCGACCCGAAAATCTCAAAATGGAGCAACATCCACCGGAAGGGGTCGGACGCGAAACGCGGAAGGACGTTGGTGGAGGCCGGAACCTTGCTGAACCCCCTGCACGCGGCCGTGTCCGCCTCGGTGGGGGCGACCACGCTGACGGTCTCGCGCAAAATTAAGGTCCGCGTAATTTCAACCGGCACCGAGCTTGTCGCGCCTGAGAGAAATCCAAAGCCGTACCAAATACGCGACGCCAACTCCTCGCACCTTCTCTCTCGCCTGACTCTGTCGGGTCTGGTGGAGGCGGGTTTAGGCGGCAGGTTTTCAGACGACCCCAAGGCGCTGAGGCGGGGTCTCTATGGGGGATTCCGACCACACTTCGTCCGTTCTTCGCGGGCTTGGGGTGCGAAAGATTTTTCACAAGTGCGCCGTTCGACCCGGCAAGCCGGTATGGTTTGGAGTGAAAGGCGGCTGTTTCGTTTTTGGCCTCCCCGGAAACCCGGTGTCCATCGCCGTCGCATTTTTTGAGTTCGTCCTTCCGGCGTTAAGGAAAATGGCTGGAATGGCGAATCCAAATCCGCGCTCAATTCGCCTCATCCTTTCGTCCGACGTTAGAAAAGGGAACTCGCTAAAAGAATTTCGCGTAGCCCGCATTACGCCGGACGGACGTGTGGAGGCGCTAAAAGGCTACGGCGGATCCGGCGACTTTGTATCGGCCGGAAGGAGCGACGGGGTGATAGTGATGCCGGAGGAGGCGAAGGAAATTAAGGGCGGCTCCGAGGCGGAGTTCCACCCCTGGGAGTTTTAATAATAGACGACTACCTTCTCAATTCTATTTCCGAGTCTTCGATGTCTTTTTTTGCGCGAACGAAATCTCCGGACTTGCCGCCGTGTTTTTCCGCAAGAATAACGTCGGTGATGACCATCGTCTTGTCCACCGGCTTGCACATGTCGTAGATGGTCAGCGCGGCCACCGTAACGGCCGTCAGGGCCTCCATCTCGACCCCCGTGGGGGCGAACGCGGAGGCCGTCGCCTTGACGCCAACCCCGCCCGGAATGAAATCAAACTCCACCGAGCAGAAGTCCATCGCAATCTGGTGGCACAACGGTATAAGCTCCTGGGTTTTTTTTGCGGCCATGACGCCCGCCAGCCGCGCCGCGCCCAAGACGTCCCCTTTGGGAATTGTGCCGTCTTTTAGGGCGGAAAGGGTTTGTGCGCCCATTTTCACGACGCCGGTCGCAACCGCGGTTCGTCGCGTGGGAGTTTTACCCGAGACGTCAGCCATGCTCATCCGGGGATTATATCGCGGATTTTCATACCATGCACGAAATTTTCGCGCGCCCAAAAACGTTATTTTATATAATTATAATATATTGTCCCGCTCCTTGTTTGCTTGGTATAATGGCGCATGGGCATTTTGGCATGAGTTTGCTGGACTCTTTTTCGCAACTTACTCCCGGCTATTCCCTGGAGCAGGTTGCCATCGGCTACGTCATGGGGGTTTTAATAGGCATGACGGGCATCGGCGCGGGCATACTCGCCATGCCTGCGATGATTTATTTTGCGCGTCTCGACCCGGTCGTGGCGATCGGCACGAGCATGGTTTTTTCAGTTTTGTCGAGGGGTGTCGGGGTGTTTCACCATTGGAAACTCGGATTCATAGACAAGGAGACAAACTTTTTCTTCAGCCTGGGGGCCGTGCCTCTGGTATTGCTGGCGTCTATCTGGATAAACAACCTTAAGGCGACGATGCCGCCGGGCGCGCTGGATTTATATCTAAAAATCGGGATAACGGCGGTGCTTTTTCTCATCGCCGCGTACCTGCTTTGGGACGCGTTTAAGAAAAACCAATCCGCCGAGTATAAATGCGGGGATCCGCTGACCGCGACACAGAGGGCGGAGGGAACGGCGCTTGGAGCCGTCGTGGGCACGATGGTCGGGGCGACCTCCATAGGAGGCGGAATTTTGATAACGCCGATACTAATAGGCGTGTTTAAACTTTCGTCCAAATGCGTCGTGGGGACGAGCAACATCATCGCCGTTTCTCTTACAATCGTCGGCTCGGGCGTTTATGTTTTTCACGGCAACGCAAATATCGCCGTCGCCGCGCTCGTAACCGTCGGCTCCATAGCCGGCGTAAAATTGGGCGCGGACTACGCCAAAAAATTTTCCAACCTGACGCTTAAGAGAATCATCGCCGGTCTTACGTTGGTAAGCTTTATAAGCATGTTTGCGAGCCTTCTCTTGCGTTGAAACAGGGGGACGTATGGAGCAAAAGTCGCTTTCCTCCTCAAAATCCGGGAATAGGCCGGGGACCGCCCCGATACTTCAAACCATATTTGACGGGATAACCGACGGCGTGCTTGTGATAGACCGTTCCTATAAAATCGTGATGTACAACAAGGGAATGCAGAATTTCATGCGCACGGAGGACGACATAGAGGGACTGTACTGCTACTTCGTCTGCCACCACAACAACGTCCCCTGCCACGACTGCCAGGCGCAAACCGCGTTCAACAACATCCAGCCCCCTTCGCGCACAAGGGTCTGCTTTCGCGACAACGCAAAACGCCAGTTCGAGATTTGGAACTTCCCCATCGCCAACGACGAGGGGGACGTCGACTACATGGTCGAGTACATCCGCGACGTGACGGAAAAACACGGCATGGAAAAAGAGCTTATGACATCCCGCCGGCTCGCCATAATCGGCGAGGTGGCGGCCAAAACCTCGCACGAGATTAGGAACCCCCTCAACGCGATGGCCGGCGCGGCCCACTATCTCATCAACGAATACAAGAGCGACCCGAAAATTCAGAAATTCGCCGGGATGATAGAGGAGCAAATCGCCCGCCTAAACAAGGTCGCCACCGAGCTTTTAGACTCGTCGAGGCCTAAAATCTCGTTCGGCGAAAAGGCGCTCATCACCCAGGCATTGCTTAAGTCGCTAGAAGTGGTGGAAGACGATGCGCGAAAGCGGAAGATTGACGTCCAGTTGTTTCTCGACGAGGATCTGCCGGAGGTGCGCTACGACGGCGACCGAATGCAACAGGTCTTTATAAACGTGCTGAGAAACGCGCTTGAGGCGATGGAAAACGGCGGCGCAATAGAGATAGTCGGCGCGGTGCGACAGGTCAACGGAGAGGACTATCTGGAGATATGCTTCATAGACGGCGGCGTGGGGATACCGGCGGAGTTGAAGGACGCGGTTTTCGAGTCCTTTTACACCACTAAGAAAACCGGGACGGGGCTTGGCCTGCCGATCGTAAGGGACATAATGAAAAACCACGGCGGTTACGTTTTTATAGAGCCAAGCTTTCGTGGCGGAACCGCCGTAAGAATAGGACTGCCGATATAAATGGGGCAAAAACCGTATCCGTATCCGATTTTAGTGGTGGACGACGAGCCTGCCATCCTGGAGGTGATGTCCGTCAACCTCGAGCGGCGCAACTACGCGGTCCACACCGCCGCCACGGGCAGGGAGGCCCTCGCCCTTGCCGGCGAAAACCAATACGCGGCGATAATTTTGGACTACAACCTCCCGGACGCGACCGGGTTTCAACTTCTCTCGGAGTTTAAAAAGGCGGATCCGGACGCGGTGGTCATTATGATAACGGCGTATGGAACGATTGAGATGGCGGTGGAGGCGATGAGGATGGGGGCCTTCAACTATCTCTCGAAGCCGGTGAATTACGACGAGATGGGCCTTCTTTTGGACAAGGCGGTCGAGCACCATAGAATACTCACCGAACTTTTGGAGGCCCGCGCCGCGCTGGAGGACAAGCTTTCGCTCGACAACGTAGTGGGCCAGAGCCGGAAAATGCAGAAGGTTTACGAAAGGGTCAAAATAGTCGCCGACAGCGACGCGACGGTTTTGATACTCGGCGAGACGGGAACCGGCAAGGAGCTTATAGCAAGGGCCATCCACCGATACAGCGCGAGAAAAAATATGCCCTTCGTCGGGATGAATTGCGCGGCGATACCCGAGACGCTTTTGGAGTCGGAGCTGTTCGGGCACGAGAAGGGGGCGTTTACCGGGGCTGTGTCGCTAAAAAAGGGAAAATTCGAGAGGGCTGAGGGCGGAACGATATTTTTGGACGAGATAGGCGAGATTTCGATGGCGGTGCAGGCTAAGCTTCTGCGCGTCCTGCAGGAGGGGGAGTTCGACAGAACCGGCGGCACCGAGACGATAAAGGCGGACGCGCGGGTGATAACCTCCACCAACAGGGATCTTGAGAAGGCCATCAGGGAAAACCTTTTCCGCAAAGACCTCTATTACAGGCTCAACGTCATCTCCATCGTCCTGCCGCCGCTACGAGAGCGAAAGGACGACATCCCCATGCTGGCGAATTTTTTCACGGATAAATTCTGCAAGAAAAACGGCAGGGATTTAAGGCAAATTTCCGCGACGGACATGGCCTCGCTTATAAACTACGACTGGCCGGGAAACGTGCGAGAGTTGGAAAACGTGGTCGAGCGCTCCGTGGTTCTCTCGGCCAACGGCAATCTGCGCATTGAACTGCCCGGCTCGGGAAGGAACGGCGACATGTTCAAGCTCATGGGCGAGGAGAACGTCTTTCAGGAGTCCAAGCGAAAGGTGATAGAATCCTTCGAGGCGCATTACCTTACGACGATGCTGAAAAAACACAAGGGGAACATAAGCTCCGCCGCCAAGGAGTCCGGCTTGGACTACAAAAATTTTCATGACAAACTAAAAAAGTACCGCATTAAACGCGGTGTTTTTGAGGAATAAACGCCGTTTAAGCAGGGCGAAACCGATAACATTTTTTTTGGAGGGATTAAACATGAACGTGGCAAAAGTTTTGGATTGCAAGGGGATGTGCTGTCCCGAGCCTATTCTGGACATAAAAAACGCGATGGGGACTTTGAAGTCCGGCGACGTCGTGGAGCTTCAGGCGACCGACGCAGGCTCCGTGAACGACATGGCCTCGTGGTCAAAACGAACCGGCAACAAGATACTAGAACAGAAACAGGACGGAAGCGTCTACGTCTTTTACGTACAAAAGAAATAAGGAGGGTTTGAAATGAGCGAGGAAAAACCGAAACGAATTGCGATAATCGCCCTGCACGGAACGCTTGATTTGGCGTATCCGCCGCTGATTCTTGCCGGCACCGCCATAGCGATGGACATGGAGGCCGCTATATTCTTCACATTCTACGGGCTGGACATCCTAAAGAAAGACCTCAACCTCCGGGTGCCGCCGCTCGCCAACCCGGCGATGCCCCACCCGGTTCCCGGCATACCGATGGGGGTGCCGAACATCATCGGCGTGCTCCCCGGCATGACCGCGATGGCGACCATGATGATGAAGGGGTGGATGAACAAGGCCGGCGTCATGCCAGCGGAAAAACTCATACAGGCCTGCATCAAGGGGGGCGTTAGGATGATCGCCTGCCAAATGACGATGGACGTAATGGGCGTGAAAAGGGAGGACCTGATAGACGGCATCGAGATTGGCGGCGCGGGCACGTTCTTGGACTACGCCTGCGACGCGGACGTGACCCTCTCGTTTTAGAGGGCAGTTCCCTGGGAACGCGGGCGTCCTGCCCGCAAAATCGGGGGCCGGGCTGGAAGCCCGCGCTCCCGGGGGATCCATTTCCCTTAGATTTTAGGCAAAACGCTAAAATCTTTTGTCAATGACCTCGTAAACCGCCTTGCGGTGGATAATTCCGAAAATGATTATCTCCACGCCGGATATCCTAAAGACAACTCGGTAGTCGCCTACCCGCATTTTCCAATACCCTTTCAAGGTTTTTCTCAACGGCTCGCCGTACTGCTCCGGGGCGACCAAAAGGCGCGACTCAATCGCCTTTTTTATTCTTTTTTGTATTTTTTCGTTTATAAGGCCGAGGTCGCGTTCGACCTCGTGATGGTACAAAACACGATAAGCCATTTTGATGGCTACCAGATTTCGTTATGCCGTAACGCCCGGTATTTTTTGAAGCTCTTTTCTCTCTTTTCCGCCACTTTGGCGAGGGCGACGTCCTCGTCGGTCTCCATCGCCTCCCGGACGAGGTCGCGCACTTTAAGGGATAGCGACACCCCGTCCCTTTTGGCAAGGCGGGCCACGCCCTCGTAAACCGGCTTTTCCAGCACCACGTTTATCCTAGGATTTGTCGTCGGCATTTTTCCTCCTATCAATCCATGGGCAGTGTACCACTTATGACCCACCTTTTCAAACAGGAAGAACGGAGTATTCCGCGGCAAGGGACGGGCTAGAAGCCCATCCCCATCTCGATGTAGCCGCAGGGGCAGATTTCGGCGCAGATGTGGCACCCGCTACACTTGGTGTAGTCGCTGAACATGACCTGTCCCGCGGGCTGTTTTTTATCCTTGCTAATCGCCTCGCGCGGGCAAAAAACCCGGCACCTGTCGCAAACAAAGCACAGGCCGCAACTCATGCACCGTTTCGCCTCGGCTATAGCCTCCTCCATCGTCAGCGCGGAATTAATCTCGTCGAAGCTTTTCACGCGGGTCTCCAGCGGGAGTTCCCTCTCGTTGTTCCGCTTTAACGGCGGATAGTAGTCCAGATTCATGTCGGTGTGTTTTACCGGCCTTGCGGGAGGGTTTTCCTTGTACTGCCCCCCCTTGAGGTACGCGTCTATAGCCTTGGCCGCCTTTCTGCCGTGCCCCACTGCCGTCACCGCCAAATCCATAGTCACCGCGTCGCCGCCGGCGAACACGCCCTTCAACGAGGTCTCGCGTATGGAGTTGGTGACGACCCATCCGTTGTTGTTCGGCACGTCTGCCATTCCCGCCAAATCCGGCTCCTGCCCGATTGCGGAAATCACCGAATCGGTCTCGATTACAAACTCGGAGCCTTCGACCGCGACCGGGCGTTGCCTGCCGGATTTGTCCTTCTCGCCGAGCCTCATCTTCACGCACTTGAGGCCGAGCGAGCCGTTCCCATTTTTCTCCACCCCCACCGGCGCGGAAAGAAACTGGAACTTAATCCCCTCCGTCTCGGCGGAATGGATTTCCTCCGCGATGGCGGGCATTTCGTTTTTCGTCCTTCTATAGAGAATGGTGACGTCCGCGCCGAGCCTTAGGCTGACTCGGGCCGCGTCGATGGCGGTGTTTCCGCCACCGACGACGATAACCCTTTTGCCGACGTCGAGTTTTTTGCCCCTGTTAATTTGAAAAAGGAACTCCACCCCCGAGAAAACTCCAGGAAGGTCGTCCCCCTTCACGCCCAGCCTGCCCCCTTTTTGGGCGCCGACCGCGACGTAAATCGCGTCGAACTCCTTCTGCAAACTCTGGAACGATACGTTCCCGCCGACCTTGGCGTTGCACTGCAACTCCACGCCGAGGTCGAGTATGTTTTTAATCTCCGCCGACAGCACCTCGCGCGGAAGTCGGTACGACGGTATGCCGTAACGCAACATCCCTCCCGGCTCCTCGGAGGACTCAAAAACCTTGACGGCATATCCCCTGCGGGCGAGCTGGTACGCGCACGAAAGTCCGGACGGGCCGGCCCCGATGATTGCGACCTTCTTGTTCATTTTTTGGTCGGTGAGTTTTAGGAGCTGTAGACCGCGCTTTAGTCCGTGGTCCCCCACCACGCGCTCGAAGTTGTTGATGGCGACCGCGCCGTCCTTGTGCTTTCTGTTGCACCCGTCCTCGCACGGATGGGGGCAGATTCTGCCGTGCACCGCCGGGAACGGGTTTTTGTCCGTCAACAGTTTCCACGCGTCGTCAAACGCGTCTTCGTACGGCCTTTTGTTGTCGGGCGCCTGCGCGACCCACGTAAGGTAGCCCCTGATGTCCTCGCTCGTCCTGCACTCGCTCCTGCACGGCGGCATTTTCCGCGTGTAAACGGGACACTTCCAACTTTCCCCGTTTACAACGACAATCTCCTCGGCGACCTCTTTCTTAAACTTTATGACCTCGGTTTCAACCGCTCTGACCATGGCCGCGCCTTACTACCTTACCTGCGCGGAGGTGTTGAACGTGGTTCGCGCGTGCTTGAACGTGTCTATGTGGTACTTCGTGAACTCGAATCCGGTCAGCTCGAAGAACCGCGCCCAGCCGATGCGCTCTATCCATTCGCCGATGCGCTCGTACTGCTTCGCGCTCCCCTTGTATACCGTCAATAGCTTCTTGACTGCGGCGCCGACCTCCGGCCATCTGGGCGGATTGTTCGGCAGACCCCATGCGGCGAGCTTCATGAACGAAGGGCCGCTCCGGGTGTTGGCGGACTTTCCGCCGACCCAAATCGAAAGGGTGTCGGTGTTCGGATCCCTTATCTCCATGCTGGGGCACTGGCCGTGGCAGGCCCCGCAATACATGCATTTTTCCTCGACCACCTCCAGCGAGTCCTTCGCCTCCACTTTCGCGGGGCGGATGGCGGCCACGGGGCAGATGGCGACGACCTTCGGCAGTTCGCAAATCTGCATGTTGCCGTGGTTTATCGTTGGCGGATGGTGGTGTTGCAGGTTGATGGCGATGTCCGCCTGTCCGCCGCAGTTTATGGAGCAACAGGAGGCGGAAATTTTAACGCGCGCCGGCATCCGCTCGTTGGTAAACTCCTCGTACAGCTCGTCCATAAGAGCCTTTACGGCGCCCACGGCGTCGGTGCCCGGCAGGTTGCAGTGCATCCACCCCTGCGTGTGCACGATGTTTGTAACGCTGTGCCCGGTGCCGCCGATTGGAAAGCCCAGTCTCTCACGCACCTCTTTTATAAGCGGCTCTATGTCCTGCTCCCTCGCGAGCAAAAACTCGACGTTCGCCCTGCTGGTGAACCGAAGATGCCCCTGGCAGTATTTGTCCGCTATGTCGCAGATGGCCCTCACCTTGTCCACGCTGAGGGTTCGCGGCGACCCGGCCCTTACGGTGTAAAGCGCGTCGCCGCTTTCCGCGACGTGTTTTAACACGCCCGGCTTAATTTTGTCGTAGTACTTCCACTTGCCGTAGTTTTTCACCATCAGCGGGTGGAGGTTTTTTTTGTAGTCGGGCGCCCCTTGGTCCCTCGGAGCCAGCTTCTTTTTTTCGGTCGTCATTTTTTCATCCCCTCCGTTTTACGACGCGGATTCTTTAGGTTCGTTTTCTTTGTCCGTCACGTTCGGAGCCCCCTTCGGCTCTCCGGCCATCTTCGGCGCGGTGTACTCCTCGAACTTGATGTACGGGTTGGTGCGCGGATGTTTTATCATCTGCGGGTTCGGCTCCAGCCCCACGCCATCCAAAAATGTGGCAAGCCCCACGCGCTCGATGAACTCCCCCACCCTCTCGTGCTCAAGCCCGTTCTCGCCCCAGAACTCCCAAATCCGCTCCACGAGGCCGAACAGTTTTTCCATGTCCTCCTCCGTCTCCAGCTTCATGAAGGGAACCAGCACCGAGCCCATGGTGTCGCCTATCTTAAGAGTCCGTTTGCCGCCGAGGAGTATCGTCACCCCCTTGTCCTTGCCCGGCGCCAGCGCCTTGTGCATGACGTTGATGCACTGCATGCACCGGACGCAGTTGGGGTTGTCCACCGCCATCTCCCCCTTTTTGAGGGTGATGCATTTCGTGGGACAGCGCGTGATGACGTTGTCCACCACGTAATCCTCGCCGTGTTCGGCGATGAATTTTTTGACCTCCTCCTTGTTGATTTGTATCTCGTCGCGCCACGTGCCGATTATCGGCATGTCCGAGCGCTGGATGGAGTTCGCGCAGTCGTTGGGACAGCCGGAGAGTTTGAACTTAAATTTGTACGGAAGCTCGGGCCTGTGCAGGAAGCTGATGAAGTTGTCTGTGAGCCGCTTGGTGGTCTCAAGCGTGTCGTAGCACGAGGTCTCGCACCTCGCCGGGCCGACGCAACAGGCGAGCGTGCGGAGCGCACCGCCGGAACCGCCGATGTCCCACCCTTTTTCCATCAGCTCCTCGCCGGCCTCGAAGGTGGTCTTGTTGTCCGAGCCGAGCATCAGTATGTCGCCGGTCATCCCGTGAAGTTGCAAAATCCCGGCGGAATATTTTTCGCTAATGTCGCACAACTCGCGCAGGGTGTCGGTGGCGTAATGCCAGCCGGAGGGCGGTATGACGCGGATGGTGTGGAACTGCGCCACCTCGGGCAGTTTTTTGCCGAGGTCGGAATATCGGGCGATGACGCCGCCGCCGTACCCGTCCAGATTCAAAACGGTGCCGGTCCAGTAATTCACCCTCGTCTCGTAAGACTGCTCCATCTGGTCCAAAAGTTGCCCGACGGAAGGTTTCTTTTTTGAAAGTTGCTTTAGGTCGGACACGAAGCTCGGCCATTTCCCCTTTTCCAATTCGTCCAACAAAGGAGTTTTGGACTTTTTTTCCTGTTCGGACATAACAAGCAACCTCCATTTCTAATGTTAAATATCGCGCCCCGGATAGTTAAGGGGCAATATCTATGCCGCTGTTAAGGGTAATGGGCAGGTAAATTAAGATAGGGACGACTTCGATGTAACTATTTGAATTATTATATTAAAAATGCGTGCCCCATGCCGGGCGGAAATGTAATTTTTTATGGGCAGGGCGAACTTTTGCCAAGATTATGGCATTTAAACCATAGCCCGCCGAAATATTTTTTAATCTGAATTTAACGTCTGCCTTCTCCATAAATCGCGGCACATCTCTTCCAAGCCAAGTTTGGTTTGCCAGCCCAAAAGCTCTTTTGCCTTGGATACGGAGGCGACGCTTTCGGCGATGTCCCCCTCGCGCCTAGCCTCAATTTTGTACGGGATTTTTTTTCCCGACACTCGCTCGAACACCTTCACGGTCTCAAGCACGCTGTGGCCTTTCCCTGTTCCGAGGTTTATCGTGACCATCCCCTTGTGGCGCTTTGCCAAATAATTCAACGCGGCCATATGTCCCTCGGCCAAATCCACCACGTGAATATAATCGCGCACGCCCGTTCCGTCCGGCGTTTGAAAATCCCCGCCGTACACCTTCAACTCGCCAAGTTTGCCATCAGCGACCAGCGCGATGTTTGGCAATAGGTTCGACGGTGTTCCGCCGTGGTGCTCGCCAATCAAACCGCTATTATGCGCCCCCACGGGATTAAAATAACGCAACGCGGCGACGCGCCAAGATGGGTCGCCCGCCGAAATGTCGGCTAGCATCCGCTCAATCATCGCCTTGCCGTGTCCGTACGGGGTAAGCGGGTCAACGGGCGAGGTTTCATCCACCGGCAACATTTTCGCGTTTCCATAAACCGCGGCGGTGGAGGAAAAGACGATGGTTTTCACGTTGTTCCGGGCCATCACGTTAAAAAGGGAGATGCTCCCCCCGACGTTGCATTCGTAGTAGCGCAGTGGACGTTCGCGCGACTCGCCCACCACCTTCAGCCCGGCAAAATGAACCACGGCCTCCGGCTTAAACTCGTCGAAGATTTTTTGGAGAAGCCCGCCGTCCCGAACGTCGGCCTTGTAAAATTTTGGCGCGACGCCCGATATTTTTTCTATCTTCTTAAGAACACCGGCCTCGCTGTTCGCAAAGTTGTCCACCACGACCAGTTCGTGACCGGCGGAGAGCAGGGTAACACAGGTGTGCGACCCAATATATCCAGCCCCGCCTGCAACCAAGATTTTCAATGGGTCTCCGAATTATTTTGGGGAAATCAACGCGCCCGACAATTTGAAAATTTGTCAGGCGTTCATCAGTTTTTTCAGCTCTATTATTTGAGTCTTCGCCTCTTCGAGGTCGGGGTTTACGCGGAGGACTTTGTTGAAGTTTTCCATGGCCGACTGGTAATCACGCCCCTCCATATAGGCCTTTGCCATGTTGAAGTACAACGCCTCGTTGATCGGATCCACCTTTATGGCCTTTCTGTACTCCTCTATGGCCTCGCGCCACTTTCCCTGTCGCCGCAGGGCAATGCCGAGCCTGTTGTAGATGTGCACGTTTCCGCTGTCCGTCTCGAGCGTTTTTCGGAAAACCGCCTCGGCCATCTCCGGCTTGCCACTCTTCATCAGTTCCTCGGCCACGTCCTGCGCCTTTTCCGGCGCCAGTTTCATGAGGTGGTTGAACGACTCGGTGGCCTTCTCCTGGTTACCGGCCTTGAGGTGGATTTTCCCGACGGCCATATGCCTGTCCGGGCTACTGGGGCTTATGCTGTTGGCCTTTTCCAAAGCCGCCAGCGCCGCCTCGTCGTTTCCGGTTTTCATGTGGAGGTCGGCGACCTTCACGTGGGCCTTTAGGAACATCGGGTTTCTCTCGGCGGCCTTGGTGTAGACGCCTATCGCCTTGTCAAACTGGCCCATCAGCTCGTGAACGTCGCCGATGTGAACCATGACCCTGGCCCCGGCGTTTAGGTTCATCGCCTCGTTGAAGAGGGTGAGCGCCTTCTCGTACTCCCCCTTCTTTGCCAGCATCTCGCCGGCCTTTAAAAGTTTGACGTGGTGCGGGGGATTTTCCCTGGCGGTAAGCACGTTGAGGATTTTTTCCTCAAGCGTTTTCGCCACAAACGGCTTGATGAGGTAGCCGCTTACGCCCAGTTCCCCCGCCTGGGCAATCTGCTCCTTGTCCACCTCGGCGGTAATCATTATTATCGGGAGGTCGCCCAATTCGGCGTCGGCCCTTATTTCGCGGGTTACAAATATCCCCGGCATTCTGGGCATGTTCCAGTCCAAAAGCACGAATTTGCACGGCGTTTCGCTGGAATTTTTTAAGGCCTTTATGGCGTAATCGCCGTCGGAGGCCTCCTCCACGTTGCTTACGCCGAATTGGCGAAGCATGTTCTTTACCGTTTTTCTCATGTTGGGAAAATCGTCCACAACGAGAATATGACCGTCCTTAAAGTATTCCGGCAGTGAAATCTTTTTTTTAACCGTCTCGGTCGTGCTCATTTAAACATCCAAGAAATTCCCATTCGTTCGCTCCAAAAGCTATCAAATTATTGCCGGTTCCGATTATCGCCGATTTAACGGGCGACGGCAAATAAAAATAGGAGCCCTAATTGCGCATTCAACAAACACAATGGGTTAATGCGATTTGGACGAATTCTCCCCGCCCCTCGCCATTTATGGCGTCGCACCGCTTTCCGTGGAGGCCGGGCCTTCCCCGGCTGAGTTAACCGCCGACACAACGTAGAAGTACATGGTCTTCCTATCGACCACAACGTGCTCGTACGGGGCCTGTTTCACGTCGGCAATCTTTGTTCGCCCGGCCTTTGGCGCGCCCGGCTTGGCGCTGAAATATATGTTGTAGGATTTCGCGTTCTGAACGGGGTTCCAGCGGATTGTCACCGCGCCGTCGTTGGCGATTGTGGTTATGCCGGAAGGAGTTGCGGGGGCAGGGCCGCCCGAACCGGTCTTGTTCTCTTTGCCGCAGGCCGAAAGGCCGGCCGTTAAAACTACCAACGCAAAAAAAGCAAATCTCCTCATACCCGGATTATACCCTTCCGCCCGACAATTTTGTATCGCGGGGGAATTACGGCGGCTTCGCGCGTCGGTGGGTGCACACTTTAGTGTGTACTTCGGCCTGTCAAGGCCGATAAAATCATTGTGCTAACGCGGCAAAGGAGTACAGGCTAAAGCCCGTACCTACCAGGGGTGTGCCACTCACAATCCACACGTCGGTGGGTGCACACTTTAGTGTGTACTTCGGCCTGTCAAGGCCGATAAAATCATTGTGCTAACGCGGCAAAGGAGTACAGGCTAAAGCCCGTGCCTACCAGGGATGTACCCACTCACAATCCACCCATATAATCTGAACGTAGAACACTCCGTTACGCCGTACAATCGTCCATATAATTGTTCCATTATGCATAGAACTTGATATATTATGACGGATGGATTGTTTGGGCTGGCTTTCGGCGGTTAAGGGGCTTTGAGGTGAAGTTGCGCTGGTTGTTCGTTTTTTTTATTGCGTGGTCTTTAATTACGGCGCCCACATTTGCGGATAAAACAAAATTTTATCGCCATGTAAACCCGGACGGCTCGGTTTCGATAACCGACACCCCCGGCCCCGGTGACAGCGAGATTAAAAACCAAAAATCCGAGACGCCGCCACCGACTATTGTTCTTCCCCCCCCGCCGACCAATAAGGCGAACAAAGGGGTAAAAAAATATAAGTCGGGAACCGAGGACGGCGTCACGTCGTATTCAGACGAACCGCCGAACGAACCGGCCCCTTTAATCCGTAAACCACCGGCCCCCGTGCCCGTTCCGGCATCCCCCACGGGGGTTGGCGCCACGGCCGGCGACAAGGAAATAATTTTAAAGTGGAACCCGGTTCCCAACGCCGGGGCGTACCTTGTTTATTACTCGCCAAATCCCGCCGAATTGAAATCTGGGAAAAAAATGCCCGCAGAGGGAACCAGCGCGACGCTTAAGGGGCTTGCAAACGGGACGACTTATTATTTCAGCGTCTCGGCCGTAAACGCGCTCGGAGAAAGCTTGCCAAGCGGCAATATATCAGCGACCCCCGTCGCGCCAATAAAGTTGGCCCCGCCGGAACCGGTAAAATTGAGCGCGGTAAAAACCGCCCCCGTACCGGCCCCTATGCAGGAGGCAAAGAAATCCATCCCGCAAAAAGCCGTCGCCGAGGATTTGAGCGAGATTCATAAAATTAAACTTTCGCTTGACAAGTTCCGCGGCTCCAAGGTGATGGAGCTAAAATGCGTGGAAGGCGCCGACATGATTGCGATTCCCCTGCCCGACAGGTGGGACATTAGGTCGGCAAAAGTCACGCTCAGCTACGCCCATTCCTCCTCGCTGATACCGGCCGTGTCGCAGTTGATGCTAAGGGTGAACGACCAGGTGGTTCTGCAGGCGCACCCGGATCCGGAGGATTTGGAAAAAACAAAGACAATCACCCTGCCCAAAAACCTACTAAGGTCGGATTATAACGACTTCAACTTCGAGGCCTCGCAACACTTCCTAACCAAGGACTGCGAACGTCCCTGCGACGGGGCGTTGTGGACCAGGGTAAACTTAGACCAAAGCTACCTAGAGCTTGAATACACCCTAAAACCGGTGCCGCTTGACCTCGGAAACCTCACCTACCTTTTTGACCCCAAGCTAATCACCGACGGAAAAGTCAACTTCGTCATCAAAGATTTCTCCGAGGACACCATGTCGGTGGCCGGCACCGTCGCCTCCGGCGTCGCCAAAAAATTCAACTATAGAAAAGTCGCATTCTCAACCTCCCACCAACTTGTGCAAAATATGGACAACATCCTGATTGGCGACACGAACATGGTCGCCCCGCTTTTGGAGCAGTACGGGATATCCATAAAAACCAACCTGCCAAAGGTGCAGGTGATGCCCCTGCCCGTCAGAATTGAGAGCACGCCACAGGGGGACGTGTTGTTGACAGACCCCACCCACGCACTGCTGGTGATAACCGGAAAGGACGGAAACCACCTTAGAATCGCGGCCAACACGTTTGCGGCCATGAACTTCCCCTACCCCGGCACCGCCGAAATGACGATTAACGAATTTCATCTGCCGGACATAACGCTGTACGCCGGCAAAGGGATCATACAAACCGAGAAGGTTTATAAGTTCAAGGCCCTCGATTTTTCAACCCACACGTTCAGGGGGATGCAACCCGCCCAGCGCGAGCTGGGCTTCAGACTGCCGGTTGACTTTCTCGTAAGGCCGAACGACTACGCCAAGCTTGCGCTTAACTTCACCTACGGGGCTGGGATGCGGCCCGACGCAGTTTTTAACGTGCTGTTGAACGGCCAGCACGTCCGCTCCATCGGCCTCACGAACGCAAATGGAGACCTCATAACCGGGTACAAAATGGATTTGCCGACCTACCTTTTTAAACCGGGATCCAACACGATAACATTCGCGCCGATACTCACCCCGTATGCAAAGGAGTGCGAGCTGTTGCAACCCGAGAGTTTCTTTTTGACGGTTTTTGACAATTCCACGTTCTTCCTCCCGACCATGCCGCACCTAATCGAACTGCCCCAAATGGGGCTTTTCTCCATCAACGGCTTTCCCTTCACCCGGTGGCCGGACGGTTTCGGCTCGCAGATATACATTCCAAAACCGGATATAAACACGCTTGGGGCCGCGCTTAACATGATGGGATTCATGACGCAACGAAACGGATACCCCCTTCTTGCGCTCACGATAACCTCTAAACAACCGATAGATTCCGACCGCGAACTTATGATAATCGGGGACGCCGCCTCGATACCGGACGAATGGTGGAAAAAGGCCCCGCTCAAGCTTGGAAAAATATCCGAGGCGCCGTACCCGGCCACCACAAACTGGGAAAACATGAGAGACTCGTCGTTCGTCACCACAAAACAATCCAGCGGCCTCGGGCCGGACGAGGCGGCGTTGATGGAGTTCGAGTCCCCCTTTAAAAGAGGACACACCGTCATTTTGCTGACGGCCGCCAATACCGGCAACATTTACGCGCTTAGCGAGGCGTTGATAGAGCCTGCGGTTTTCGGAAACGTGACGGGCAACCTGGATATAATCCGCCTTACTCCGCCGGACTACATGGTTAAAACGATGTCGTTCGGGGCCAAATACCTCACCGGCAAGAAAGGGGAGGTCTCCGGCCTGGACGCATACCTTTTCAACAACACATACCTCTACTACGTGCTGATATTTCTTGTACTAGGAATTCCGACCGCCGTTATTTTCGCGATGGCAAAACGACACAAGAACAGGGGAGCCGACGCGGAAGGTGCGCCAAAGCCCAAAAAGAGCATAGTCAGGACGATTCTTGACTTTCTGTCCAAGGCGTTTTTTCGCAAGGGTAAAAAATAGGGACCGATGAAAAAGTTTGCCGTCCTTCTAGCCTTTTTTGCGGTTATCGCGGGGGGGCTGGCCTTCGCGCAGGAAAACCCCCTTTGGGGCAAATATAAGTCGGCGTTCATAGCGGACAACGGCAGGGTCGAGGATTTCGGCCAGAACAGAATCAGCCATTCCGAGGGGCAGGGATACGGGATGTTGCTTGCCGTTGCGAACAACGACAGGCCGGTCTTCGACAAAATCTGGATGTGGACTAGGGACAACATGGGCGCGAGGAAGGACGGCCTTTTCGCGTGGCAATGGGGAAACAGGGAAAACGGCGACTGGGGCCCGATTGATTTTAACAACGCGACCGACGGCGACGTGCTAATCTCCTTCGCACTTCTCAAGGCCCACAAGAAATGGGGCGCGGAGGAGTATAAGACCGCCGCCCTGCCGGTTATCAAGGCGGTTAGAACCAAGCTCGCGGTAAAAAGGTGGGGATACACATTTTTGCTCCCCGGTTATTCCGGCTTTGGCAAGGACGGCGGAACCATGCTAAACCCGTCGTACTTTCTTTTTTCGGCGTACCGGCTTTTCGCCATGTTCGAGGACAAGGATTTTTGGGAGGCGGTGAACAGGGACTCGATGAAAATTCTCTACAAATGCCATTTCGGTCGGTTCGGCCTTCCGGCGGACTGGATAATCTTCTCCGACGGAAACGTATCGCCGCGAGACGGGTGGGGGGGTAGGTACGGCTTCGACGCCGTGAGGATTTTTTACCTGCTCTCGGTGGAGAACGACCAAAGTTTTAAGGACGCGCTCGGCAAAATGCTCGATTATTACGAGAAGGCCGGGTACATCCCCGAATGGGCGGATTTTAAATACGACTCGGTTTCGTTAAGTCCGGCCTCCGCCGGTTTTTACTCCCTTTACGCGACAGCGGCCAATAAAATCGGTAAAACGGAGCTGGCAAAAAAACTCTCCGCCGAGGCGACAAAAAAACTGCCGACGGAGAAGGACAACTACTACTCCTTTTCTCTATACCTAATAGCCGCGACCGACGCCTTAAATTAAAAACCGCCAAGAATTTAAGACTTAACACAGAGGCACAGAGACACGGAGAGTGCGGGGAATAGTTTTTGCCCTCCCCCTTGACGGGGGAGGGTTAGGGAGGGGGAGAGCAAATCCTTCTTCTTTCCTTTCCTCTCTGTGCCTCCGTGCCTCAGTGGTTAATCCGCCTTTTTTTCGTGCCTTTTCGTGTTTTTCGTGGTTTTACCGTGGCGGTTAAACTAAACGGGGGTTACATCTGGTCGGGGGAGAGTTGAACCCATTTTTTGTCCTTGCCCTGATAATAATACCTGCCGTCAACCAAGATAATTCTGGCGGACTCGTTTTCCGACACAAAATCCGTTGTCGGAAGCTCCTCCACCACGGCCTTCTTGTTGAACGAGCCTGCGAAAGGGTTGTGCTCTATGAAATATTTCAGTTGGTGCGCCACGGCAAGATAGCTTATCGGCTTTGAAACCTCCGCACCGTGAACCGGGACGTCGTTATATTTAGGCCCGATGAACTTTATCGCCACGGGTAGGCTTGTTATCGAGGGAAGCGGGATGTCGCGCAGGCCGGGCGTTTGAATGGCGCTACCGCGCAGGGCCACGCCGTGTTCCGGTATGAACACCACCACAAAATTTTTGCCGCTTGCGGAGAGAAGCCCGAAGAATTTCGTGACGTCGGCAAAGAGTTTTGAAAGAAACTCCTTATACCTCTGCGGTGTGGTCGGCAACCCGGGCATCCCGGCCCACGTAACCCCGTCGTGGAGCGTTACCGTATTGTAGTAGAGCGCGGCCGGGGCGTGTTTGGCCTGTTTCTCCCTTACCTTCCACCAGTTGGCGAGGGCCGAATAATCCTCAACCAGCGGGGATCCGTCGAACATTTTTTTATCCACCAGAAGGCCGGCGTTGGAAAGCAATGGCGCGACCACATGGCCGTTACCGCTTACCTCCTCCAAAAATCCGCCGTATTTGCCGTTGTGGTTCATGGCGAAATACGTCTCGAACCCAAGCTTCTTTAGGGTCTCCATTGAATAGCACTCCTCTAGCCCCTTATTGTAAAGGTCTATATGCCTTGTCTGCCCGCACGGGGCGCGCAGTATCCTTAGCGCGGCGGGGCCGCTGTATGTGGTGACGCCGTTGAAGTTGGTGAACCTGTAATGGAACTGGTCGAAGAATTTGGCGTTTCCCATCTCAATAAGTTTCATGTCGTCCCACGCCAGCGAGCAGACGTGGATGAAAATTATGTCAAAATCTATCTCGCCCAACTTCGGTTTTTGAAAATTGACAACCCGCGAGGACTCGTAGTCAAAAAAGCTGTCCTCCATCGCCGACACTTCCTTAACGTCCATCTTGGATTTCCCGTAAAATTGTATTCCGCCAATAACAATCACGACTACGACCGCGACGGGAACGAGTTTTACATATCTGTCCGCCACCACGCAGATAATGGCGCCAATCAACACGGGCATGGTCGTTTCCAGCGTGAAGAAGTTCAACAGGTGGCCGAGGATGTATTCCGGCGAGGGAAGCCCCTGTTGCCGTATGAAATGAATCGTGTCCCTAAGCGGGGCAAGCCAAGAGTCGTGCCACAACAGGGAAAGCCCCAATACGACGTTAACAGCCCCCCTTGCGAAACGGGCGACCCTTAATTTAGCGAGTAGTTTGGGATGGGGTATCAACAGAAAAATGGCGAATGCAAGATTCCACGGGGCGTCGAGCTGTAGCACCCCCTTGTAGTAAAGCGCGATTTTTACGAGAAAATAAAAGCCCCAAAGTGCCATACGCGCATTTTACCACCGTTTGGGTGGTAAAAAAAAGCCGGAACCGGTGGGTACACACTCAAGGGCGGACACTTCTTATTTCCCTGGTAGGTACGCCTTTTAAGGTGTACTACATAAAAGTAGTGTACAGGTTAAAACCTGTACCTACCGAGCCCGTACCTACCGGTTTCTCTGGTAGGTACACCTTTTAAGGTGT
>JACQEX010000053.1 GCA_016200345.1 Nitrospinota bacterium
ATGCACACACTGAAGTGTGTACCCACCGGAGAATATGATTGGTAGGTACAGGTTTTAACCTGTACAGGAAATATGGGTTGGCGCGTAGCGCCAATGCACACACTGAAGTGTGTACCCACCGGAGAATATGATTGGTAGGTACAGGTATTAACCTGTACAGGAAATATGGGTTGGCGCGTAGCGCCAATGTACACACTGAAGTGTGTACCCACCGGTGAATTTTGGTAGGTACAGGTATTAACCTGTACAGGAAATATGGGTTGGCGCGTAGCGCCAATGTACACACTGAAGTGTGTACCCACCGGAAAGTCTCAAGGGTGCACCCACCGGGGAGGCTAGATTTTTTTTGGGCAGACGGAGTTTAGGGGGCAGTCGGCGCAAAGAGGCTTTGTTTTGCAGAAGTTCGCGCCCAGGCGGACAATCAGCGCGTGAAATTCGTTGTACACCTTCACGTTCTTCGCCACGGATTCCATAAAAATTGCGCGGGCCTCCTCGTACTTCGTGCCGTGCGGGAACCAGCCGCACCGCCCGCCGATTCTTAGCGTGTATTTGTCCACCACGAACGACGGCATGTCGGCTGAATAGAGAAGGATCGAGTCCGCCGTTTCCGGCCCGACGCCGTGGACTTTAAGAAGCGTCTCCCGCGCCTTTTCAAGCGAAAGGGAGCGCAGGAAATCGCGCCACTTTCCCCCTTTGACGTCCGCCAAGAACGCCAGCAGGTGCTTTAAGCGTTTCGCCTTTAAGCGAAAATATCCGCTCGGCCTGATTAGCTCTGCAAGCTCTTCGTCCGGCATGGCGTGTAGCTTTGCAAGGCTAAGCGCTCCGCGCGCTCGAATGTTGGCAAGCGCCTTTTCCACGTTTCCCCACGAGGCGTTTTGGGTGAGCATCGCCCCCACGCAGACCTCGAACGGCGTCTCGGCGGGCCACCAGTTTTGCCCCCCGAACGTCGAGAGGAGTTTTTTGTAGGCGGGGGCTATGCGGGATTTGTCAGTTTCTTTTCGGGCCACGCGCGACCTTTGCGGACGACTCCGAGACCGGTGTTTTAAACTCCCCCTGCTGAATCATCATCGGCCTGTAAAGAAAATATAGGCGGGCCGTCACGTCGGCGGCGTTTTTTACCTTTTCCGAAAAGCTAAAGGCGACGTGGCGCGTTTCGCCCGGCGCCAGCCGGTTGTCCCGCCCCGCCTTGCACCCGTTTAGGTACGAGTCGGCGCAACTTTCCGCCTCCCTTCCGTCCGCGCCCAAAACCTCCTTGGAGAAGACGACTTTTTTCGTCTCGATGATTTTTCCGTTGCCGTCCGTCGTGCTGACCTCCAACACAAGCCCCCTCGCCGGCGTGCCGGTGGGGGTGTAGTGTCCCGCGTTTTTATTTTGAACTGTGACGCCCGCCGTCAGGCCGCCCCCCTCCGCCACGGCGTAGTCAACCGTCGCCGTAACCGCGTCGGCGGGCGATGCTACGCCGTACTCGAACGAGTGGTCGTGCGGCCTGCGCCCCTCGCCTCCTTTGTCGGTGGCGATGGCCTCTATTTCCATCATGTGGCAGTTTTGGCATTCGGTCCCGTTTTTGGCGTACTCGGAATTTTTCCACTCAAAATACGTCGCCTCCGTGTGGATTCCCTTTTTGTTGCTGAAGTCGTGGCAGACCGCGCAAAGGCGGGACGTCGCGAAATCCTCTGAAAAGGCGACGTCGTGCCCCTCGGTCTTGGAAGGTTTCCCGGCGGTGATTTTTACGCGCCCAGGGCTAAGCTTGAACGACGGATTTTTTTCCGGGTTCGCCTCGGGGATGCTGTGGCAGAAATCGCAGGTGACCCCCTCGCGCGTCACGTCGAGTTTTATGTCGTAGTCCTTGGTGGAGATTGTGGTCGGCGCGTGGCATTCCAGGCACTCCTTCGCCGCCGCCCCTTTTGTCTCGGTGTAAACCTTGTTGTATGCGGCCTGGAAAATCGGGTTGTCGTAGGAATGCGCGTGGTGGCTTGTAAGCCAGTTTCTGTAGACGTCCGAATGGCATTTGGCGCACTCGGTGGCCGGCTGAAAACCGCCGCCGGTGGAATAGGCCTGTTTTTTCGCCGGCCTTGCCGTAGCCGCCCGGCGGTGTTTTTTTGCATCCGCGTCCACCGCCGAAATGAGGGTAAAGGCGATTATGAAAAGAAACAGAGCGCCCGTGGTTCTTCGCATTTTATTATTTGACCGGAAGGCCGTCCTTAAATATGAAGTAGGCGGAGCCGACGAGGCAGAGCGCGGCCCATGCGAGGTTTTTGCTAACCGGCACGCCCATGTAGACGACGGCAAAAATCGTAAAGACCACCATCGTGATAATCTCCTGCGACACTTTTAACTGCACGAGCGAAAGCGTGTTAAACCCGATGCGGTTTGCGGGAACCTGAAAGCAGTACTCCAGCAGGGCGATTCCCCAGCTAACGGCTATGGCTAGGACGAGCGGCCTGCCGTTCATGAATTTTAAGTGCCCGTACCAAGCGAATGTCATAAAGAGGTTCGATACCGCCAGCAGGAGAAACGTCTGAAGCATATTTAATCCTTTCCCTTCATAGAAAACTTTTTTGACATTATAGCCCCCTTTCTCCACCCAATTAAAGCTACGCTAACCGAATGTCGTGAGGATACTTCTTGAATTTTCTGTTAGTATAGTCGGAATTGATTGTGGGTGGTTGATCCAGCGGTAGAGAAAGGCTCACATGAATCGAAAGTGGCCTAAAGTTAGTTGAAATTTAAGTATGACCTCACCTGCTAAAATGTTTTTATGAAGAAACAATCAAAGCAAGGAGGTCATGTGAAGAGAGTAACCGAAGTAGTGATGAAGGGCAAGCCGGGGATGCTGGAGGG
>JACQEX010000057.1 GCA_016200345.1 Nitrospinota bacterium
AACTGGACGGCAACAGATATAGAGCCATAGGCAACGCCGTTTGCGTCCATATTGTTCAATGGATAGGCGAACGAATAATGGTTGTTGACAATGAGTTTATAGTTTCTGAAAAATCTAAGCGTTACCAAAAAAAATCATCGCGCAGTCACGCCCTGATTTGTTAAATCCATATATTCTCCGATAAAAAGCGACGCGCTTGGAGATGCTTGGTTCGTTAGCACTTGTACAAAAGACGCATAGTTGGTAAAAAGTGTGCGCCTTGGGTCTATCCGCAAAGGGATTGAGTATGGCGCACAATCAGGCCGACTAGGATTGCTGGTGTCTTCCTCAAAGGTTATCAATGCTAACGTCCAATTCGCCTCTCGTAAATCAGCCAAAATCCCTTCCCTGAAACGTTGGGTTAAATAGTCATATATCATTGACCCGACACAAAAAACCATGCGACCGCCGGTTAGCATAGCAACATTTCCCTTAACCAAAAACTGCTCTTGCTGGCGGCGCCAGGCATTTGTGACCAATGGTGCTACCTTCATCACCGGTTGGCATAACAGTCCATTATTGGCTTTCCCAACTAGTTCCCAATTATCTATGTGGGTGGTAAGGTCTCCAGTATTGGTAGTTTCGCCGCCGCCTTGCATTTCAAGGACTACCGCCCGGTCTGGATTAAAAGGGCTTGTTTGCTGTGGATTACGCCGCCACATTACATAATCCGCGCTATAATCACTATCTTCGGTAACCTTAATGGGAACCTCCCTTTTTACCAAAACATCTTGCGTCGGAATGGCTGAGCCAAAAATCAGCTTGGCAATCGAGTGTAAAATTGAAACCTGATGTTCATTCAGATTTGAATGTTTTGGGTTTGTGGCGCAAAGTCTATGCTCGCAAACAACCCACAATTTCCCAGTTTCAGAATCCCTAATGGAGCAAACTGGCTTATCTCCGCGTTTGGCCTTATCACAATGAGAATTTTTAAACGGGCATTGTTTTGTCGGTTTTTCTTCGCTTCCGCGAGTTTTGCTAATACGAATAGGTTCAATTTGCCTACTCGTATCGGTTCTTTGTCCTAAATATTCAGCAACAACAACCGCCATTATTTTGGCCTTTTTTCCGTGGCGTAAATTTCTAAAAGCCGGTGGGGAGGCACTCCAAGGGCTTTGGCAATTTTAATAATGTTTAAGAGGGCCGGATTATGTTCGCCCCTTTCGATTGCACCCAAGTAACTCCTATCTATCCCGGCTTGTTCCGCCAATTCTTCTTGCGATAGATTCGCTTGCAAACGAAAATTACGGATGGCCTCCCCAAAAGCGGTAAGAGTTTTTCTTTTTTCTTGTTCGTCCACACCATATGGTAATGGTTTTGATGGAAATAAATCCACGGGATATAATACTCATTGGATTGGTTTGAAAAAAAATAATGGCAGGAAATAAATCAACTTCAGTTTTTCTTTTTATAAGCCCCTCTCTTTTTAGGTTCATCGTCGGGTATCAGCGCGTCAATATCCTCAATGTTCCTTAGCCTGTCAGTCAGTCCAGCCGACATTGCCGGGGTAACTTTCAAAGTTTTGTGAATCCGCACGAAGTTATAAAACATGAAATAAAGGGCTAGGGCGTGGCAATGGTTTTCCTGCTTCTTAGAAAATCCGTTTGTAAGCCTTGTAAATCGCCTCAACCCCATTCTTATGTTAAGGTTCTGGCGTTCAACAAAGCTGGTGGAAACGGACTGTAAATTGGGGTTGCCACTTATCGGGGTCTTTTTCGCTCCGATAACATTTTGACCGCTATACCTCTTTTCCCCGGACGGTGAATCCCCGTAAATCTTAACCAGCATGGAATAGTCTATGTCGTCCCCGAACGCCCCTTCAACGGGCTCTAGGTAGGGCTTATGTCCGTCCGTGGTTAATTGCACCCTGTTGGCTAGGCGGGATTTTAAATCGTCTATAAGCACCTTGGCGCAAGCGGCATCGCGCTGGCCTACCAAGTAACTAATGATTAGTTTGTGGTCGGCATCCAAGGCCGTCCACACCCAAGCGTCACCCGCGCCTTTAACATCTAATTTCTTGGCGGTCTTTTCTTTGGCGTAAACGAATGATTGGAAAATTTTTCATGACCGAGTTTCCTTGACCTATAATTCAATTCCAAGAGGTTATTTTGGAATTTTCAAGGAAATGGCGGACATATTTGAGTTATCCACAATTCAAACTGAGACACTACCAAAAGGAAGGAGACGGACGGACAAAAAGCCGGTCAGACCGGCGGCGGAGGCGCGAAGGAAAAAGGCCTATTTCCCGCCCGGGGTCGGAGCGGCTTTTTTCTGGCCGGAGTGAGCCTTAAAAGTCCTGGTCGGCGCGAATTCGCCAAGTTTGTGGCCGACCATGTTTTCCGTGACGTATATCGGCAAAAATTTGTTGCCGTTGTGAACTTGCACCGTATGTCCGACAAATTCGGGGGTGATGGTGGACCTGCGCGCCCACGATTTGATAACCTTGCGCTCCCCCTTGGAGTTCATCGCCAAAATTTTGTTTTCTAAAGTCTGGTCAATAAACGGGCCTTTTTTCAGCGAACGGGACATGCGCTATTTTCTCCTTTTAATTATATTCTTGTCGGTCAGTTTATTGTGCCGGGTCTTGAAACCTTTGGCGGGCTGTCCCCAAGGCGACACCGGATGGCGTCCGCCCGAAGTCCTGCCCTCTCCGCCTCCGTGCGGATGGTCAACCGGGTTCATGGTGACGCCTCTGTTGTGGGGCATCCTTCCAAGCCACCTTTTCCTGCCGGCTTTTCCGATGGAGACGGTGTTATGCTCCTCGTTTCCAATGACGCCGATGGTGGCCCTGCATACGACGGGGATGTAGCGAACCTCGCCCGACGAAAGTTTTACGTGGGCCTTGTCCCCTTCTTTTGCCACAAGCTGTGCGCTGGTGCCGGCACTTCTGGCCAACTGCCCGCCCTTGCCGGGCCTGAGTTCGATGTTGTGAATTATCGCGCCGACCGGAATTTTCCTAATCGGGAGGCAACAGCCGGGGTTTATCTCGGCCGTCTCGCCGGAGGACACGACCATGCCGGGCTTCAAGTCTTTCGGCGCGAGTATGTAGCGTTTTTCGCCGTCCGCGTAGGCCAGAAGGGCTATGCGCGCCGTCCTGTTCGGATCGTACTCGACCGCCTCGACCTTGGCCGGAATGTTGTCCTTCTCGCGCCTGAAGTCAATGGCGCGGTATTTTCTTTTGTGTCCGCCGCCGCGAAACCGCACGGTGACGTGGCCGTTGTTGTTTCTGGCGCTGATTCTCTTTTTGCCCGTCGTCAAGGCCTTTTCCGGTTTGTCCTTTGTTATCTCGTCGAACGTGGAGACGGTGTAAAACCGCCTTCCTGGCGAGGTGGGCTTTACGCTTTTAATCGGCATTAGTTAATCCTCTCGAAAATTTCAATTTTACTGCCTTCCTTCAAGGACACTATCGCCTTTTTGAAGCCGATGCGGAACCCGTTGGATTTGCCCAGCCTTTTGGGCTTCGGCTTTGTGTTGACGATTTTAACGTCCGCCACCTTGACGTTGAAAATCTTTTCAACCGCCTCGGAAACCTGCTTTTTGTTGGCCCTTGGGTTAATCTCAAAACAAATTTTGTTGTATTTTTCCCTCAAGTCGGTCGCCTTCTCGGTAAGGAGCGGCGAACGAATAACCTCAAAATGATCCGTCTTCATTTTTGCAACCTCTTCTCAATTCCCTCTAGCGCGGCCTTCGTGCAAATCACGGTGTTGCAGTTCAACAGGTCGTAAACGTTTACTCCTTCCACGGGAAGGGTCTTTACCTCCGGCACGTTTCTGGCGCTTCTCACAAATTTTTCGCTCTCCGGCCCCGCCACAATAAGCACGGGGTACGCGGCGTCCAAACCCTTTAGCATTCCGACGGCGGTCTTGGTTTTTATCTCCGTCATCTCGAGCGAATCTACGACCTTAAGGTGTCCCTCGGCAAAAATGCCGGAAAGGGCCGACGTTAAGGCCAGCTTGCGCATTTTCTTGGGCACGTTTTGCGAGTAATCCCTCGGCTTCGGCCCGTGGGCCACGCCGCCGCCAGCCCAAACGGGCGACCTTGTCGAGCCGGATCGAGCGCGGCCCGTCCCCTTTTGTTTCCACGGCTTTTTTCCGCCACCCCTGACTTCCGCCTTGGTTTTGGTGGACTGGGTTCCGCGCCGTCTGTTCGCCATCTGCGCCATGACGACCTTGTGTAAAAGAGTAACGTTTTGCGGAACCGAGAAGACCGCGTCCGAGAGGTCTACCGCCCCGACTACTTTTTTGGATTTGTCCAATACGTCAATTTTCGGCATGGCTTATTTCTTTTTCCTGTTTCTTTTGCTTTTTCTAATTTCAACGAGGCCCCCGTTCGGGCCGGGCACCCCACCTTTAATCAGAAGGGTGTTGTCCTCGCCGATTACCTTGAATATCTTCTGTCCCAACATCGTCACGCGCTCGTTGCCCATGTGCCCGGCCATCCTGCGCCCTTTGATGACGCGGGCTGGCCAAGTGTGGTTTCCTATCGAGCCGCTGTGCCTTCTGCACTCGTGCGTTCCGCGAGTCATCGGGAACCCGTGGAAATGGTGGCGTTTTATGACGCCCGCGAACCCGCGCCCCTTCGAGGTGCCGAGTATGTCCACGATCTCGCCGGCCTCAAAAATCTCAACCGTCACCTTTTTGCCCGGGTTGTAGGAGGCCGCGTCGTCCGTTCTGAATTCCCTAAGGATTCTCATGGGCTTCAAATCGGCCTTCTTGAAATGTCCCATCATCGGCTTGGCCGTTTTCTTTTTGTCCTTTTTTGTGACCTCCTCAAAACCGAGTTGAAGGGCGTTGTATCCCTCCTTCTCGGCGCTCTTCACCTGGACGGTTCTGCACTCGCCCATCTGAAGAACGGTCACGGGCACTCGATCCCCCTTGTCGTCGAACACCATGGTCATTCCAACTTTTCTGCCAATTAATCCCAGCATAACCTACAACTTTATCTCAATGTCCACGCCCGACGACAGGTCGAGCTCCATCAGGGCGTCAACCGTGGACGAGGTCGGCCCCATTATGTCTATAATCCTCTTGTGCGTCCGAATTTCGAACTGCTCCCGCGCCTTTTTATCGACGTGGGGGGAGGTGTTTACGGTCCACTTCCCAATCTCGGTCGGCATAGGTATCGGCCCCACAACCCTTGCGCCGGTGTTCCGGGCGGTGTTGACTATCTCCTTGACGGCTTTGTCAAGCACCCGGTGGTCGTAGGCTTTTAGCCTAATCCTTATCTTTTGTCCTTGCGCAGTTGTCATATCGGGGCCTCGCTCCTACTCTATTATTTGCGTCACGACGCCCGCGCCGACGGTCCTGCCGCCTTCGCGTATCGCGAACCTTACTTCTTTTTCCATCGCTATCGGCGTTATCAACTCAACGTCCATAGATATGTTGTCGCCCGGCATAACCATCTCG
>JACQEX010000058.1 GCA_016200345.1 Nitrospinota bacterium
AAACACAGGGCCGTCGCGGAATTGCGGAAAGAACTGGCGGATTTAAAAAATTATTAAAGGAGTTTTTATGTTTGGAAAAATGAGGTGCGACGACAAGAAAAAGTGCGGCGAGGCGGGCGTTTTCTGCGGGTGCAGGTGCGCCTTTGGAATCGCAATCGCGCTTTTGTTCGTTTTTGTTTTCGGATACTTCGTACAACTGCTCTGGAACTGGATAGTCCCGTCGGTTTTTGCGACCGTCGGAAAACTGGCCTACCTTCAGGCCGTGGGGCTTGTTGTTCTAACGCGCCTGTTGTTCGGGCATTGCGGAAGGCACGGGAGCCACGGACGATGGGGCTACAAAAAGCACGGCCACCATCACCACGACGACGATTGTTGCGGCGGCGAGAAGGAGGACGAATCGTGTTGCTCCGCCCAGGACTGGAACCACTACGACGAATGGTGGAAGAAGGAGGGGGAGGAGTCGTTCAAGAAATACGTCGAGGGCGTGAAGGGAAGCGAATCAAATCCCCCTGCGTAGGTCTGTTCCGGTGGGTGCGGCCTAAAGGCCGTGCCCACCGTTTTATGTTGTGGGTGCGCCACCCTCTGGTGGGTACACCCTTTAGAGTGTACTTCGGCAGGCCGACAGAATTATTGTCGGCAACCTTCATCAGAGTAGCAGTGATGCGCGCTCCGATTTGGAATGCACAAGAATATAACCGTTTACTGCCGCCGCTTGCGCGGCAATGCACAGCCTAAAGGCCGTGCCTACCGAAGGCCAATCTACCTCCAATATTCATTGGGGAGGGACGCCAAAAGTCGCTATAATATCCTCCTAGAGAAAACAAACATTAGGAGGGTGCAAAATGAGAAAAAGCGTTTTGCCGCTAGTATTGGCGGTTGTTCTTTTTACGTCGCCCGGTTACGCCGCGGACGAGGGCCTGCCCAACGGAACGCCCGCGCCAGAAATTTCCGGCCAGTATTCCGGCGGCAAGGAGTTTACGCTTGGAGCACTTTCCAAAAATACGAAGGTGCTGGCCTTTTTCTCCGTTCGCACCACCACTTACGGCATATACCTCGCCAAAATTGCAAAGGTCGAGAGAAAACATCCCTCGATGCAGTTCGTGGCCGTGAACGTTGGCCCGGACACCTTTGCCGCCATGCTGGGTTCCGTAAAGATGCTAAAGGACAGGCCGTCCACGTTTGCCGTGGCGCCAGCCTCGACTAGGGAGTCGTACAAATTCGAGAAGTTCCCGTACACCGTATTGTTGGACGAGGACAACAAGGTGGTTAAGTCTTTTTCCGGGGACCACGACGTAAGTTTCGACAGATTGGAAAAGGCGCTTATGCAGAAGGAAGTACACTCCGACATGAACGGGGCCTTTGACGAATTGGACAAGTGAAAAAAAGGATTGTCGCGGTTTGACATGGTCTTGACCGCCGATTAAAATCAACGGCTCCCGCAACGGTGCGGGTGTTTTAATTTTTTAGGAGAATCCAGCTATTTTGAAAGTGTGCGAAGTAATATCAGGCGGAATTATTCGGACGGCCTCGGCCTTCTTCATTCTTATTTCATTTCTCGCGTCCCCGGTTTTTGCCGGAACGCCAAACGGCGCGGCACCGTCGCTGGAAAACAGCGTCAAGGAATTCAAGCTGGACAACGGGCTGAGAATACTAGTCCTTCGTCGCTCCGGCTCCCCGACGTTTGCCGGTTACATCCGGTTTTTGGTCGGCGGGGCGGACGAGAACGCCGGGCAGTCCGGGGTCGCCCACATATTGGAGCACATGCTTTTCAAGGGGAGCGAGCGAATCGGCACCTCGGATTTCTCCAAGGAAAAGCCCCTGATGGACGAGGTCGAAAGAATCGGCGCCGAGATGGACACCGAGCGCAGGAAGGGAAGGCTCGCGGACAGGGAGAAGGTTCGCGCGCTTAAGGAGAAGCTGGAAAAAGCGATGGAGACGGAGCGCAAGTTCGTCGTGGAGGACGAGATAAGCGAAATTTACCAGCGGTTCGGCGGCTCCGGGTTCAACGCCTTCACCGCGAAGGACACCACCACCTACGTCATAAAACTTCCGGCCAATAAATTTGAGCTTTGGGCCTGGCTGGAGTCCGACCGGCTTAGGTCGCCGATATTGCGCGAGTACTACTCGGAGCGCGACGTGATAATGGAGGAGCGAAGGCGTAGCGTGGAGGATCAGCCGGAGGGCGAGCTTTACGAGCGGATTTTGGCCTCCGCGTTCATAGCGCATCCGTACGGCGTGCCGGTCATAGGCTGGGAAAGCGACATAACGCTGATGCCGCTGGACTACGTTAAAAAATTCCTCAAGACGTATTACTCGCCGAACAACATGGTGCTTGTGGTAGTTGGGGATCTGGACCCGGACTACGTCCACGAGACGGTGAAATCGTATTTCGGCGACATCCCGCCCCAGATTATCCCCCCGCGAACCGCCACCGTGGAGCCGCCGCAGAACGGCGAGAGGAGGATAGAGGTGGAGTTCGAGGCGAACCCGCAGGTGATGATTGCGTGGCACAAACCGACGTTTCCGGACAAGGAGGCCGTGGTTCTGGACGTGATTGACTTCATGGCCACCTCCGGTCGCACGTCGAGGCTTTATAAATCCCTCGTGTTGGAAAAGGGGCTTGCCGTATCCGTCGGCGGTTTCGACGCGCCGGGGGAGAGGTACGACAACGTATATATTATTCAGGCCACGCCGAGGCAACCGCACGCCACCAACGAGGTTGAGGCGGCGATTTACGACGAATTGGAAAAATTCAAGACGACTCCGCTCACAGAGAAGGAGATGCAAAAGGTGTTAAACGGCATGGAGGCGGACTACCTGAGAAAATTGCAGTCCAACTCCGGCCTCGCGCACTATCTTTCGGAATACGAGATAGTGACCGGGGACTGGCGGAACATGACGCGGTATCTGGACGAGGTTAGGAAGGTGACGCCGGAGGACGTGATGAATTTTGCGAAGAAATATTTTGTGAGGTCCAACAGGACGGTGGCGACGCTGGTTCAAAAACGCGGGCCGTCCGCCTTGAACGGGGGGGGCGGCAAATGAGGCGTTTTGTTTTTGCACTTGCGATGTTGTCGTTCATTTTGCCGGTCGCCTCTTTTTCCGCCACCGTTGATCTGTCCGCGCTTAAATATCCGCAGTTGAAGTTTAATCCGCCCAAGCCGGAGCGCGTGGTTTTAAAAAACGGGATGATTCTTTACCTGTTGGAGGACCACGAGTTGCCGGTCGTGGACATTGGGGCGATGGTTCGGATTGGAAGCGCGTACGTCCCGGCGGAAAAGGCGGGCCTTGCGGAGATTACCGGGCGCCTTTGGCGCGCCGGCGGCACAAAGAGCCTGGCGCCCGGCGAGTTGGACGAGCGGCTGGAGTTTATGGGGGCGAGCATCGAGACCTCAATCGGGGCCGAATCAGGCTCCGCGAGCATGAAGATAATGTCCAAAAACCTCGACGAGGGGCTGAGGCTCTATGCCGACGTAATTCGGAATCCGGCGTTCGACGAAAAACGGTTTGTCGTGTTGAAGGAGCAGGTGGCGGACGGACTGCGACGGCTGGAGGACGAGCCGGACGCGCTGGTTGACCGGGAGTTTCACAAGCTGTTGTTCAAGGGTCATCCGTTCGGCGTCTCCCCGACCTTAAAATCGGTCGAGGGGGTTTCGCTGGAGGACTGCAGGAGTTTTTACCGGGAGCATATCGGGCCGGAAAGTTTCATGATTGGCTTGACGGGCGATTTTAAATCCGCCGACATAAAGGCGCGGTTCGAGAAATTGTTCGCCGGATGGGGGCGCGCCCCCAAGAAATTTGGCAAAATTCCCCCCGTCGCCGACGTCGGGGCGAGCGGAATTTATCTTTTGGACAAAAAACTTCCGCAGACTGCGATTCGCATCGGGCACCTCGGCGTGAGCAGGAAGGAGGCGGATTTTCAGACCGTGCGCGTTATGAACTACGTTCTCGGGGGCGGCGGTTTTTCCTCGCGTCTCATGAAGGACGTTCGCTCGGTGCGGGGGCTTGCCTACTCGGTTTGGTCGTATTTCTCGGGCGGAGACTCGGACAAGGGGGCGTTTATGATCGGGGGCGAGACGAAGGCCTCCACGACCGGCGAGTTCATAAGCGTTTCGAGGGATTTGGCTCGTGGGATGGCGGAGCGCGGCGCCTCGGCCTCGGAGGTCTCCGGGGCAAAAGAGGCGATAGTCAATTCGTTCATCTTTGCCTTTGACAAGCCGACCGAGATAACCGGAAAATACATGTGGATGGAATATTACGGAATTCCCAAAAATTACCTAGAGACTTATAAGGACGTAGTTCTCTCCCTCACCCCCGGCGAGATAAACGAGGCCGCCCAAAAAAGGATTCACCCTGAAAAGTTTTTAATCGTCGTGGTCGGCGACAAGAGGGTGGTCGGCCCGCAACTCGAGAAGCTGGGGCCGGTTAAATTGCTGGAAGGGGCGGAATGAAAAAAAAGTTTAAGGAGATTTTGCACACCATTCTGCACGGCAACGGCACCCCGCACGACGTGGCGTTTGCGAGCGCGCTGGGCATCTTCATCGCTTTTTTCCCGATTATTGGAACGCACACGGTGCTGGCGCTGGCCCTTGCCTGGGTGTTTCGCGTCAGCCCCGTAATCACGCTCGGCGCCTCGTGGGTCAACAACCCGTGGACGATCGCCCCCATTTGCGGGGCCACTCTTTACCTTGGCGTTTTGGTCACGGGCGCGGACATCAGCGAGGTTACGATTAACTGGGGTAGTCTGCACTGGGAGGCGTTTCTTCAAATTATAAAAATCATCGGCGTCCCCTTCGTGGTCGGGGGCCTTTTGGCCGGCGCGGTTTTGTCGGTTGCGACATATTTCATCGTTCTACGCGCCGTCAAGGTCTACCGCTCTAGAATCACGGCGCCAACGCAATAATGGACCACATTTTCCGCTTTGGTCTGTTGATAGGCCTGCTTGGTTTGTCGGCCTTTTTTTCCGCGTCCGAGGTGGCGTTTTTCTCCCTTTCCCAAAGTCAGATAGGTTCGCTTAGGGAGACGGGGGGCAAGGCGGGCGAGCTGGCCGCGCATCTTTTGGAAAGGCCGAGAAAACTTCTGGTGACCATTTACATCGGCAACGAGCTGGTCAACGTCTCCGTTGCCGCCGTGTCCACGATGCTTGCCCTGCATTTTTTTAGCTCCGAATTGGCGGCGCTTGCGGTCGGCCTCAGCGCGTTCTGCCTGATGGTTTTTGGCGACATATCCCCAAAATCGTTCGCGTTTAAATATTCGCGCGAATACGCCCTTTTTGCGGCGCGCCCGTTGTCGTTTTTCGCGAAAATCGTGGAACCAGTCCAGAGTGTCATCACGTCGGCCACCAACCGTCTTCTAGCCTTGTTCACACCGGCCGGGGAGTCCGCCCATGCGGGTCTAACGGAGGACGAGTTCAGGGCCATCCTTCACCGCGGCGAGGACAAGGGCATCTTGGAAAGCGAGGAGAAGGAGATGATTCTGAACGTGTTCGAGCTTGGCGACACGAAGGCGACCGAGATAATGACCCCGAGGACGGAGATATTCGCGCTCTCGGCGGACGACGGCGCCGGCACGATAATCGAGCGCGCGCGCCGGTCTAACCACTCGCGCATTCCAATCTGCGGGAAAAATATCGACGAGATAATCGGCGTGCTTTACACGAAGGACCTTCTTTCCCAAAACGTGGAGACGGCTGACTTAAAAATCGGCGGACTTATTCGCGAGCCGTATTTTATACCGCACACGAAAATGGTGGACGAGCTTCTGCGCGAGTTTCGGAAAACAAAAAGGCACATGGCGATTATAGTCAACGAATTCGGCGGCACCGAGGGGCTGGTCACCATGGACGACGTTCTTTCCTACGTCGTGGGCGACGAGTCGCAGGCAAAGGGCGCGGACCAGTTCGCGCGGGTCGGCCCCGGTCTTTACCTTGTGCCGGGCCGTATGGCGGTGGAAATTTTCAACGACCGGCTGAATAAAAACATTTCGCAGGAGGACGTAGGCACGGTGGGAGGTTTTGTGTTCCACCTGTTCGGCAGGGTTCCGCGATGGGGGGAGTCGGTGGACCACGACGGAATGCATTTCACCGTGAGAAAGATGAGGGGCGCGATTATTTCCGAGCTGTTGGTCGAGGTTCCGGAGAGGCCGCAGGGCGCGCATAACGGCGGGGGCGGGTGATGGCGTTTACGACCATGCTGGCTCTGGTTTTTTCGTGCATAGTGATGGAGGGATTTTTCTCCGGCACGGAAATAGCCCTTATTTCGCTCAACCGGCACAGGCTCGCGCACAGGGTCGAAAGCGGAAACATCGCCGCAATATTGCTGGAACGGCAGTTTCGCTTCCCGGCGAACCTTTACGCCACCACCTCGATAGGGACGAACGTTTCTGTCGTTACCGGGACGGCGGTGATGACGGCGTATCTAAGCGAGTTGAAATTTCGCGACGCGGATTTTCTGGCGGTTCTCGCCATATCGCCGCTTACGTTGCTCTTTGGGGAAATATTCCCGAAGGCGTTTTTCCAGAAATGGGCCGAGAAGGCGTCGTACGCCGCCATCTATCCGCTGATAGCCGCGCAAAAGATATTCGCGCCCGTCAGGATAGTAAGCGCCGGCATCGCGCGTTTAATAATGTCCGCCTTCGGGATTGACGCGAGCCACGACCCGCGCTCGATAACCCACGAGGAGATAAAGAGCATATTCGCCGCCGAGAGGAAGGACATGGACCTGCATCCGGAGGAGCAAAAAATCATCAACAGAATTTTCGGCCTTAAGCATATAACCGTGGAGCAGTGCATGGTGCCGCTTATTCACCTGACGGCGTTGGAAAAAAAAGAGCCGATGTCCGCCGTCCGCGCGAAACTCGAGGAGTCGAAGTTCTCCCGCCTCCCCGTCTTCAGCGAAAGGATATTCAACATCGTCGGAGTGATAAACGCGTTTGACGTCCTAAGGTACGGCGACACGGCAAAGACGGCCGCCGACCTCGCGCGCCCCGCCTTTTACGTGTATAAAAAGAAGAAGGTGGACGACCTGATGCAGGAGATGCAACGGGCCGGCGTGCAGATGGCCGTGGTGGTCAACGAGTATTCCGACGCGATAGGGATAACGAGCATGGAGGATCTCATGGAGGAGATTTTCGGCGAGATACAGGACGAGTATGACAAGGAGCAGGAGCAACCGCAGGCGCGGGAAATAGGGCAGGGGAGATGGCTTGCCGACGGCGCGGTCGAGGTTGATTTTCTGAACGAAAAATACGGCCTAGGCCTTCCCAACGGCGATTACGAGACGCTCGCCGGATACGTGCTGACCTTGCTGGACAGGATTCCGCGCAAAGGCGAGGCGGTGACGCACGGGGATTTTAAATTTGTGGTGAGGGACGCCACGGAGCGCGGGATAAAATCGCTGGAAATGACAAAGATTATCAGGGAGAAAAAGGAAGTTGGCTAGAATATCCGCGAGTGACGCGCTGGCGCTTTTCCAAGAGAGCGACCTTTTGGGGCTTGGGCAAAGGGCGGACGAGGCTCGAAAACTGCTCCACGGGGACGGCGTCGTAACCTACATCATAGACAGAAACATAAACTACACGAACATCTGCGTGTCCGGCTGTCTTTTTTGCGCGTTTTATCGCACGGCAAAGTCGGGGGAGGGGTACGTTCTTTCCTCGGAGGAGATTAACGAAAAAATCGCCGAGACAAAAGATGTGGGCGGGGTGCAAATTCTCATGCAGGGGGGACTGCACCCAACGTGGAGGATAGGGGAATACGAAAAAATGTTGCGCGAGATAAAGGCCGAGCACGAAATACATATTCACGCGCTCTCGCCGCCGGAAATATGCCACATTGCAGAGTTGAGCGGACTTTCGATAAAGGAGACGATTTCTCGCCTAATCGAGGCCGGTTTGGACTCCATACCGGGCGGGGGCGCGGAGATTTTGGTGGACCGCGTGCGCTCGAGGCTAAGCCCCAACAAATGCAACGCTGACAAGTGGCTGGAGGTTATGCGCTCCGCGCACGGGCTGGGGCTTAAGACAACCGCAACGATGATGTTCGACCACATAGAGACGCTCGAGGAGCGCATTCGCCATATGGAGAGACTGCGCGAGTTGCAGGACGATACGGGCGGCTTTACGGCCTTCATCCCGTGGCCGTTTCAACACGGGGCCACGGCGCTGGGCAAAAGCGGGGTCGAGAAAAAAACCGGGTCGCTGGACTATTTGCGGACGCTTGCCATAAGCAGGATAATGCTGGACAATATACCGAACATACAGGCGTCGTGGGTCACGCAAGGCTCCAAGGTTTCGCAGATGGCGCTGTTTTTCGGCGCGAACGACATGGGTAGCACGATGCTTGAGGAAAACGTGGTGAGGGCGGCCGGGGTTTCCTTCCGTCTTTCGGAGAAGGAGATTCGCGGGATTATAACCGACGCCGGTTTTGTTCCGCGCAGGCGGACGCAGGCTTACGCGCTCCTTCCGGAACCGGCATAAACGTGCGGTTTGGGGCGGTTTGAAAAATGACGGTTGTATTTGTCACCCCGGGCTTGACCCGTGGTTCATTTCCGTTGAAATTTAGGTAATGGATCCCGCATCAAGTGCGGGATGACAGTAGGGCGGGTTGATTAATATTTTTGGAGGCAATTGGTTTGAGACGATTATTAGTAACGGCAGTTTTATTTTTGCTGGCGTCGTCCGCAGTATCGTGGGCGTACGACAAACCGAGCGTGAAGGAGGGGGTCTCCGACGTTTCTCTCGCCCTTTCGGGCCAGACATACAGCGCCAACGGTTCGTCGCTCAGCGTCGTCCAGGCGTCCGGCTCATACGGATATTTTTACTCCGATAAAATGGAGGTGGGGGCCATTGCCGGGATGCTGGGAATGCAAAACCCCAAGAACAACATAAACGTTACCACCATCGCGCCGTTCGTAAAACTGCATTACGTGGATCCGAAGTCGGATCCGAACATGATTCCGTACCTGGGAGCCGACGTGCTTTTGGGCAACCTCGATTTTGGCGGCATTTCGCCTTCGATGATTGGGTTTGAGGTTCTTGGCGGAATGGACTTCTTCGTAAAGAAGGACGTAGCGCTTGGAATAGAGGCCGGGGCGAGTTTTTTCACCATATCGGGCGTGGGCGGCACTGGGTTCGCCATTCGCGTTCCGTTTAAGATATTCTTTTGAGCATGGGCCACGGAGGTTTCTCGCCCTATCCCTACATCGCCGTCGTGGTCGCGGTGATTGTCGTAAATATTTTTCTGCTGGTGCGTTTTTTGATAAAGGCCTCCAAGTGGGGGGCCGCCCCGCGCGACGACAAGGAGATTTCGCCGAAATGAATTTCATTAAATCCGACATTCCCGAAGTCGTGCTCGTCGAGCCGAAAGTTTTTCCGGACGGACGCGGATTTTTCATGGAAACTTGGAACGAGCGAGTTTTCGCCGAAAACGGCGTCGCGGCGAAATTCGTGCAGGACAACCAGAGCAAATCCGTTCGTCACACGCTGAGGGGCCTTCACTACCAGGTGAGGCAGACGCAGGGAAAGCTTGTAAGGGCGCTCTCCGGCGAGGTGTTCGACGTGGCGGTTGATTTGCGGAAAAACTCCCGGCATTTCGGGAGGTGGGTCGGCGCCGTCCTTTCCGGCGAGAATAAAAAAATGGTCTGGGTGCCGCCGGGATTCGCCCACGGATTTTTGGTGTTGAGCGAAACGGCGGAGGTGGCCTATAAATGCACCGATTTTTACGCGCCGGCCAACGAGAGGTCGCTGTTGTGGAACGACCCGCGCCTGGCGATAAAATGGCCTTTGCCGTCCGGGGCCGAGCCGATTCTTTCGCCAAAGGACGCCGCCGGAGCGGAGTTCTCAAAGGCGGAATATTTTTAGTTGCCGTCCAATAGAACGCCCCACCGGGTTTTATAGCCGAGGCTGTTGTTTTTTCCGCCCATGGAATAAAAGTTCTTTCCTCCGCCGAGGTGGAAAAGGAAACCGAAGCTTCCCAAATCGCGCGCCGGCTCGTAGTTGCCCCGGCCCTGGCCGTGCTCCTTTAGGTGGTATTCGTCGTCGCCTCCGATATTCGAGAGCACGCCTATGCCGTTGTCGTTTCCCGCGCCTTGCGCGATGACGCCGGAAATATATTTGTCGTTTCCTCCGTTGTCAACGAGGAACCCCACTCCGAAGTCGTGGCCGCAACCCTGCGCCACTCCAAAATCCGCCAGAAATATGTTTCCCCCCTCGCCGTCCATTAGAATTCCCGCCGACTGGTGAATCCCCGCGCCCTGCGAGTAACGCCCGGAAATATAGCGGTCGTTCCCCTTGCGGTCGTCGAGTATGCCAAGCGAAAACCAGTAGCTCGCCCCCTGCGCAAAATAGTCCGCGACGTACGTGTTGTTCCCCTCCGCATTGAAGAGGACGCCAATCCCGCCGGACGCGCCGAGAAAGGACTCCGAGGGGCGCAGGCCGAAACCGAACCCCTGCGCCATCGAGACGTAGGATTTGCCCGGAGCGCGAAAATCTTCGTACAGCCCCCCCGCGAAATATTTGTTGTTTCCGGAAACATCTACGAGCGCGCCCAAGCCTTTCACGTACCCTGCGCCCTGCACGAAGAAGTTGCCGTAGTAGGAGTTGTTCCCGCCGACTTCCGCCAGTATTCCCACGCCAAAACTCGCCGCGCCTTGGGAGAAGGTTGAGGAGACGTACTGGCCGTTGCCCGCCAAATCAACCAATACTCCGACCCCGAGAATTCCGACGCCTTGGGAGTGGCTTTTTGCCATGTACCGATGTTTACCCTCGAGGGCGATTAAGAATCCGCCTCCTAGCAGTCCGGCCCCATGCGCAAAATCCTCGTTTGTGGAATACAGGTCGTCGCCCGCAATGTCTATCACCACCGAAAACGGAATTTGCCGCGTGCTCCCGCCGGCGTGGTTGAAGTATTTGTCGTTTCCGCCAAAGTCGAGAATTAGCGCGGAGTCCTCGGTGTAGACGTTGTCCCCCGTGCCGCCGATAAACACGCGGCCCGCCGGAGTGTCAATTTCCGTCAGGTTGTCCTTTTCATGCACCTTCCATCCCTTCGGATAATATTCAAGCTTGCCGGCTTTTTTGTCCAGCTTTTCCAGCGTCTTCAAATCTATCGCCCGCGCGATCTCCGCCGATGCGTTGAGAAGGCGCGGAAGATCCATCTTCAGCACGAGCTTGAAAAAACGGAGGAGGCTGGTTTCTTGGTCGCGCTTTTCGGCGTCGGTTTTTTCCCGTTTCTCGGAATTATAATCCTCGACCAGAAGCTTGGGCGCCGTCTGGTATAGGAAGTCAATCTCCTCGTCGGTGAAAACGGAGAGCACCGCGGAGCGTTCGGAATTTGCGTGCTGTATGGCGTTAACCAGTCTTTCGACGTATTCGGTCATGTCCTTTGGCGGTTTGGCCTCCTCCGGCTTTGGCGGGGCGTACGTCATGTCCAACTCCTCCATCCCGGTTTTTATAAGCCCGGCAATATCATGGTTCGTTTTGTTGAACGTGTCCTGAAGGCGGTCGGTTATTTTCCGGGCCACCACCGGCAAATCCATCGGGTGGTACATTATGTAATTGACCTCCTGCAGGCGGAACGGGTTGTAGTCCCCGTTTTTCATCAGCATCGGGCTCACCACCTTGTCCGCCTCGTTGCGAAACTCTTTGAGGATTCTGGCGAACTCGCCGGTGAGACCCTCTTTTTCCAACACCCCGTTCAGCAATGATTTGCCCGTTACGGAGGTTTTCTTTTCCAGGTCGGGGTGAGGTTTTAAAATCGTCCGGGCTTTGGGGTAGGGTTTTATCTCGGCGCGTATCTCCATAGCGGAGCCGTCGCGCAGGACGCGTAGTTTTACCTTTTCGCCGGGGTGTATTTTGGAAATCGTAATTCGGAAGGAGAGCAGGACGTTGTTGTCCTTCACCTCAATCGGCTTGCCGTTTACTCCGACGATTAGGTCCCCCTCGCGAAGCCCGGCTTTTTCCGCCCCGGAGTCCGGCATGACTCTCGCCACCTCCACAGCCTGCAACTCTGCCCCGGAGCCTTGCTCCTTGGGCGGTTTGGCGGGGAGCTTCATGGCGATTCCGAGCCACCCCTTTTTTTCCAAATCTTCCTGATGTTCGAGCAGACCCTCCCATTCCGCGGCGGTTCCGAACAGATTTGAAATACGCGACATGTCGGCGTTGACCTCGGAGCCAAAACTTTTCATGTCGGCTCCCTGATAGTCGTAGACTTTGTTCACTTCCTTCGGGCGTTCCGCCTGCCCGGCCCACGCGTGGTTGGAAACGGCAAGGGAGATTATCGTGAAGAATATCAGCAAGGCAATGTTCAGGTAGGTACAAGGCAGAGGCCTTGTACCCACCAATTAAAACTCCAGATTGCTGAAGAAGTGGGGGACTTCCCGGCCTGCGGACGCCGGGGAGTCGGAGCCGTGAACGGAGTTTTTCTCCATGTCCACGGCGAAGTCTTTTCGTATCGTTCCCGCGTCCGCCTTCTCCGGGTTCGTGGCGCCCATCAGTTTTCGCCAGTCGGCGATTGCGTTTTCTTTCTCAAGCGTCATGGCGATAATCTGGCCGGACGTCATGTATGAGCAGAGCGAGCCGAAGAAAGGCCTGGCCGCGTGCTCTGCGTAAAACCCCTCGGCCTGCGCCTTGGTGAGCCTTATCTGCTTCATCGCGAGGATTTTGAACCCGTTTTGGAGAATGCGGTCGATGATAAGCCCCTGTTTGCCCCGCTCCAATCCGTCCGGCTTGATCAGTCCCAAAGTTCTTTCGATTGTCATATTTTAAACTCGTCTATAAAGGTGTTAATGTCGCGGTTCTTGTCCGCTTTTGCCTTTTGGTTGATTTTTTTTAAGTTTTCGACCAAGGTGGGGCGTTGTGTCTCGAAGAAAATTCCGCTGTAAAGTTTTCCCGCGGGCGGGTTTACGGCCTTGTCCAGGGCCGACACGAGGTTTGATTTGTCGTGGTCGGCGGGAAGGTCTATGAAGGAGTCCTTGAAAAAATCGAATGTGTCCACCTTGTTGAAGGTGAGGCACGGCGAGATGATGTTCACGAAGGAAAATCCCTTGTGCGATATCGCCTGCTGGACGGTTTGGGAAAGGCCCTTCGGGTCGCCGGAAAAACCCTGCGCGACGAACGTGGCGCCGTAGGTGAGGGAGTAGGCAAGCGGGTTTACCGCCGCCGGGTCTGGCGTTCCGAACGGCGTCAACGTTCCCACCGTGCCCGGGGTCGAGGTGGGGGAGGCCTGGCCTTTTGTGAGGCCGTATACGTGGTTGTCCATCATCACGCAGGTAAGGTCGGTGTTTTTTCTCGCCACGTGGGGAAAGTGTCCCCCGCCGATTGAGAACAAATCTCCGTCGCCGCCGAACACTACAACTTCCAAGTTCGGATTGGCAAGCTTGACGCCGGATGCGACCGGTAAAGACCTGCCGTGCAGGGAGTGAAACCCGTAGGTTTTTAGGAAGTAGGGGAGCCTGCTCGAACAGCCGATGCCGGAGACGCAGACGGTGTTGTCTATCGTAAGCTTAAGCGCCGCGAACGCGTTTTGAACCGCGTTAAGAACGCCGTAGTCCCCGCATCCGGGGCACCACACGACACGGATGTCGCTTTTATAATCCTTTGCCTTTAAGGTTTCGGCGGTGGCGGTCATTACATTGCCTCCTTAATTTTTTCCAGAATTTGCTTTGGCGAGAACGGCAGTCCGCCGTATATCGGGTAGCTTATCGGGTTAATGCCGGTTTTCCCGCGCAGTATCTCGGCGAACTGCCCCTGCTTGTTGACCTCCGGGACGAGTATTTTTTTGCAGGTCGCCGCGAACGCCAAAATCTGCTTTTCTTGCAACGGCCAGACCAGTTTGGGATGAAGGGCTTTCACCTTCAATCCCTCTTTACGGGCCATGTTGACCGCCTCGCGCACCGTGCCGAGCGTGGAACCCCAGCTAATGACGCCGACGTCCGCCTGTCCTTCCCCTTGCACCTCGGGGGCCGGGTAAAAATCAACCACGTCCTTCAGTTTGCCGAATCGTTTATCCAGCATTCTATTGTGGTCTTCCGGCGTAAAGGAGGGGGCGGAGCTTTCAGCGTGCTCCAGCCCTGTGGAGATGTAGGCGCCGCCCGGGTCGCCCGGTTGCGACATCGGCGATATGCCGTTTTCGGTCAGCTTGTAACGCAGGTATTTGTCGCTTCCGTTCGGCTTGTACCTGTCGCGGTTGATTATCTTGTATTTTTTCGGGTCGGGCCGCGCCACCGATTCCGTCCTGAAGCCGAGCGAGCCGTCGGTTAGGAGAATAACCGGAATCTGGTATTTTTCGGCGAGGTTGAAGGCGTCCACCGCCAGGTCAATCGCGTCCGCCACGTTCTCCGCGGAGAGAACGATGCGCGACGCGTCGCCGTGGCCGCCGTGGACCGCCATGAAGAGGTCGGACTGCTCGTGTTTGGTGGGGAGGCCAGTGGAGGGGCCGCCGCGCTGAACGTCCACGATGACGCATGGAAGCTCCGCCATCGAGGCGTAGCCCAGAAGCTCCTGCATCAAAGAAAGGCCGGGGCCGGAGGTGGAGGTCATGGCCTTCGCGCCCGCGTATGACGCGCCCAAAACCTGCGCGAGCGACGCCATCTCGTCCTCGGCCTGAACAAGCGTTCCGTCCCTTTTCGGAAGCGCGGACGACATATAGTTTGCCACCTCTGTCGCCGGCGTAATCGGGTACGCGCTGAGGAAATTGCAACCGGCAATCATGGCGCCAAGGCCCGCCGCCTCGTTGCCGGAGATGATGATGACGTCCTTGCCGGTTTTGTTCCCGAGCCCCATCGTGTAGGGGTCTGTCTTTTTGTAATTTTCCTTCATGTAGTTTTCGCCGGACTCGATGGCCTTTAGGTTTGTGTCCACGACGGCCTGGCCCTTCTTGCCGAATTTCTGGCGGATTAGCTCCTTCAAGTCCTCTTTGGCGATGTCGAACATGTACGAAAGCGCGCCGAGCGCGACCATGTTTTTTGCCCTGTACATGTCGAGGTCCTTCTTCGCGATTTTTGACATCGGAAGAGGGTAGGTGACGACGCCGTCCATCTTGACTTCCTGCTCTATGTCGCCGCCGGGGAAGTCATAAATAAGAACGGTGCCGGGGATTAGCTCCTTTTTGTTTTTGTCCAACGCCTCTTGGTTGAACGCGCAGAAGACCTGGAATCCGGTTCCCTCGGACAAAATCTTGTCCTTGGAGAAGCGGATTTGGTACATGGCGTATCCGCCCCTTATCTCCGCCGGGAATGTCTTGAAGGTCAAAACCTCCAATCCGGAGCGACAAGCGGCCTCGGCCACCATGTCGCCGGCGCTTATTATGCCTTCTCCGCCCTCGCCGCCGATTCTGATAATTAAGTCGCTCATTAAAGAGTTCCTCCATCTTTCATTATTATTTCCCAGATTTTAAAACTTTTTGAATTGTTTCGCCAATATCCGCCGGGCTCACGCAGACGTGAATGCCGGCCTTTTGCATGGCCTCCATTTTTTCCTTTGCGGTTCCCTTGCCACCCGCGATTATGGCCCCCGCATGGCCCATTCGCCTCCCCGGGGGCGCCGTCTGGCCGGCTATGAAGCCGACAACCGGTTTTTTAACGTTGTTCTTGATGTAGTCGGCGGCCTCCTCCTCCGCCGAGCCGCCAATCTCGCCTATCATCACTATCGCGTCGGTGTCTTTGTCCGCGTTGAAAAGTTTCAGCGCGTCGGTGTGGTTGGTGCCTATCACCGGGTCGCCGCCTATGCCGATGCAGGTGGACTGGCCGATGCCAAGCGCGGTCAGCTGGCCCACCGCCTCGTAGGTAAGCGTGCCGGAGCGGGAGACGATGCCGACCCGTCCTTTCTTATGGATGTGTCCCGGCATGATGCCGATTTTGGCCTCGCCGGGGGTGATGATTCCGGGGCAGTTCGGCCCTATTAGCCGGGAATGGCCCCCTTTAATGGCGTTAAAGGCCTTTACCATGTCCTGCGCCGGGATTCCCTCGGTTATGCAGACGATGAGTTCTATCCCCGCGTCGAACGCCTCCAAAATCGCGTCCGCCGCGAAAGGGGGGGGGACGAATATCATGGTGGCGTTCGCCTTCGTCTCTTTAACGGCGTCGCGCACGGTGTTAAAAACCGGGATGCCCTCCACGTTTCCGCCCGCCTTGCCGGGGGTTACGCCGCCGACCACGTTTGTTCCGTAGCTTTTGCAACCAAGCCCGTGAAAGGTTCCCTCCTTGCCGGTAATGCCCTGTACGATGAGTCTTGTCTGATTCCCTACCAATACGCTCATGTCGCTATCCTTTCAACGCCGCGACGGCCTTTTGGGCGCCGTCTTTCATGCTTGAGGCGATTATGAATTTGAGGCCGCTTTCGGCAAGTATCTTTTTCCCCTCGTCCACGTTTGTCCCCTCCATACGGATGACAATCGGGATTTTAATGTCAATTTTTCGCGCGGCGGAAACGACCCCGTTAGATAATCTATCACATCTTAAAATCCCGCCAAAGATGTTGATAAATATGGCCTGCACAGATTTATCGGCGATGATGATTTTAAGGGCCTCCTCAATCTGTTCCGCGCTTGCCCCGCCGCCCACGTCTAAAAAATTAGCCGGTTCGCCACCAGAGTGTTTAATAATATCCATTGTCGCCATGGCGAGTCCCGCGCCGTTGACCATGCATCCGATGTTGCCGTTTAGCTTTATGTAGTTAAGGCTGAATTTGGAGGCCTCTATCTCCAAGGGGTCTTCCTCGTTGAGATCGCGGTATTCCATAACCTCTTTGTGGCGGAACATTGCGTTGTCGTCATAGGCCAGTTTTGCGTCCAACGCAAGGATTTTTCCGTCCTTGGTTTGAACAAGGGGGTTTATCTCCGCCATTGAAAGGTCTTCCTTCTCATACATGGTGTAAAACTTTGATATAAAAGAGACGACAGCTCCAATCATCTCCTGCGGAAAGGCCAGCCCGTAGGCTATCTGCCTGCACTGGTAGGGCATAATGCCGACCGAAGGGACTACGACGACCTTGATGATTTTCTCGGGGGTTTTCTCGGCCACTTCCTCGATTTCCATACCCCCTTCGGTGGAGGCCATGATGACGTTTTTGGAAGACGCGCGGTCTAGGACTATGCCAAGGTATAGCTCGCGTCCGATTTTGCAACCGTCCTCGATAAGGAGCTTTTGAACCAATTTGCCGGACGGCCCGGTTTGGTGGGTGACAAGGGTCATGCCGAGGATGGCTTTGGCCTGGGCTTCCGCCTCGTCCGCCGAGAAGGCCAGTTTTACGCCCCCCCCCTTGCCGCGTCCGCCGGCGTGAATTTGAGCCTTTACCACGACCGGGTACCCGGCCAGTCTTCCGGCCAGTTCCCGCGCGTTATATGCGGTTTCGGTGCAAAAGCCGTCCGGCACTGGTATGCCGTGTTTTCGCAGAACCTCTTTCGCCTGATATTCATGAAGCTTCAAATCGCGTCCTCCGTCTCGTTTATTGCCTGCCCAGCGCAAGGGGCGAATGTGACCAACCCAAAGATGGTGAGAATATCAAATTTTGGGGTGTTTCGCAAGGGTTGGAAAGGGGAGGGAACTGGCCTCACGCGAAGCCGCGAAGAACGCGAAGAGGAAGGACTTAGTTGGTGGGTACACCCTTTAGGGTGTACGTCGGCCTGTAAAGGCCGGGGAATTTATTGCCGCTTGCGCGACAATGCACAGCCTCAAGGCCGTGCCTACCGTTCTCATTCTCCGATGGAGACACCGTTCACGGTATTAATATATTTCACGGGAATGATAAAAGAAAAACAGTCCGAAATAACTACTGGGCCGGGACGGGGGAGGGCGCCGGCGTAGGTAGGGTGATGTCGGAGGTGCCCAGCTCGGGAACCCTTGTCTGGCTGTTTTCCTCGTTCTTTTTCTTTTCGTAGAGCAGGATAAGGCTTATGCGCCTGTTCCGGGCGTCCTTCGGGTTTTCCTTTATGTACGGCTCGGTGTCGGCGTAGCCCACGACGCGCGCGATTCTGTACGGGTCTATTCCGTCCGCTTGAAGCTCTTTGCGCGCGGCCGAGGCCCTCATCGTTGAAATCTCCCAGTTGCTTATTCCGTTTGCGCTGTAGGGGGTGGAGTCGGTGTGGCCCTCGACCGCGATTCTGTTCGTGGTTTCCTTGATATTTTCGGAAATGAGGCCCAACACCTCTTTGGCGCGTTCGGTCAGCACCGCGCTACCCGGCTCGAACATCGGGTTTCCCTCCTTGTCCACTATTTGGATTCGGATTCCCCCCTCGAAGACGTCGAGCACAATCTGATTCTTCAGCTTCTCAAACCTGGCCCCCATTTGGGCCTGGATTTTTGTGGAGATGTCCTCCATCGTCATGTCCCGGGTCGTCGCGCCTTTGGCCATGTCCTTATGCGTTTCTCCGCCCGGTTTTTGCATCACGGCGGGCGCGCCGGAAAGAACGGACGAACTTCCGGCCTTGAAAATATTAAACTCCTTAAAGTACTCCGCCATGACGATGCGCTTTTCCGGCGAGACCATGGCCAATAGCCACAGCAAAAGGAAAAACGCCATCATCGCGGTCACGAAGTCGGCGTAGGCCACCTTCCAAGAGCCGCCGTGCGCGCCGGCGTGGCCCCCCTTTTTTATCTTCTTTATTACGGTGGCCTTGTCGCCCTTTTTTGCGTCGGACATTATTTCTTAATCTTGGCCATTGCGGCCTCGACCTCCTGGAAGGTGGGACGCTGGGAGCCGGGTATTACGCGTCTGCCGAACTCAACGGCGACCTGCGGTGCGTCCCCGCGTACGAACGCGACCAGAATTATTTTGAGGACGCCGTAGTATTGGTGGTCCTCGTGGGCCAGCGCCTCCAGCGCCTTCGAGATGGGGCCCACGTATCCGTAGCACAAGAGCACGCCCAAAAAGGTGCCGACCAGCGCCGCGCCGACGTGGTGGCCCAGCACGGAGGGGGGCTCGTCAATTTTGCCCATGGTTATGACGACGCCAAGCACGGCGGCGACTATTCCAAGGCCCGGGAGCGCGTCCGCCACGTTTGCTACCACGCGGGAGGGGGTCGTGGCCTCGTCGTGGTGCGAATCCATTTCAGCGTCGAGCAACGACTCCAAATCGTGGTGTGAGATGGTGGTGGACATGATGGTCCGCAGTGTGTCGGTGATAAAGTACATGGCGTGGTGGTTGTGGAAAAGTTTGGGGTATTTGGGGAATATCTTGCTTTTGTCCGGCTTTTCCACGTCCTCTTCGATGGAGATTAGCCCCTCGCGGCGAATCTTGAAGAAGATTTCGCTCATCAGCATGAGTATTTCGAGGTAGTCGGCCTTGCCGTAGGTCTTGCCAGAGAAGAGTTTTTTGAGGTCGGCAAGCACCAGCTTGATTATCTTGGCCGGGGCCTGGATGATGAACCCGCCAAGCGCAGCCCCGCCGATGATTACAAGCTCCGCCGGCTGGATAAGCACGGAAAAGTTTCCCTTTTCCATGGCGTACCCGGCCAAGACGCACCCTATTACTACGATGGCGCCGATTACAAACGTCATTTAAAGTCCTTCTTCATTCGTCCCTCTTTTTTCGCATCAACTCTCTTTGTCTCGAGAACACATAGTGCACTATGCGGTCTCGTATATCTTCGCTCATCGGGAGGTAGTTTAGCAATAGCCCCCCGTCGGCGTACCTCAAAACTTTCGCTCCGATGTACAACGCCAAGGGGGTGGCCGATGGGAGGAGGGTTTTTATCTCCACTAGGGCGTCCACTTGGAACTGCTCCTGCCCGTAAATCTTTATTCCTCCTCCGCTAATTTCGACCCTCCTATAAGGAAGCTGGCTAAACTCGCCGTGCTCCTTGTGAAGAAGGGTCAGAACCGCGTCCAGCTTCGCATCCAGCACCCTTAACCAGGTCTGAAGTACTTTATCGTCAAGTTCCGGTAAATCCTTTACTTCCGTCAGTTGAATATCCGTGGCCATCCTCGTGCCAAGGCGTTCCTCCCCCTCCGAGAGGGGGGTCAAAGTGATGGGTATAAACGCCTCCACGCAGGAATAGGAGCCGTGCAGAGAATTATCCATCTACCTCCCAGCCGCCTTTCGCATGCCATATTCATACATAAAGCGGGGAAAACTGCAAGCAAACTATCTGGGGGGCGCGTAGGGGGTTGGGTAGGGCCTTAATGTCTAGGAATATTTTAATGCGCGTATTATACGCTAGCATGAGATTGACGGGAGGAATTAAACAGAAAGATTTAAGAAGCGTATATTTTCCGAGTATGAAAAATAGTTTTTATTGGTCGTCCACTGCCTACGAGGTCTATCAAGACCGCGTGTTGGTCGTCTTCTTTAACGATGGCAACGTCGGCCACACCGGCAAGAACGACGCAAACTACGCCCGTTGCGTCCGCCGCTGACAGTGAGCCGATTATTTGATTAACTGGCGCTTTCCCTCAAATATTTTAGAAAGGCTGGAAGGTTGCAGGATATGCGGTGCTCGTCGCCGGATGACCGACTGGTTTGAGATATAAGGAAGCTTCTCGAGGCTTTTATCATTTCCGCCGTTTTATCCAACCGCGCCATGTCCGCTGGCGACGGCGAAGACGTCAGTTTTATTTCGACAGCCCACAGTTCTTTTCCGAAGTCCAAGACCAGGTCTAATTCGTGTTGGTCGCTTGATCTGAAGTGGTAGGCGTCGACCTTCCGTCCAATCGCCGAAAGCTCCCCCAACGCCTGCTCAATGACGAAGCCCTCCCAGCTCGCGCCGACCCATGGTTGCGCCATCAAGGTGCGCTCGTTTGGTACGTTAAGCAAGGCATGAAGCAGGCCGCTGTCACGCCAGTAGACCTTAGGCGTTTTAACAAGGCGCTTACGGATATTGGTTTGAAACGACGGCAACCGTCTTATCAGGAAAGCGCCCACCAAGTAATCAAGGTACGTGTTGACGGTATGGTACGAGAGACCAAGGCTTTGACCAACCTGTGAGGCGTTCCAAGCCTGTCCATGAAGTGCCGCCAGCATGCGAAGCAGACGATCCGTAGTTTGCGGTTTTGATGGCAGGCCCCATGCCGGCAGGTCGCGTTGGGTTAAAAGCGAAACGTAGTCTTGTTGCCATCGCGGATACTGCTTTGGAACCAGCACTCCGCCGTCCGGGTATCCCCCGCACATCCAGCGTCTCGCGCCCGAATCTTTCGTTTTCAACTCTGTTATGAGAAACGGGGTCAACTCCACCAACGATAGGCGTCCGGCAAGAGATTCCGAAACCTGAACCATAAGGGAAGGGGACACGGATCCAAGTAGAAGAAATCGTCCGTTTCGTTTGCGCTTACTATCTATGGCTCCGCGTAGGCGAGAGAATATGTCGGGCCAAGTTTGGGCCTCGTCCAATATCACCATGTCCTTCCCGTCCGCCAGACGGTTCCACTCAAGATCCAAGCGAAGGCGTTCGGAATTTTGCTCTAGGTCAAAATAGAGTCCCCCCATCGACCGAGCAAGGGTGGTCTTTCCGCATTGGCGGGGTCCAACTAATGCCACTGCCGGGCTGGAGTCCAGCCGCTCAACGATCTGCAGGCGAACCAACCTATTAATCATGCCATGTATTATAGAATATAATTTCTATTTTGCAACAATTGTCAGGCGTTGCGTTCTTAAGTATCGAGGTCGAGGGTGAGGAGTGACCGAAAACGTAGTTCGTGTGACTAATGCACTACCGCCTCACCCACGCTGGTATCCGCGGATAAAGCGGGGTAGAATCATGAAATGCGAAATAAAAATGTTCCGGTGGTGGTTCTTTGCATACTCGACGGGTGGGGGCATAATCCCAACGAATATGGCAACGCAATAAAAGCGGGCAAAACGCCGAATTTTGACGTTCTGAACGACAAATATCCGCCCGTCCTAGTGAACGCGTCCGGCGAGGCGGTCGGCCTCCCCGAGGGGCAGATGGGCAACTCCGAGGTGGGGCATCTCAACATCGGCGCCGGAAGGGTGGTCATGCAGGAACTCCCCAAAATAAATTCCGCCATCAATAACGGCTCATTCTTTTCCAATCCCGTAATCACCGAGGGGATGCAAAAGGCGCGCGACGCCGGGGCGGGATATCACCTTGTCGGGCTTTTGTCCGACGGCGGGGTGCACAGCCACATCGGCCATCTGGAGGCGTTCCTCGAAAAGGCCAAAAGAGAGGGGCTTACCAAAGTTTACGTCCACGCGATGATGGACGGGCGCGACACCTCGCCCACGGCTGGCGCGGAATACATGGCGCAACTTACAAACGTGGTTAATGAAAAAGGCGTCGGGAAAATCGCCGTCGTATGCGGACGGTATTACGGAATGGACAGGGACAACCGCTGGGAGCGCGTCCAGAGGGCCTACAACGCGATGGTTCGCGGCGAGGGGGCGCTTAAGACCAACCCCGTGGCGGCGCTTAAGGAATCGTATGCAAAGGAAATCACCGACGAATTTATAGAGCCGACCGTGATTGTAAACTCCCACGGAGCGCCGGAGGGGATTATACGAAAAGGGGACGTGGTCCAATTTTTCAACTTTCGTTCCGACCGCGTGCGCGAGATGGTGCGCGCGTTGAACGACGACGATTTTAAGGGGTTCGACAGGGGCGCAAAACCGGGGGTGCATATTTACTGCATCACGGAATACAGCGAGGATTTTGACCTGCCGGTTGCGTTCGACACGCGCCCGCCGAAAAACGGGCTCGGCGAGGTTTTTTCAACTCTCGGCCTTAAACAGTTTAGGACGGCGGAGACGGAGAAATATCCGCACGTGACGTTTTTCTTCAACGGCGGATTGGAGACCGTCTACGAGGGGGAGACGCGCAAGATGGTTCCATCCCCGAAGGTGGCGACATACGACCTTCAGCCGGAGATGAGCGCCGTGGAGGTTACGGACGGCGTTGTTTCCGCCGTCATCGGAAACGAGTACGACGCGGTTATAGTGAACATCGCAAACGGAGACATGGTGGGGCACACCGGCGTTTTTCCCGCCGCCGTGAAGGCTGTGGAGACCGTTGACCAATGCGTCGGACGGATTATGGATGCGGTGAACAAGGTCGGCGGTTATTTGGTTTTAACGGCGGATCACGGCAACATCGAGGAAAAGCTGGACAAAAATAACCAGCCGATAACGGCGCACAGCACCAACCCGGTTCCGCTTTACGTTTACGGGCCTCGGCCGGTCGTGATGTCCAAAACCGCAGGGGCGTTGTGCGACGTCGCGCCGACGGTGCTGAAGCTGATGGGAATCAAACAGCCGCCGGAGATGACCGGCAGGCCGCTGTTTGATTTTGCGTCGTGATAATTTCGGTAGGTACAGGGCCTCAGCCATGTACTTGTTGCCCCGAAGTGGCAAGAATTCATCATGCCTTCGGCATGAAGTACACACTAAAGAGTGTGTACCCACCGGGGGGGCACTTGCAATGAGGGCGCCGGAAACTCTTTCCGATTTTATTTCCGCGCTCGAATCAGCGGGCGAATTGGTGCGAATCCGCGAGAAGGTCAGCCCATTGCTCGAAATAACCGAGATAACCGACAGGGTCTGCAAAACCCCCGGCGGCGGCAAGGCGCTCCTTTTTGAAAACGTGGAGGACTCCTCCATGCCGGTGCTTATAAACGCGTTCGGTAGCGACAACAGAATGAAAATAGCTTTCGGCTCCTCCCCGCGCGAAATCGCGGCAAAAATTGAAAAACTCGTAAAGACGGCGCCGCCCGAGACGCTGGGGGATAAACTAAAACTTCTGGGGACTCTTCTAGACATTAGAAAAACACAGCCGAAAAAAATATCCGGCTCCGCCCCGTGCCAGGAGGTCGTGATGACCGGCGCGGACGTGGACCTCAACAAAATCCCGGTTTTAAAATGCTGGCCCAACGACGCGGGGAGGTTCGTAACCTTTCCGTTGGTTTTTACAAAATCGCTGGACGGCAGGCGGAACGTCGGGATGTACAGGCTCCAGATTTTCGACAAGAACACGACCGGGATGCACTGGCACATACACAAGGACGGCGCGCATAATTTTCACGACTACAAAAAGGCGGGTAAACGAATGCCGGTCGCCGTCGCAATTGGCACCGACCCGGCCACGACCTATTCCGCCACGGCGCCCCTGCCGAGGGGGGTGGACGAGCTGATGCTCTCCGGCTTTATTCGCAACAAGCCGGTGCGAATCGTAAAATGCAAGACGATTGACATGTGGGTTCCGGCGGACGCAGAGATAATTTTGGAGGGATACGTTGACCCCGCCGAGCCGTTTCGGATTGAGGGCCCGTTTGGCGACCACACCGGCTATTACTCGCTCGCCGACTACTACCCGCTGTTTCACGTTACGGCCGTCACCACGCGGAAAAATCCCGTTTATTTCACGACGATTGTCGGTAAGCCGCCGATGGAGGACTGCTACATGGGTCGCGCCACCGCCGATATTTTTCTTCCGCTGTTGCAGATGGTGAACCCGGAGATAACCGGCATGGATTTACCGTGGGAGGGGGTTTTTCACAACTGCGTTGTCGTCTCGATGGAAAAACAATATCCCTACGCCGCGCACAGGCTGATGAACGCCTTGTGGGGCGCGGGGCAGATGAGCTTTGCAAAGATGATATTGGCCGTTGACTCCGGCGTGGACGTGCGCGACCACGGCGCGGTCTTTAGGAATTTGCTGAATAATTTCGACGTCGCCGAGGACCTTTTTTATTCCAAGGGGGTGCTTGACGTTTTGGACCATTCGTCGCCGGACGCGATGCGCGGCTCCAAGCTTGGTCTTGACGCGACGTCTCGCGGGTCTGCGGAGAAGGCGAGAAACAGGCCGCAGTTAATTCCCGTTGACGAGCAGGTGATTCGGCGGGGGTGCGAGGCGGCAGATCTAAAGTCATTTTCCGTGCCCGAAAAGAACACGGCAAATCGCGTTATAATATTCTCCGTGGACAAGCAAAACGGCGGTAAGTCAGCGGTGGAAAAGTTAATGGATGCTGACGTGGGGCAAATGGCGAACATCGCCGTAATCGTGGACGCCTCGATTAAGGCAGGGGAGCATTCCACCGTCGCTTGGAAGCTTTTTAACAACACCGACCCGTTGCGCGACATCGTAAAAACAAAATGGGGCCTTCTGCTGGACGCGACAAAAAAAACGCCGGCCGACGGCCACGACAGGGAATGGCCGGACGACATAGAGATGGACAAGACCACGAGGGAGAGGGTTGACGCACTCTGGCCCAAGCTGGGGGTTGCGGGATGATGACGCACAGAAACGGGGACGCCGGGGAGCTTCCGCCGCTGTTAAAAAAAATATTGGAGAACAAGGCGGACGAGGTTCGCGCGCGCAAGCGGCTTGTTTCGCAAGACGACATAAAAAAACGGTCGGCGGACGCGCCACCGGTCAGGCCGTTCGCGGGGAGCGTCCTTGCCTGCGAGTCGCGCCATAAAATCATCGCCGAGATAAAGCGTTTTTCGCCCGGCTCCTCAAAATTAAGGCGCGATTTCGACCCGCGCCGCATCGCCGAGGGCTACGAGGCATCCGGCGCCGCCGCGCTTTCGGTTCTTGCCGACACGGTCTTTTTCGGCGGCTCTCTCTCGATAATGTCCACGGCGCGGGATGCGGTCTCCCTGCCCGTTCTTTGCAAGGAATTTATAATTGACCCGTTTCAAATTTACGAGGCGCGCGCGTACGGGGCGGACGCGGTGCTTCTGATGGTCGTAAATTTTCCCGACAAGGAGCGGTTCAAGGAGATGGCGGACGTGGCGAAGGACGCCGGTCTGGAGGCGTTGTTGGAGATAAGCGACGAGGCCGATTTGGAATATCTGCCGAGGTCGCGCCCGAGCGTCATCATCAACAACAGAAATTTCAGGGATCCGGACTTAAAGGTGGACGTTGCCACGACCACGAGGCTCGCGCCGCTCATCACCAACCCCCGCATATTGATAAGCGCGAGCGGGATACAAAGCGCCTACGAAATGGAGGAACTGCAAAAGTCGGGAGTCGACGCCTTTTTAATCGGAGGGCGGCTTATGACCGAGATGGACCCCGCCGCAGAGCTGGCCCGTCTGCTCGGGAAGCACAAATAAAACAGCACAATTAACCGTTTCTTAACGTCAACCCCACAATCCTTTAATATCGCCCGGATACAATAGCCGCAATGCTAATCAATTTGGCAAGCATATGAGTAGTGATAGAAAAACCTCCGAGACCGTCGTTTCATTTAACGACGCAAGGCCGTTGGAAACCCTTTTTACGCGGCTTGGTTGCGGATTCGGGCAAAACGTGTCGGTGGAGAATCTTCCATTTGCGAACGACGACGTAAGCATCGGCACCGAGAGCGAGTTGCAGACCTCCGTTCAGGGAAACGCCAACGACGTTGATTTGCCGCAGACGATAAGGCAGTCCACCTTTTTTTCCAATCTTTACAAGCGAGCCTCAAGCGGAGAGACTAACAAAAAACCGATAAACAAAATAGAAAGGTATCTGGCCCGCGCCCCAGAAAACACGTGGGAGAACAGCTGGGTGCGGTTTCCCCGCCGGTATCTTTCGCCGTATGCCCAAAAAGTTCTCGGGCGCGATTTGTTGCTGGACAAGGACGACCCGGCCTCCGGGTCGAGAAAAGACTCCGGGAAATTCGTTTTTCTTCAGGAGGGGGAGGAGTGGCTCAGGCTCCCGGTTAGCTATCTGTTAAAGTTGTCGCTCGCGGACGCGGTGGGGGACGGGCAGTTCTCCGTTTCAATCCGGAACAGGGGTGTGGCAATGCTCGACAACTTCCTAAATGACAACACCAGCCCGGAGACGCACTCTTTCTACTTGGCGCCTTCGGGTCAAAAAGTGAACGCCCCGCAGACGGCGGCCGACGAGTCGGCGCTGAGATTTTTTGTCTCCCAGCTCGCCGTGTTCTACGCCAACGAAAAGCTTGGGCTTGGCGCCAACAGGCAACGCGCGGTGGTTTACAACTCGCCGCATCCGCCCGTTCGGCAGAGGGAATTGAACGACCTCGTGCCGGACTCCTTTGCCACGAGGTTCTTAGCAGAAGCTATTTAAACGCCGTGATAAAACTCCGCGACGCGGGGATAATAACAAGGAATCTCGTGGTTCTGCCAAACACCTCCAACATCGCGCTTGCCAACAACGGAACGCACGTGAGCATTGGTAGCGCGATGATGACGAAGGCCATGGCAAGTCCGGGATCCGGACTCGGGCCGGGACACGAAAAATACGCGGGAGACCTGGCGAGGCGCTTGGGCGTTTTCAAAAGGCCAACCGACGGCCTTTAACCGCTCTGCACCCCGAGTTTAAGGAAGGGGGGAGAAATTTTATTCATTACCTCGCCCTGCGCCAGCTTGATTTAAAAGAGTTGCAACTTCGTCTGGCCCGCCACGGATTGTCTTCGCTTGGAAGATGCGAGTCCCACGTGTTGGACAACATCCGGCAGGTGGCGGATAGAATAAGCGATTCGCTGGGCATTCGCGGCGTAAGGCAAAAAAAGGCAAAGCGCGTTTCTTCCAAATTAAAGCCGCTTACATTGCATTCCGCCGAGGATATTTTAAGCCGCCACACCCGCGATTTATTGGGCAAAAAGCCTTTTGATAGAAACGTTTATATAATGGTCACGACGCCGCTTAAGGTGGATTTCAGCCCGACATGGGTCAGAAAGGCGCTTCGAGCCGGCGCGAATTTGTTTCGCGTCAACTGCTCCCACGACGCGGTGGCGGATTGGAGCGAGATTATCAAGACCATCCGGCAGATGTCCTCGGAGTTGGAAATTCCGTGCAGGATATTTATGGATCTTGCCGGGCCAAAAATTCGAACGGCGTCCCCGGAGCCCAAAAAACTTTCCACCGGCGACTTCATTAGCCTCGTGGCGGAAATACACAACAAGAAAAAAGACGTTTTATGCAGTCTGCCGGAGGCGCTGAAGTTCGTGATGGTGGGGGAGAGGGTTGTGTTTGACGACGGAAAAATCAGTGCCGTGGTCGTGGGAAAGGACGTCAACAAGGTTGATTTGGAAATTATAAGGACTCCGGGGCCCAAGGTAAAATTAAAGCGCGAAAAGGGGATTAATTTTCCGGACAGCCTGATAAGCGTATCCGAGGTGACGGAACAGGATTTAAGAGACCTCGAATTTGCCGCCGTTCACGCGGACATCATCGGCCTGTCGTTTGTTCAAAGCCCGGAGGCGATTCGAAAAATTCGTCGCGAGATATCGGCGCGCACGACCCGTACCCTAGGCATAGTGCTAAAAATTGAGACGCAGGCGGGGTTTAGGGAGTTGCCGAAACTGCTCTTCGAGGCGATGCGCGAGTATCCGGCTGGCGTAATGATAGCAAGGGGAGACCTTGGCGTGGAGGTGGGTTTTGAGCGAATGGGGGAGGTTCAGGACGAGATACTCTGGCTTTGCGAATCGGCCCACGTGCCGGTGATATGGGCGACGCAGGTGCTGGAAAACCAGGCCAAGACCGGGATTCCGTCGCGGGCTGAGGTGACGGACGCGGCGTCGTCGGTGCGGGCCGAGTGCGTGATGTTAAACAAGGGGCCGTTTATAGACGAGACAATTCGCTCGCTGGACGACATATTGAAAAGGATGGAGGCCCATTCCCACAAGAAGCGGAGCGTCTACCGCAAGCTGAAAGTCGCAAAGTTGCTTTAGTCGGAAATCAGCCTAGAAAAAACTGCAATTCGGTCAGGTAATGTTTCGGGTTTCCTTTGAAAACCATCCCCGGCCCTTTGATAAATATCTCGCGCGTCGGCAAAAGCACCTTAAGGTTGTTGTGCTCCACGTGTTTCATGACAATTTTATACGCCTCGTCCAGTTCCTCGTACGGCCCTTCGTGAATCAGACTGAGGCATTTCCCGCCCGATAATGTGCGGATATTCGCCCCTTCGTGTTTGAAGCGCGCGGAAACCGGGATGCACGTCTCCACGTCGGCGTCGTCTTGTTTTAGCTCCAAGTCATAATGTAGATTCATCGCCGGGCCAGAAACGTGTTTTGTCACGATTCGTCCAAGATTTTTACAAACTTCCCCGGTTTTTTTGTACGGGCCTTTCCATCTGACGGAAACAACGGTCAACGGCGAGACAACTTTTTCCACGATTTCACAAACGGAATGGTTCGGCATATCAAAGTCCCTCCTTGACAAAAATTAAGCCAGCATTACTAAAATGGCACACACTCTGCGCCCACTCTACCAATCCCCATTAACGGAGTCAATCGTCCTTTGGGTCCAAAAGAATCGTTTTTAGACCCGACACGGTTTTTTCGACTTTTTTCAAATCACCGCGCCGTCCTTTTTCCGGTTTGATGGTGAGTCGCTCAAGAATTGACGTTGCCTTTGTCGTCTCGGATTTTTTAAAGACCCTTCTCCGATCGGCCTTTTGTTGGGCCAATTCCACGGCTTCCATTATTTCCAGGATGTCGCGCTCCATGTTTGACGATATCGCGTGGCATAGCTCTTTGCTTGTGGAACGCAGGTGGTGAAGGTATGCCAGCAGATTTTTGGTCTTTGCCAGATAGGTCGGGTTTTCCTTAACGTCCGCTTTTTGTTTTGCGGCGGCCGTCTTTTCCGGCTTCTTAGCCGAAGTTTTTGCCTCGGTCATGCGGTCTTGCCTCCCGTTTTAACTTTTTTAGCCGATGTTTGTTTTACGCTCGGTGTTTGCGCGGGACGCAAAATTCCCTCGATTTTGGCCTGCAACTCGTTTGTTATGGTGCGCGTCAGCCTGTTTCCGTTGATGATTTGAAACCCGTAGGTGTCTTTCATCGCGGTGAAGGTCTGCCTCAATTTAGTCTGGTATTGTATGAAACACTCGTATCGGTCGCCGGAGCGGCGGATGTCCATGCCGGACTCCCAGTAATCCAGCACTAGGTTTTTTCTAAGGTTTCTTTCGGCCAGAACCTTCGGCGGCACCTGAAGGTAAAACACGGCGTCCGGCACCAGCGCAATTCCGTAAACCCCCTTTATCCACTGCTCGTTTTCGCCCCGGACAATGTCCCGAGCCATCAGCGTGTAGATGTATCTGTCGGCAAGCACGACGAAGCCTGAGCGAAGCCCGGGAATAATCCTGTTTTCCAGCTGGTCGGCAAAGTCGGTGGCGTAAAAAAGGCTGTGCGTTATCGGGCTCATTACGTTTCCCTGTTTGGCGCTCTCCAACTCCTCGCCTACGAGCGTGGAGCGTTTTAGGCCGACCGTTACGGTGGGGTAGCCGATTCTTTCGAGCCAGTTGCTTATAAGGGAAATTTGGGTGGAGCGCCCCGATCCGTCGGAACCCTCGATGACGATGAGCTTTCCCGTCAGCTGTCTTGTGTCCATCGCCGGCAGTCCGCGCCCGTAGAAATTTCGTTCGGTCATTTATTGTCCCTCCATTTGTATTTTGGCAGGTCAATTTTATCGCGGATGATTTTTCTAAGTTTTTCCTGCTGGACGTTGGGCGACTCGGTGCCGTCCACAAGGGTGAAGTCAAACTCCTTGGCCATGCTTAAGTATTCGTTGTAAATTCCGGTTTGGAAAATCTTGAAGCTTTCCTCGGGGTCGTTTGAAAGGCCCAGGTCCATCCCGGCCTCGTGGTATTTTAGCTCAGGCCTGCCGCTTAAAATACGGTCTATCGCGGTCTCGATGGGAAGTTTGAAGAAAAATGTGATGTCGGGCTGGCGGACGAAGCCGTAGAGCGTCCTCAGCCACTCCTTGTCGCACCCGCGCATGGCGTCGCGCGCGAATGCCGTAAATTTATAACGGTCGGCAAGCACTATGTATCCGGCGCGGAGAAGGGGCAGTATCTGCCGCTCGTACCTGTCGGCAAAATCGGTGCAGTGAATAAGCGAGAACGTGGTTGGCGTCAAAAGTTTTCTTTTTTTCCCTTTTCTTGTGGCGTCCTTCACGAGGTCGGACGAGTTCCACTCGGTAAAGGCGACCTTGTACCCCTCCAGTTCGAGCCATCGTTTTATAAGGTGGATTTGGGTGGATTTGCCGGAGCCGTCCATTCCCTCCACGGCGATGAGCTTGCCGGCGATTTCATGATGAAAGTGCGTTTGTAGGGTCATTTATATTTTCCTATTCCAAAACTAATTTTAATTGAAAAACTTCCTCGAAGAGGTCGCATTTCCTTGCCAGCTTCCATTTCTCTATCAAAAGGTCCCCGGATCCCTCAAGGGCCAGGGACGCCTTGCTTTTTGTCAGATCCAAACGGAATTTCTTCACAATTCCCTCGTGCTCCGTGTCCATGGCGTCGGCAAGCCTCAAAAGCGCGGAGAGTTTCGTGGTCGCGGCTTTTCCCGCGGTGGAAAGAGCCGCAAAGCCCTCGTGTCTTTCCGTGGGCGAGGCCATCCGGTGGTACCGCGCGATGTTTGCGACTACGGCCTGTTGTTCCTTGTTAAGGCCGATAATCGGCGTGGAGGAAAGCAGGTAGTAGGTGTGCTTGTGGTGTTTTGAAACCCCGATGAAGGAGCCCACGTCGTGCAGAAGGGCCGCGGCCTCCAGTAGAACGCGGTGTTCGCCGTTAAGTCCGTGCAGTTCTTTGGTCGCGTCGAACAACATCCCGGAAAGCCGGGCCACGGTTTCGGCGTGCGACTCGTCGTATTGATATTTTTTTCCGATTAATCTTGCCGAGGAGAGGGCCTGCTCGCGCTGGATTCCCTTTGTCCCGGCGTATATGCCGCCCCACAGGTCCAGCAAAACTCCATCGCGCAGTCCGACGTACGGAACGTGAACATTCTCCACCTCCGCCAACTTTGCGATTCTTTGAAGGACGATTGCGGCGGGGAGGATTACGTCCGCCCTGTCGGGTCGCAGGCCAATTTCTCGGATTCGCTCCTCGAAGGAGAGGTTTTGAAGTTTTTTTACCAGAGAGTTTAGGAGGGGGAGGGGGATGACCTCGTTCGAGTCGCCGCCCATCTCGTCCTTGCACAGTCCGCCCATCGTCTCTATGTTTCCGCCGGTGCCGACGCAAAGGTCGATTTTTTTGGGGCCGATAGCCTTTTTAAAATCCTTTTTTAGGCCGCCAACGTATTCCTGCACCATTTGCGCGAATTCCTTTTCGTCGGTTTTTTTCCCCTTCAACTCGCAAATCAGCCTTACCGTTCCGATGTCGAGGCTGACTGACGACGCTATTTTTTCGTTATCCGTCAGGGTAATCTCAACGCTCCCCCCGCCAATCTCGACCAACAGCGCGGTTTTCTGGCGCGTGTCCATCTTGTTTTGGACCGCCAGGTTTATTAGCCTGGCCTCCTCCTCGCCGCCGATTATCTCGACGTCAATCCCCAGGTTTTTTTTGGCCCGCGCCACGAATTGCGCGCCGTTTTTTGCGTCGCGAAGGGCGCTGGTGCCTACGGTTTTGGAGAGGACGACGCCGTAATTGTTCATAAGGCCTTTAAACCTTTCCAGCGCCTTTAACGCCCCGTCCATCATTTTTTCGGAAATCTGGTCGTTTGAGAACACGTCCTGCCCCAAACGAACCGCCTCGCGCGCGCGTTCGACGACCTCCATGCGCCGATTTTGGTCGGCGTTTGCGATGATGAGCCTAATGGCGTTCGAGCCTATGTCAATTCCAGCAATGGCCGGCATTTTTCACTTCCTTTCAAATTATAACGAGAATACACAAAAATCGGTTAAGGAAGCGTTAAGGGCGCGTTAGCGAGCCGTTAAACAAGGAAGCGCCCCACGCGCGCGATGAAATCATAACCATCCCCCTTTTTGCTTATAAAATCGTTTCCTCCGAGTCTGAAAACTTTTTCGCCGGTTTCCAAATCCGGTTTGGCGGTTATGGCCAACAAAGGAATCGCGTCAAATTTGTGGTTTCCCCTCATTTCCTTCAACAGCTGAAAGCCGTCCATGACGGGCATGAAGACGTCGGCTATTACCAGATGAAAGGCGAAGGTGTTTAGCAGTTCAAGCGCCTCGGCCCCGTTTTCGGCCTCCTTTACCTCCACGTTCAGCGGTTGCAAATATTCCTTGTAGATGGAACGGGAAAGCGGATCGTCGTCCACCAGCAACACCAACGGTTTTACAAGGGGAAGCGATGCGTGAAAAACGCTCCCTTTCCCGACGGCGGATTCCACGGTTATGGCGCCGCCGTGCGCCTTCATGATGTCCAGCGAAAGCGGGAGGCCGTAGCCCGTGCCCTTCTCGCCGGCGGTGCCGGTTGTGGCGGTTTTATGCTCCAACGAAAAAATGGTCTCGATGGATTCCGGCGGGACGCCGACACCGTCGTCGGACACGGACAGGGTGGCCGGGTTGTCATGCTGGGTGAAGACGGTTATTGTTCCGCCGGGCTTGCTAAACTTGATTGCGTTTGTGAGGAGGTTTTGAACCACCTCGTAGTACAGCACCTGGTCCGCATAAATTCTTGTTTTTGGCCTCACCTCGTTTTTAAGGGCAAGCCCTTTTTTCGAGGCTATCGGGCCGAGGTTGGCGAACGCCTGTTCCACCACGGAATAAGCGTCCATAAAAACCTTTTTCAGGCTAATTTTTCCGGAGCGAAGTTTGTTGATGTTCAGGACGTCGTCAATCAAGCGCGCCATGTTTTCGGTGTTTTGAATAATCAGCTCGACGAATCCGCGAACCTCCTCCACGTTCCCCCTGCCCAGGTTGTCCTTTATTATCTTAAGGAACCCGGAGACCACCGAAAGAGGCGCCCGAAGGTCGTGCGCGACGAGCGAGACGAATTGATCCTTAAGTTTAATGGCCTGCTCGGCCAGTTCCTTGGCCTCCGTCAAACTTTGCTCTATTATTTTGCGGTCGGTTATGTCCTGCGTTGTTCCGGCAAGTTTTATGGCGACGTCCATGTCATCGTGCATGACGCTTGCCTGGACGTGCACCCATCGCAACTGTCCGTCGGGGAGGATTATCCTATATTCGCAGGTGTACGGGATTTGTTTTTCCAAAGCATTTTTGATGATTTTTACCAAGCCTTCCTTGTCCTGCGGGTGGACTTGTTGTATGAACCTTTCGAAGGTGATTTTCGCCTCGTTGGGAGAGAGGCCAAAAATGCGGTAGTGCTCGTCTGACCAGGTTGTTTCGTTTGTCCTGAGGTCGCGTTCCCAGTTTCCCAAATGCGAGAGCGAGGCGGCGTATTTAAGCTGTTTTTCGCTCTCCCTCAGCCGTTGCTCGATTTTTGTTTTGTAGAGGGTGATTTCCAACGCTATTTGAAGCTCTTTTTCCTCGAACGGTTTGAATATGTACCCGAACGGCTCGGTAATGGAGGCCCGTTTTAGCATCTCGTCGTCGAAAAAGGCGGTTAGAAATATCACCGGGGTGGGGAGCAGTTTTTTTATTTTATTCGCGGTTTCTATTCCGTCGTACTTCCCCTTTAATATTATGTCCATAAGGATGACGTCCGGCCTCAACTGCGTCACCTTCATCATCGCCTCCTCGCCGGTGGAGGCGGTTCCGGCGACGGCGTAGCCGAGTTTTTCCACCGTGCGCTTTATGTCCATGGAGACGATAGTCTCGTCCTCCACGATTAAAATCCTTGGCCGCATCTTAAGTTCCTTCGTCATGCATTTTTGTTGAACCTTATGCGAATCGTCGTTTTTTCGCCGCGTTCAAAATCAATTGTTCCCTGTAGCTGGTCTTTCACCAACTGCGTCACCAAATCCAGCCCGAAACTCCCGACGTCCCCGACGTCCCTTCTCATGCCCACGCCGTCGTCCTCCACGAGGATTTCAACCGCTCCGTCCGGCGATGAAGAGGCGGTAATCCACGCGTTCCCCTTTTTTCCGCCCGGGAACGCGTGCTTAATGATGTTCGTGACAAGCTCGTTCATCACAATGCCGCAGGGAATCGCATAGTCGGCGCCAAGCGAAACCCCTTCGGCGCTGACGGTGAACTTAATTTTATCTTTGCCGACCCCCTCGTACCCTTTTGCCAAAGTCGAGACCATCTCGCTGAAATACTCTCCCATCATGATATCTGAAACGCCGCCGGGTTTGTAGAGTTTTTCGTGCAACAACGAGATGGAGCGCACCAAAGCCTCGCTTTCCTTAAACTGCTCCAAATCCTTGGGGTCTTTTATGTTCCTCGACTTAAGGCGCAGGATGCTTGCGACAATTTGCAGGTTGTTTTTCACCCTGTGGTGAATTTCGCGGAGCAACAGCTCTTTTTCCTCGTACTGTCCTCGTAAAATTTCCTCGTCCCTCATTCTTTCGGATATCTCCGCGCCAAGCCGTTCGTTCGCCGCCGTAAGGTCGGCGACCCGTTCCCTGACGGTGCGCTCCAGGTTTTCCTTGGCGGATTTAAGCAGGTTTTCGGCGACCTCGCGGTCCGCCATCTCGTGAAGAAGCTCGTCGTATGAGTTTTGCACGTTTTTGGCCATCGGCCTGAATATGAACAACGCCTCCATGATCAGCAGTGAAATGGCGAAAAGGGTGACGACGGTCTGGCTGTTTTTTAGTTTGGTTACGCGCTCGTCGGCCCTTTTTTGGAACTCGAACACGGTCATGTTCATCAGGTCAAGAAATTGCGGCGAGGCCTCGACAATTTCTTTTAATGGAGGGGATGAGAGGGGAATGGCGCCGGAATCTGAGGTTTTAAGGAGAATCAGTTTTTCCAGCCCGTCCTTGACGTTTTGGAAATACGGGTTCATCTCGGCAAAATAGCCCTCGGCTTTTTTGTCGGTGTTTTTCGGGAGGCCCAGCGCCTCGTTTCCGTTTTGTAGTCCCGCCTGAACCGTTGTCCATTCGTCCAGCGAGGCGCGGATTGTCCCTCGATAAATCTCAATCTCCCCCTTGTCCGTGGTCTGCGCGAAAAGCAGGGCGGTTTTTGTGAGCTTTTGCGAGAGCATTCGTTGACGTCCCGAGAGGTTGATTAAATTCGCGTCCGCCTCGTTCTGGTGGATGATGAGCCGGGTTGTGACGTGGCCGAGAATGACCAGCGTGGCGATGAGCGAAAGGGCGGCGACGTAGCGGATGGTTATGTATTTTAACTTATGTATTCTGGAAAAATGTTTATCCATTTACGTAGTTGCGCGTAATTCGCGGGCCGGAACCCATCCGGCACAAAACCTCGTAGGATATCGTTCCAGTAAGCTCCGCCAGTTTTTCGGCGGAGGTCTCCTCGTGCCCGCCGCCAAGCAGAACGACCTCGTCCCCCGGCTTGGCGCCGGAGCACTTGCTTAGGTCCACCATGAAATTATCCATGCAGACCATCCCGAGTATCGGGACGGCCCTTTCGTTTATCACCACGCTCCCTTTGTTCGACAAAAGCCTGTTGACCCCGTCCGCATACCCGCCCATGACGACTCCGATTTTTTTAATCCTCGGCGTTATGTAGGTGGCGCCGTATCCGACGCCCTCTCCCTGCTGGACGTCCTTTACGGAAAGGAGTTTGCTCGTGACCGTCATAACTTCCTCGAACTCGACGCCTTTGGTCTCGGAAGGCGGATACCCGTAAAGCGAAATTCCCGGGCGCACCATGGTGAAGTGCGACGGCTTGTGGTTGATTACGCCGCCGCTGTTCGCGGCGTGGACGTAGGTCGGCGCAAGGCCCGCGCGTCTGGCCTCGGCAAGCACCGCGTTGAACCTCATCAACTGGTGGTCGGTCTGCGGCGAGCCGAGGTCGGCGGAGGAGGCGAGGTGCGTCATGATTCCCTCCACCTGGAGGTTTTTGAGTTTTACCAACTGCTCCAGCGCCTTCGCGCTGTCCGACATCGTCCAGCCGATTCTTCCCATGCCCGTGTCGAACTTTATGTGGATTGGAATTTTTCTGGCCTTCTTTTTTCCGATTTTGTCCAACTCCCTCGCGGAGTCAACGCTGAACACTACGGGGGTCAGCCTGTATTTAACGGCGTCCTCGGCTTGGTCGGGGAAAATGCCGTCCAGCAAAAGAACGGGGGACGCGATTTTTTCTTGGCGGATGAGAATTCCCTCGTCCAGCGTTCCCGCGCCGAGGACGGGGGCGCCGAGCTTTAGGGCCTCCTTTGCCATCCTTATCATTCCGTGGCCGTATGCGTCGGCCTTTATCACCGGAAGGACGGCTACGTTTTTGCCGACGATCTGTTTTATTGACTGATGGTTTCGCCTGAAGGCCCCAAGGTCAATGCTCGCCTTTAGCACAGGGCTATTCCCCCATGTCCGTTTCGAACGACGGCGAGTCGTACGACGCGGCGTCGAATCTCGTGCACTCCTTGTTGAAGGCGAGTTTGACGGCGCCCACGGGGCCGTTTCTCTGCTTTGCGATTATGACCTCGGCCAGCCCCTGCACTTCCAGCTTGTCGGGCGAGTAGTATTCCTCGCGGTAGACGAACGCAACGAGGTCGGCGTCCTGTTCTATGGAGCCGGATTCGCGGAGGTCGGAGAGTTGCGGCCTTTTGTTGGTGCGTTCCTCAACTTTTCTGGAGAGCTGTGAGATGGCGATGACCGGCACCTTAAGCTCGCGCGCCATCGCCTTCAGCCCCCTCGTGATTTCGGATATTTCCAAGACCCTGCTTTCCGGGTGTCCGCGCCCGGTCATAAGTTGCAGGTAGTCTATTACGATCATGTCCAGCTTGTTGTCGGCCTTTAGGCGGCGCGCCTTCGCGCGGATGTCCAGCACGGTCTGCATGGCGCCGTCGTCTATCGTTATGGCGGTTTCGTACAGTTCGCCGACCGCCTGCGTGATTTTGGGCCAGTCGCTGTGCGCCAGGTAGCCGGTTCTGATTTTGTGCATGGATATTCTGCTGAGCGACGAGATGATTCTAAGGACGAGTTGCATCGCGGACATTTCGAGCGAGAAAAAGGCGACGGCCTTGTTGTGCCTCACGGCGAGGTATTCCATGATGTTTATGCAGATGGCGGTTTTTCCCATCGAGGGTCTTCCGGCCATTATTATCAGGTCGCCCGGCTGGAAGCCCGCCGTCATCTCGTCGAACTTCGACCATCCGGTCGGGAGGCCGGTGATTAGCTCCTTTCTCTCGAAAAGTCGCTCGATGTCCTTTATGGTCTCCTTGACGATTGTCTTAATGTCCTTCGCGTTTTCCTTTAGCCTGTCCTGCGCGAGGTCGAAGATTAATTTTTCGGCGCGGTCTATTATGTCGTCCACGTCGTCGGAGTCCTCGTAGCCGAGGTTCATCACCTCGCCGGCGGTGACCACGAGTTTTCGCAGGAGGGCCTTTTCCTTAACGATTTTTGCGTGGGTGCCGACGTTGGAGGCGGTGGGGGTTAGCTCCGCCAGTTTTGCGAGGTAGTCTGTTCCGCCGACGTCGTCCAGCAGTTTCTTTTTACGAAGATGCTCCGAGACGGTGATGATGTCCACCGGCTCGTTTTTTTCGTAAAGCTCGATGAAGACGCCGTAGATGAGTTTGTGGGCGGGCTTGTAAAACTCCTCGCCGGTCTTTAGAAAATCAAGGGCCTTTCCCAGGCCCTCGTTGTCGAAGAGCACCCCGCCAAGGACGGATTGTTCCGCCTCTATGCTGTGGGGCGGAACCCGTCCCGCCCCCGTTGCGACGCCAAGGGGATGGGGTGCGAATGCCATTTTTCCGTCAGCCTACTCGGGCTGTGCCTCGGAGTCTTCCTGCGGCTCCACGGCCTTTTCCTCGGCCTCCGCCTGGATTTCCACGGTGAATTCCGCGGTCACCTCGGGGTGGAGTTTTATGTGCATCTTGTGCTCGCCGACCGTCTTAAGCGGCATGTCCATGTGTATTTTGTGTTTGTCTATCTGGAAGTGGCGGTTGTTTATCAGCTCCTTCGAGACGTCGGACACGGTTACGGAGCCGAAAAGTTTGCCCTCCTCGCCGACCTTGCGGACGAACGTAAGGCGCACCTTCGAAAGCTCCGCGGCCTGCGCCTCGGCGTCCGCCTTCAGAGCGGCAAGGCGCTTGGCGCGGTTTGCGAGGTGCTGTTCCATCGCCTTTAGGTTTCCGGAGTTCGCCTCCACTGCAAGCCCCTGCGGAAGAAGGTAGTTTCGGGCGAAGCCCCCCTTTACCTTCACATGTTGTCCTGCGTTGCCAAGTTTTTCCACGTCTTCTTTAAGTATCAAGTCCATTTGTTTTCCTCCTTTACGCCCGCCGGTCGGCGAACTTTTCTAAAATCAAACCACAAGTCAAAAAGCCCCGCAATCGCAACCGCCAAGGCCACGAACGGTTGTAATAATATCAAAAGATAGACTATAACGCGCAGAAATTTGGGGAACCTTATTTTTTCGAACAAATACTGCACGATGTAGATTCCGGCCACCGAATAGACCAGAGACGTGACCAGCAGAAGGTTCACACCGAAAATCCGCGACGTCTCGCCCGGATAAAGCGTCATGGCAAGCCCCGCGATGAACAGATAAACCATGGAGTCCGGCGGGTACCATGACGCAAGGTTCTCCGTGTCCTCCCCGTCCTGCAGAAACGGCCACCTGGCCCTGACGGCCTTGAACGAGGCGTAGTTGACGATGCCGAACATCAGGTAGCAGGTTATGGTGAGACCGGGAATAATGTTCACAATCCATTTTGCTATCGCCGGGGTGTTGTTCACCAAATATGCAAGTTGTTCCTCCTGAATCCCCGCCTTTTTATAGGTGTTTACGACCTCGGCGAGCATCAATTGCGCCGCTTTCGTAAGCTCGTTAAACAACCCGCCAAACTGGCCTCCCACGGCGAAGGCAAAAAACAGCGCCGTTCCCGTTAACGAGACCAGCGTCGCCGTCATAACCACCTTGTTCAGCCCGGCGCGACGGGAGATGTATTTGGACATTACCAGCGCCATTGCTCCGTAGCTTAGGAAGTAAAAGACCGCCAATCTGGGGTCGGTGACCAGCGCCACAACCAAGGCCGAGAAAAACGTCCCGGCCACGGCCGCTGTCTGGCCGAACCTAAAAAACGCGTAAATAATCGGCAGGGGGGAGAACGGGTTTAAAAGGCCACCCAGCACGGGGACGTAGAACAACGAGAGAAAAAGCCCGGCGCTGAGCGCGGGGGCCGCAACTCTCCCTAAAATCACCCGATAGGGGAGGGGCGCCTTGGCTATGGTCTCCGTCATCCGTCAGTCCGTCTCTGAGTGTCTATCGGTTTTCAGGTTTCCAGCGTGAACGGCAAAAGGGCGATGTTCCGCGCGATTTTTATCGCGGAGGTCACCTGCCTTTGGTGCCCGGCGCAGTTGCCGCTGACCCTGCTGGGAATTATTTTCCCGCGCTCGGTGGTTAGCGCCTTTAGCGTCTTGAGGTCCTTGTAGTCTATGAAGTGGATGTTGTCCATGCAGAACCTGCAGACCTTTTTCTGGTTGAAGACTTTCTTTTTGCGTCTTTTGACGTCTTTGCCGTTTCTCATTTTTTCATTACTCCTTTCAATTCGGTCGGCCAATGGCCGCCCATATTTCTGTTTTTAGAACGGAACCTCGTCGTTGCCGCCAGGCGCCTCGTTGTCGGGGGGCGGGCCGTCCTGCTGTCTGGAAGGCTTGCCGCCTCCGGGGCCGGAGGAGAGAAATTGCACGGTCGAGGCGGTAACCTCGATTTTGGATTTCTTTTCGCCGTCCTTTTCCCACTGCCGGAGTTTTAGTCTTCCCTCGACAAAAACGGGACTACCTTTTTTAAGGTACTCCGCGCACGCCTCGGCGGACTTGCCCCAGACGTTCACGTCTATAAAAAGGACCTCCTCTTTCTTGTCCTCGCCGCCGCCGAACTTGTTGTTGACGGCAAGGCCGAGGCCGCAAACCGCCATTCCGGACGGGATGTACCTAAGCTCGGGATCCCGCGTGAGGTTTCCCATCAAAAGCACCCTGTTAAAGCTTGCCATAACTTTGGCCCGCCTTAGTAGCGGCCGCCTCCGCCTTCTTTATTGCCGTAGGTGGACGGCACCTCGGAGGAGGGGCGCAAAAGGGTCTGCGGATTGTGGTTGACGGTGATGAATTTAAGCACCGACTCGTTGAGGTTTAGGTTGCGCTCGATTTTTGCCACGGTCGGGCCGGTCACGGTGTAGTGCATGAGGGTGTAGTACCCGTAGCGCGACTTGCCGATTGTGTAGGCGTTTTTCTTTTTGCCCCACTGCTCGATGTGTTCGACAGTGCCGCCTTCCTTCTCGACGAAGGCCTTTAGGTCGTTGGTGATTTGAACAACCTGGTCCTCTGTTTTTTCAGGCTCGACTATATAGACGCACTCGTACTTTGGCAAAACGTACCTCCTTTTGGTTATAGCCCCAGGTTTCCAAGAACCGGAGCAAGGTTAATAAGCCCGCCATATCTGCCCAATAGGGCGGGTGTAAGTGGGGAATTGTACCCCCATGCGCCCCCAAAAAGCAATTAAAATGGGCAAATTTTCTCACGCGAAGCCGCGAAGGGTGGAAATTCTTAAATCGCCCCTTTTTTCAATCTTTGAAATTCCATCCTGTCTAATGCCAATTTGGTCTGCCATGGCTTTTTGTGTCAGGCGTCGCTCTTGCCTCAATTCGCGCAGTGATTTTTCCTCTTCAATGAGTTCATGGGTGCGCGACTCCACTTTTTTGCGCCTTGCGGCCCCAATAGCCGCCAACTTCTGTTCCAATGTGCTTGCCATCGCTGTTTCTCCTTTACTTTTTAGACATGGACAATCCCACTTCGCGGGAGAATGCAGGAATTCTGTACGCCACCCCCGCCTTAGCGGGCAAACATTTCTCCCTTTACCCAATCTGCGTTAATCTGTGAAATCTGCGGATTATTATTCCGCCTTCCTTGGCGACTTGGCGGTTAGCTATTTCTTTGGGATGTTTTTGACGAGCAAAAGCTCCTCTATGCGGTACAGATGCACATAGTCGTGCATAAGAAGATGCCGAATCGCTATATAAGGGGTAAAACTTTTAAAATTCTGGTGCGTGGCGTTCTTGCGCCAATCCTTCGGCCTAAGCTGTTTTATTAGCCCCAGAAGGGTCTTTCGGTCGCGCGTGAATTTTTTGAGCGACTCCTTGAGGTCGAGTTTCATAAGCTCGTCGGGCGGCGTGGTCGTGCCCGGCACATAGGATTTAAACTCCGGCGTCTTCTCGGTCAAAAACTTGCGTATTCTTCCAATCACCAGCGTCTCGACTTTTGCAAAATGGACGGCGTGCTCGTGGGCGCACCATTTGCCGGGGACGCGATGCTCGTTTAAAAGTTCGGCGTCCACGTTTGCAACCAAGTTGCGCAGGATGCGCGGAGTTTTTTTAAGGGCCGAGAGAATGTCATTAATGTCGTTGTTCATTTTTTCCTCCGTAATAATTTAATTTTCAACGCCGACATGGAATCTCTTTGGTGGGTACGGGCTTTAGCCTGTACCTTGGTGCGGAGCAACAATGTATCGCCCTTTCAGGCCGATGTACACACTAAAGTGTGTACCCACCGGGGAGGAGCTTACGCGACAGATCCGCATCTGTTAAAAGTTAACATTCTCTAGCTAAAGAAGCTCGGCTATCTGAACCGCGTTTAAGGCCGCGCCCTTGCGTATGTTGTCCGAGACAATCCACATGTTGAGTCCGTGTTTAACCGTGGCGTCGCGCCTTATGCGCCCGATGAAAACGTCGTCCGTCCCGGCCGCGTCTATCGCCAGCGGATAAGAAAAGTTCGCCGGGTCGTCCACGACCTTGCAACCGGGGGCCTTGCTCAAAATTTCCTTCGCCTCCTCGGGCGATATGTCCGACTCGAACTCCACGTTTACGGATTCGCTGTGGGCGTGAAACACCGGCACGCGCACAGCGGTGGGGCTGACCAAAATCTCCGGTGCCTCCATAATCTTGCGCGTCTCGTTCACCATTTTTTGCTCTTCCTTCGTGTATCCGTCCGGGTTAAACACGTCAATCTGCGGCAGACAGTTGAACGCTATCTGGTGCGGGAACGCCTTTTTTTTAACCGATTGAAACGAGTAGAGCGCGCGAACCTGGTTGTTAAGCTCGTTTATACCCTTTTGCCCCGCGCCGGAGACCGACTGGTAGGTGGAGACCACGATTCTTTTTATTTTTGCCTTTTTATGAAGCGGGTTTAACGCCACCACCATCTGGATGGTGGAGCAGTTTGGGTTTGCGATTATCCCCTTGTGCAGTTTGATTGCGTGCGCGTTCACCTCCGGCACCACAAGCGGCACGCCGGCGTCCATTCGGAACGCGGACGAGTTGTCTATCACCACCGCGCCGGCCTTCACCGCGTGCGGGGCGAACTTTTTGCTCCTCTCGGCGCCCGCGCTAAAGAGGGCTATCTCAATCCCCTTGAACGAATCCTCGGTAAGCTCCTCGACGGTCACTTCCTTCCCGTTGAAGGGGAGTGTTTTTCCGGCCGAGTTGGCGGACGCCAGCAGGCGTATGTTGCCGACGGGGAATTTTCTCTGCTCCAGCGTCTCTATCATCTCGTTGCCTACGGCTCCGGTGGCCCCGACGACGGCCACGTTTTTCAATTTTGTTGTCATGCCAGTTCCTTAATAATAAGTTCGCCCATTTGCGTGGTGGTTACCTTTGCGGTCCCCTCCGAATAGATGTCCGCCGTGCGGAACCCTTTTTCCAAAACTCTTCCGACCGCGTTTTCAATCTCCCGCGCCGCCTTGGAGTTGCCAAACGTCAGCTCCAGCATCATCCCCATAGAAAGGATGCTCGCTATCGGGTTGGCGATTCCCTTGCCCGCGATGTCCGGCGCGCTACCGTGTATCGGCTCGTACATCCCTTTTTTGCCGTTGAGCGAGGCCGAAGGGAGCATCCCGATAGAGCCTGTCAGCATCGAGGCCTCGTCGCTCAAAATGTCGCCAAAAAGGTTCGGCGTAAGCATCACGTCAAACTGCTTCGGGTTCCTAACTAGTTGCATGGCGGCGTTGTCCACGTACATATGCGAGAGTTGCACGTCCTGATAATCCTCGTGCGTCTGCGTTACCACCTCGCGCCAAAGCTCGGTGCATTCCAGCACGTTGGCCTTGTCCACGGAGCAGACTTTTTTCGAGCGTTTGCGGGCGATTTCGAACGCGACCCGCGCGATACGCTCTATCTCCGGCGTGGTGTAGACCATCGTGTTCACGCCGCGTTTACCGCCTTCGTACTTCTCCACGCCCCTCGGCTTGCCGAAGTAGATGTCGCCGGTCAGCTCGCGAATAACAATAATGTCTATCCCCTCGACGTACTCCCTTTTAAGGGTGGATGCGCCGACCAATGGTGCGAACATTTTCGCGGGGCGGATGTTGGCAAATAGATCAAGCCCGGAGCGAAGCCCCAAAAGGCCGCGCTCGGGGCGCACGGAATAATCCAGCCCCTCCCACTTCGGGCCGCCCACGGCTCCGAGGAAAACGGCATCCGCCTTTTTTGCCTTCTCCAAACTTTCGGGGGGCAGGGGCGTGCCGAACTTGTCGTACGCACCGCCGCCCGCCGGGGCCTCGACGAACTCGAAACCTATCTTGTATTTTGCGTCAACGACCTTTAGGACTTTTACCGCCTCCGCGGTTACCTCCGGGCCGATGCCGTCTCCGGCGCAAAGCGCTATTAACGGCATGTCATTTGCCCGATGGGGATACGAGGCCCATCTTTTTTTGGACGGACGCCATGAGTCCGCCGGCCTCGATTAGTTGTTGCATGAATGGCGGAATCGGCGCCGCCATGTATTTCTCGTTTTTGGTTACGTTTGTGATTTCCCCGGTGTTCATGTCCACGGTTATCTCGTCGCCGGGCCGGATTTTGTCCGGCGCGTCGGCGGACTCGAAAATCGCAAGCCCCATGTTGAAGCAGTTTCTGTAAAAAATCCTCGCGTAGGATTTGGCTATCACACAGCTTATCCCCGCGGCTTTGATGGCGACCGGGGCGTGCTCCCTGCTGGAGCCGCAACCGAAGTTTTTCTTCGCGACGATTACGTCCCCCTTTTTCGCATTCTTGGCAAAATCCGGGTCGGCGTCCTCCATCACGTGCTTTGCAAGCTCGGCGGGGTCGGAGGTGACCATGTATCGCGCCGGTATGATGGCGTCGGTGTCTATGTTGTCGCCAAAAATGTGCGCCTTGCCCCTCAATATTTTGTCGCTCATAGCACGTCCTCCGGGGAGCAGATTTTTCCCGCTATGGCGGTGGCGGCGGCGACGGCGGGGCCGGCGAGGTATATCTCGCTCTTCCTGTGTCCCATGCGCCCGACAAAGTTGCGGTTCGTGGTGGAGAGGGCCTTTTCCCCCTCGGCCAAAATTCCCATGTGTCCGCCGAGGCACGGCCCGCAGGTGGGGGTGCTTACCACGGCGTTTGCGTCCATAAACACGTCGAACAACCCGGCGTTCATCGCCTGCTTGTAAATAAGCGGAGTCGCGGGGATTACGATGAGCCGCACGCCCTTGGCGACTTTTTTGCCGCGCAAGATTTCGGCGGTCACTTTTAGGTCCGAGTACCTGCCGTTGGTGCAGGAGCCGATTACGACCTGGTCGATCTTAACCTCCCCGACCTTGCTGATGCCGCGCGTGTTTGAGGGGAGGTGCGGGAAGGCGACCATCAGCTCTATGTCGTCCGCGTTTATGTCGAATTTTTCCGAGTAATTGGCGCCGGGGTCGGATGCGTAGTACTTCGCCTCGCGTTTAAAGCGACCGTTCACATATTCTTTGGTGACCGCGTCGGCGGTGAAGATGCCGTTCTTTGCGCCGGCCTCTATCGCCATGTTGCAGATGGTGAACCTGTCGTCCTGCGTGAGGTGGCCTATCATGTCGCCGGTGTATTCCATCGCCTTGTAAAGCGCGCCGTCCACGCCGATTTTTCCGATTATGTATAGGATTACGTCCTTGCCGCCTACCCATTTTCGCGGCTTGCCCTTTAGGTTGAAAAGCATCGTCTCTGGAACCCTGTACCATGCCTCGCCGGTTATCATGGCGGCGGCGAGGTCGGTGCTTCCCACGCCGGATGCGAAGGCCCCCAACGCGCCGTAGGTGCAGGTGTGGCTGTCGGCGCCGATTACGAGGTCGCCGGGGCCGACCAACCCCTTTTCGGGAAGGAGCGTGTGCTCAACGCCCATCGTGCCGGCGTCGTAGAAGTTTGTTATCCCGAACTCGGCGGAGAAATCGCGCACCATCTTAACCTGCATTGCGGACTCTATGTCCTTGTTGGGCGCGAAGTGGTCTGCAACGAACACGACGCGCTCCTTGTCGAACACCTTTTTTGCGCCGATTCTGCGGAACTCCTTGATGGAGATTGGCGCGGTGATGTCGTTTGCGAGGGCTATGTCCACCTTGCAGTTGACGAGCTGGCCCGGTTTTACGGACTCCAACCCGGCGTGGTCGGCCAAAATTCTTTCGGTAATTGTCATTTTCATATTGTCTTCCATTATAAGTGAGCGGGGATTGTACCATAATAGAATAATTTTGGAATACCCTTGATTTTGGGTTGAGTCCCGTTATGGACGGATAAAAGTCATTGAATATCCCCCTGAAAAGACGCAGAATCAAACGAGGATAGTTGCCGTTTAAAAGTTGGATTACAAGGAACTGGACCCCGTCGGCATCCTTGGGCTAGTTATTTACCTTGAGGCTCTGATTTAAGTCTACAAGGTCTAAACGGTTCATGGGGCTCATGTCCGGGGTGACAAAAAGGAAGGACGGGCAAAATGAAGGAATTGGTCGAAAAAGCGCTGGAAGAGGTCAGGCCGATACTTAAGCGAGACGGCGGCGACGTGGAGCTAATCGGGGTCAACAACGAGGGGGTGGTGCTGGTAAAATTACGCGGCGCCTGCTCCGGTTGCCCAAGCGCGGGGATGACGCTTAGGAACGGAATCGAGAAGAAAATCATGGAACGCGTTCCGGGGGTTAAGTCTGTACAATCAATAGGATAAGTCTAAAAAGCAATGTAAAATCTTTTGTCATGCCAGGCTTGACCCGGCAACCAGTTCCTCTAAAGATTAGGGAAATGGATCCCGCATCTAGTGCGGGATGACAACCGAGGGAAGAATTTTAAATTTGGAGGTTTGGTGAGCGATCATAAAAAAGAAGAGATAATGCTGGCCCTTAGGTCGGTTATATACCCCGGTTTTGACAAAGACATTATAACCCTCGACATGGTGGAGGAGTTCACCGTGGACGGCGAGGCGATTGAGGTCGTGATGAAACGGCTTAACGCCGAGGAGCCGGTAAAAAAGGGCATTGTTGAGGGGATTGCAAACTCCCTTAAACCGCTAGGCTATGCCCCGACCGTCCGTTGGGGCGGGGAGGGGGGGCACTCCCACGGTCACGAAGGGCACGACCACGGTAAGGCCAAGGCCGAGCCACCCCCCAAAAAGGCCATCGAGGGGGTGAAACATATCGTCCCCGTGGCAAGCGGAAAAGGGGGGGTTGGGAAATCCACCGCCAGCGCAAACCTTGCCGTCGCCCTGGCAAAAAAAGGCGCCAAGGTCGGACTGCTGGACTTGGACGTGTACGGCCCCTCGATACCGACGATGTTCGGGTTGGACGGACAGCACGCGGCCACCGACGAGGGGAAGCTCATCCCAATCGAGCGGTTTGGCGTAAAGGTGATTTCCATCGGCCTTTTATTGGACAAGGGGGCGCCGCTAATCTGGCGCGGGCCGCTTGTGGCCCGTTTGGTGAAGCAGTTGTTTTACGACGTGTCGTGGGGCGAACTTGATTACCTGATAATGGACCTTCCGCCCGGCACGGGGGACGTGCAACTTTCGCTAATCCAAAGCCTGCCGATATCGGGCGCGGTGGTTATAACGACCCCGCAGGACGTTGCGTTAAAGGACGCCGAGAGGGCCGTAAATATGTTTAGTCAAACCGAAACAAAGGTGCTGGGAATCATTGAAAACATGAGCTATTTCATCTGCCCCCACTGCAAGAAGGAATCGAACATTTTTGGCCAGGGGGGCGGACTAAAAGAGAGCAAGAGGGCCAACGTCCCGTTTTTAGGGAGCATTCCGCTGGAGGGGAAAATTGTGGACACCGGCGACAGGGGCGAGCCGATTGCCCTTGGAGACGGCGAGATAGCAAAAATATTCGCAGGCCTTGCCGACAATCTTTCCAAATCGCTGGCCGGGTGAGGGATGGCAAAGAAATCGGTTAAGGTCCCGGTCAATCTCGGGCAGATGTTGATTGTCTCCTTTCCGGGGTTTTCTTGGAACCCCGTTTTGGAGGAGGTTGTTTGCAAGCGGAAGGCCGGGGGGGTGATTTTCTTCAAGGAGAACGTGCCGCCGTCCCTAGCGGAGCTTAAAAAATTTAACGCAAAGATTAAAAAAGAGGGCCTGCGCGCCTCCGGCATTATCCCTTTCATAACGGTGGACGAGGAGGGGGGGCGCGTTTCGCGTCTTCGGCACCTAATCGGCGAGCATCCACCGGCGATGGAGGTCGGCGCAAAGGGGCCTGCGGAGGTACGGAAAAATTATCTGTCGCTCGGCAGGAAGGTTCGCTCGGCCGGGTTTAACCTAACGTGGGCGCCGGTGTTGGACGTGCACACAAACGCGCAAAACCCCGTAATCGGCAACCGCGCTTTTTCGTCCGACCCCGCCGTGACGGCGGAGTGCGGCGCGTCGGCTATAAAGGGGCTTCGCTCGGCGGGGCTTTTCACATGCGGCAAACATTTTCCGGGCCACGGGGACACCTTTGCCGATTCTCATCTGGAATTGCCGGAGGTGGAGACGGAGATCGGCGTTTTGCGCGAGAGGGAGCTTGTCCCGTTTAAACGGGCGGTTGCGGAGAAGGCCGATTTTTTCATGTCGGCCCACGTTCTTTATAAAAAGGTGGACGCCAAAAATTGCGCCACGTTCTCGAAAAAAATATTGACCAACCTTTTGCGGCGCGAGATGGGCTTTAAGGGGCTTGTCGTTACGGACGACCTGAACATGAAGGCGGTTGGCGGCACGATGAGGGAGCGCATAAAGAGGGCGTTAAACGCGGGGGCGGACGTTTTGCTCGTGCGCGACGAAAACCCCGTTGCGTTTATGGATACGTTCGAGGCGTTGATCCGCGATGGTGGAGTTGATTTGGGGAGGATACGCGAGTCCCTGCGCCGAATCAGGCGAATCAAAACCCGCCTTAAAAGCTAAGTTCAACCACGAAAAACACGAAAATACACGAAAGGGGGAAGTATTGTCCTGCTGACGCATGGAATGCATAAAAAAACTCCCCCGCCTCAGCGGGCCATATTTTATATCGCGTCCCAGCGACCTTTTCGTGTATTTTCGTGTTTTTCGTGGTTCTCCCCCGTTTAGACGGCGACGGGGATGTTTTTCGTAAGCAGGCCGATTGCGTCTATGTTCCACGTTCCGGGGAGTTCGCTGTTTTTTATCACGCCGTAAATCGGGATGTTGTTGTCGTCCGACAAATCCACGTCAATATGCGGGGAGACCGGCGTTTTTGACTTTGAGTTGAACACCACGCGCACCTTCGGCCTTGTGGAGCCTTTTGTGGATGTCTCCACCACCACGGCCACAAATCCGCTGGAGAGCGTCACGATGGTGCCGGTGGGGTATACGCCGAGGGTTCGGATAAAGTGCTCCACGAAATCCCTTTTAAAATGGTAGGTGCTCCATTCATAAATTTTTTGAAGCGCCTCGGTGGGGCTCATCCCGTCGTGGTAGCACCTGTTGGCGGTCAACGCGTCGTAAACGTCCACAATCGCCCCCATGAGGCCGATGTTGCTAATCTCCGCCCCCTTCAGCTTGTGCGGATAACCGCTACCGTCGAATTTTTCGTGGTGTTGCATTATCACGTTTTCCGCGCTTGACGAGATGCCGTCGTAATTCTTAAAAGCGTTCCTCGCCAGCAGGACGTGGGACTTCATGACGTCGAACTCCGAAGGGGTGAGCTTGGACGGTTTGTTGAGTATTTCTTTGGGAATGAACATCTTTCCCAGGTCGTGCAAAAGCGCCCCCACGGCGACCTGCTTGGTTAAATCCTTCTTAAACTTCATCGCCTTGCAAAAAGTCGTCATCAGCGTGCAGACGCTTACGGAATGCTGGAATGTGTAGGCGTCCCTGTCCCTAATCTGGTTCAGGCAGAGCAGGGCGCTTGAATTGTTGAAGATGGAGTCCACCAGGTCGTCAACCACCTTGTCCACCACCCTGTGGTCAATCTGTTTTCCATTTCTTATGGATTCCATGGTGTTCGTTATGACGGTCTGCGCCTCTTTCCTGATGCCGCCGGCCCTTTTAATTTCTTGGACAAAGCTGGATTCCTCCACCTTGGCCGGTTCCGTGCCGGAGATGTCGAGGACGGCCTTTTCGGTCATGGCCTTCGCCTCCTCGGCGGTCGGGGCGTCGCTTATGTCGTCCCCCTTCGAGGTATCTATGTAGACCTCGTGAATTCCGTGCTCGAGGATTTTCGTTATCATTTTGTCGTCGGTCAGCATCAGCGACCGGCGCATGAAAGGAATTTCAAGCCATCCCTGGTCGAAGTCGTGGATAAAAATCCCGGGCTTAAGGCGCTCAACCCGTACCTTCTTAATCACCATTCGGTTATTCTATTACTGCATCATCCAGTTTCGGCACAAATCTAGGTACATCCCGAGGATTTTTTTGTTCGTCTCCGTCATCTCCTCGAAATGCGCGGCAAATTTTGTGCGCCTCGCGTCGGACAAATTTCTAATTACCTTGACGCTTTGGCTTTTAATCTCGCCCAAGCCGCCCGCGTTGAAGGTTAGCGCAATTTTACTTTCCTGCGTTATTGTGGTGGCGTTCATGCCTTGAAACGAGATTCCGGTTAGGCTCAGGTCGCTGATGACAAAAACCTCTCCGTTTGTGCTCGTTCCGCCGACGGACGCCGGGATGACGCACTGGAACCTCTCGCTTTGCCGGAGGGTTTTCATCATCATCGCGTTGTCGTCGTCCCCCTTTAGCACGAAGAGCATTCCGGTTTTTTGAAGCGAGTCAATGAATACTACCGAAATCCTGTAAAAGGTCCCCTTTTCCTCCAGGCTGATTATCTGAACCTCGCCCGGCCTAAGCTGGACGGAGGTGTCGTCCAACTGGTCCGTGATCAGGTATCCGACGTTGTTGGTGAGCTTCCAGCCGACTATCGGCGCCCTGGGTTTTTTACCCGTTATCTCAAACGTGACGACTTTTCCGATTTGAAACATGATTTCCCGTCAACCCCTGCAGAGGTCGTAATATTTTTTTATCTTGTCCGCCTGTCCGGACGAGTCAACCTCGAAAACCACGCCGAAGAGATATTTCCCCTCGTTCAATTTCGAGTTTTTTACCATCGCCTTGATGTTTTTTACCTCGGTGCCGTCCGCCAAGACCGAGGAGAGAGCGATAATTTCCCCCGCCTTGCAACCGAGGTCCTTGTCAAACCCTACCTTGGCGCCGGTCGGGGTGAAGTCTAAAATTACGCCGTTGAATTTCGGGGATTTTCCGCCGACCTCGGCGTCCACGCACATCACGGTCTTTACGCGCTCTATGGAGCGGAGCGAGCGTTTCTCGACGGAGGTCGGATACTCGAGGGCGATGAGCGACACCTTTTTGTGAAAGCGAAGAAACCACGTCTTAAACCCGTATATTATCCCGTCGTAAAGAAACCTGACCGCCACGGTGGAGTTGAACTCCGGAAGCACCCCCTTGCCTTCGCTCACCGGAACGTCAACAAGGATGAAGAACTCTCCCGTGGAGTTGGCGCTACCGGTGATCCGTTTTAATTCCGTCGAAAGCCCCTTGTTAATGTTTGGAGGCTTCTTTAAGCCGCGAAAATGGGTGTTGTATTTTTTTCCCGCCCATTCGATGGATAAAATATCCCCTACGGTTAGAATTGACTCCAACGCCTGGCCCGCCTTGCTGGCGGTGTCAGCGGCGTTTTGTTGCGCCTCAACAGAGCTCATTTGCCGATTCCATCCTCATCCGTTGCGTTGTTATCAAGAATTATTCAACGACCAACCCAGCCCAGTCTACCAAATTTGCCAAACGGGGGGTTATAGATTTATGGGTGGTCGAATGGGTGGGTGAAGTTCCCCGGCGTGGTATAATTTCCCCCATTATGCGCGTGGTTGTTGTAGGAGCGGGGGCCGTGGGTGGATATTATGGCGCCAAGCTTTCCATGGCAGGACACGAGGTATATTTCGTCGCTCGCGGCGAACATCTGGCCTCGATTAAACGCGATGGGCTGGTGGTGGAAAGTTTCAACGGAGATTTTACCGTCCGTCCCGCGGGCTCCTCTGAGCACTTTGAGCGGATGGGCGGCGTTGATTTGGTTCTCGTCTGCGTAAAGAGGGGAGACACCGCAGACGCGCTGGGCGCGATTGCCGGGCAGGTGGAAAACGAAACCGTCGTAATCTCGCTTCAAAACGGCCTCGACGCCGACAAGGAAATGGCCGCCGTCGTGGAACCCTCGCGCATAGTCGGCGGAATAGCATTCATAGGCTCCGCGGTTTCCGCGCCGGGGAGAATAAGGCACACCGCAAGGGGGGTCGTAACCATCGGCGAGGCCGACGGCTCGCAATCCGAAAGAGTCCTAAAAATTCAAAAAACTTTCGAGGACGCCGGAATCCCGTGCGCCGTCTCGCCCGACATCGTCGGCGCGAAGTGGGACAAGCTTATGTGGAACGTCGGTTTCAACGGCGTTTGCGCCCTTACGCGCGGCACCGTTCACAAGGTGCTGGACCACGCGCCGACGGCGGATCTAGCGCGGTCGTTGATGGAGGAGCTTGTCGGCGTGGCGGACGAGCTTGGGATAAACGTAAACCGTTCGCTGGTGGACAAATACATCGTGAACACACGCAAAGGGGGGGACGTGACCCCGTCCACGCTTCAGGACGTCATGCACGGAAAAAGGACGGAAATAAAATACATGAACGGCAAGGTGTGCGAGGAGGGGAGAAAGACCGGCTATCCCACGCCGTATAACGACGCGGTTTTCGCGCTGGTCTCCGCCTTGGACGAGATGCGGAAATGAGCCTTCGCGACAAGGTGGTTTTTATAACCGGCTCCTCTTTTCTGGCGTCGCAGGCTTGCGTGCCTCACCTTAAACGCTCGACCAATCCGCACATCCTAACGCTTTCGCCGCCGTTGAACATGGACGCCAAATGGTTCGCCCCCCACGCCGCGTACACCATATCGAAGTACGGGATGAGCATGTGCGCGCTGGGAATGGCGAGGGAGTTTTCGGCGGAGGGAATAGCCGTCAACTGCCTTTGGCCCCGGACGACTATAGCCACGGCGGCCATAGAGTTTAATTTTCCCGAGGCCGTTTTGCGCGCCTCGCGCAAGCCGGCGATAATGGCGGACGCCGCGCGCGTTATTTTAACGAGGGACAGTCGCGCGGAGACCGGCAAATTTTTTATTGACGAGGAAGTCCTGCGCGGGGCCGGGGTTACAGATTTTGAAAAGTACGCCGTCGCGCCGGGAACGCCGCTTTTCCGCGACCTCTTTTTGAACTAAATTGGATAACCGCCAAGAAATACGGGGAAAGAACCGCGAAAAACACGAAAATACACGAAAGGGGGGAAATTGGGGCCTGCTGACGCATGTAAAAAAGTGAGAACTACCCGCCACTCCCCGCGATAGCGGGCAAAAAGTTCTATCCC
>JACQEX010000049.1 GCA_016200345.1 Nitrospinota bacterium
TAAGATGAATAATCAGTTGCCTGCGGTTTCGGCGGCACTACTCCGCCTTCGGCTATGGTCGCAGTGGCTTGCCCCCTGCTGTTTTGGTAGGTGCGGGCTTTTTTCGGCAACCTTCATCAAAGTAGCGGTGATGCATGCTCTGACTTGGATGGCGGAAGTTCATGACCGTTTACTGCGGCCTGTACCTTGGCGCGAAGCGCCAATCTCTCATTCTGTCACCCCGGCGGGGGTATTTTTTCGGCCTTGACAGGCCGATGTACAGGCTAAAGCCCGTACCTACCGAGTGCGTACCCACCGGGCAAATTGGGGGAAAAATATGAGTGAGAAGGAAGACGCTTTAACAAATACTTACGACCTAATGCTTTGGCTTTTTCCGCACATTGGAAAATTTCCGCGATATTACAGGTTCATCCACCAGTTTTTGTTACTTTCTCGTGGTTTGCTGGCGTAAAATTAAGCCATGGGAAGACTTGGAACCGTTCTTATCCTGTTATATGTTTTAACCGGCCTCTCCTGCTATTCGGGGCAGTTTAAGGGCTGGACCAAAGATGACATGGTGGTAATGAAGCACTATTATAATTCCTTCAAGGCGGACAAGGAGTATTTGAGGGTCGCCAAATCAATCGGCCCTAAAGGGATGCCGACCAACGAGGAGAGAGTTTACCTTCGCCAGCAAATGGTTATCGCGGCCGAGGAGGCGCGCAAGGTTTTGGAACACCCCGAAACGCTGGACAAAATGCACCCGAAACTGCGGGAGCTTTATGAGGACAATTATCTAAAGGGAATTGAATTGACAATTCAAAATATGGACTCTCCCGACGAGGCCACGGCAAGGTACAGCGACCATCTGCACAACTATTATATGCAATGGTACGAGGATCATTGGGAGGAGATTAAATTTCCGAAGGAGAAATGAGTCAGACAGGGAGAAAAAAACCCGCCTTATGATTTCCATAAGGCGGGTTGTAAAGTCTAGGCTTGGAAAGAGCTACTTTTTGAGGTGCTGTTTGGTAAGCTTCGCGCTCTTGATGAGCCTGTTGTCGCCCGCATTGCTATATGCAAGCTTGAACTCCTCGGTTGCCTTCGCATGGTCGCCCGCGACATGGTAGGCAAGGCCGAGATTGTAGTGCAAATCAGCCGAGTTGGGCGCGGCTTTTACGGCATCCGCGAAATGGGACTTTGCCTCCGCCTTGTTGCCGTTTTTCCAAGCCTCCAAACCGGCGTTATTGTGATCCCTTGCGGCCGGGGGGAGACCGGTCGGGGTGGACATCGGAACGTTTACGTTCTCTTCCGGCTCCTCGAACGAATCCGCAAACGCGGGGGCGACGATGGCCAGGGTGGAAAAAGCAAATATTGCCAACAATGATGATTTCAAGAAACGCATTAAAAAATCTCCTTTAAAAAATATGTTTAAGACGCCAATTTTGATGATTAAACAAAAATTCTACAATTCACCCTTTCTGCCATACCACCTCCAAATAAAAATTACGCGGGCTATACTAGCATAAGAATTGTAATGTAAAAATCGAAAAAAAAGGTGAAATGTGACGGCGCCATTTTTCGTCCGAATTTCGCCTAATAAAATGGGGCGGGATAAATTGTAGGTAATGCAACACGGGTGATTTGTAATTTCACCCGTGTTATCAATCTGTTATATCAAATCCAATTGAACGCAAAAAATTTTGGCGCGGTAACTCACATCGGGGAGCCGTCGAGATGGTGCTTTAACAGGGCGGAGCTTTTAATTGCCCTGTTTTCTCCCGCATATTTCCTGGCCGCCTCGAATTGAGCTTTGGCCGCTGAATGGTTGCCGTTCAAATGAAGGGCAAGTCCGTAGTTGTAATGCAATGTTCCGTTTTCCGGGGCTCCTTTGACTGCGTCCGCAAAGTGCGTTTCTGCGCCGGCGTTGTCGTGGGTTCTCCATGCCTCTATTCCGGCGTCGCAATGGATTCTTGCGTCTGCCGGTAGACCGCTTGGAGTGCCAATGGGTGACAACTTTGTTTCATCCATGTGGGCTCCGCGAAATTCGTCCGCATAAGCGGGAACCGCCGACGACAACCCAAGGGCTACGACAAATGACACGACTAATGAACTGATAAATCGCATGATACAAATACCTCCAATAAATTTACCTAAGCGTTAAACCACCCTAAGCCCAGTAACCTGCCACCCCCTTTCATTAAAATGTTTCGAAAAACGTTAAAACCACCGATGAAAAAATACGAACCTCAACGGGGCAAAATAAATTACCTATTAAAAAATAAAACGCGGCTACGCCCGGTGTGACAGGCTGGGTGTTACTTTAGAGGGCGCTCGCTAAGTTTAAGTGTGGTGCCTGAAAAATACGAGAATATCAACTTAAACATCGTTTGAGTCTAACAAAAATCCCCCAAAAGTCAATAAATTCCACAAAAATTCGTTCGGTCGGGGTTTATATCTCATGTAAAATGAGTGCGATGAAGCACGGCAAAATAATCATCAAAGGCGCCAAAGAGCACAATTTAAAAAACATAGATTTGGAGCTTCCCCGCGACAAACTTATCGTTTTTACGGGGCTTTCCGGTAGCGGCAAATCGTCGCTTGCGTTCGACACCATTTACGCCGAGGGGCAAAGGAGATACGTCGAATCACTTTCCGCCTACGCCAGACAGTTTTTGGAACAGATGGAAAAACCGGAGGTTGACCTGATTGAGGGGCTTTCACCCGCCATCTCAATCGAGCAAAAAACCACCAGCAAAAACCCGCGCTCCACCGTCGGCACCGTGACGGAGATATACGATTACCTTCGCGTTCTTTTCGCCCGCATCGGCACCGTGCATTGTTACAACTGCTCCAGGCCGATCGAGTCCCAAACCGTCTCACAAATCGTAGACCAGCTTATGACGTTAAAAGAGGGGACTAAGCTACACATCCTCGCCCCCTACGTTAAAGATCGGAAAGGGGAATATAAAAAGGACCTTGCCGACCTGAAGGCGAAGGGGTTTGTCCGCGCGCGCGTGGACGGTCAAATGCGCCAGTTGGACGAGGAGATTACCCTTGATAAAAAATTCAAACACTCCATTGACGTGGTTATAGACCGACTTGCAATCAAGCCGGGGTTGGAGCGGCGCATGGCCGACTCTGCCGAGCTTGCCCTGCAAATGGGGGAGGGGTTTATGATCGTCACCGTGGAGGGGGAAAAGCACGACAGGCATTTCAGCCAAAAATTCGCCTGCGTTCATTGCGGCATCTCCTACCCGGCGGTCGAGCCGCGAATGTTCAGCTTCAACAATCCGCACGGAGCCTGCCCCCACTGCACGGGTCTCGGCGTAAAAATGACCGTAAGCGAGGAGCTGGTCGTTCCGAACGGCAGACTTTCATTGGCACAGGGGGCGATAAAACCCTGGGGCGACAAGTTCTCGCCTTATTTTTCCGGGACGCTCGAGTCGCTTGCCGGACATTTTGGTTTTGATTTTGAAAAGACAAAATGGTCAGAGTTAAAAAAAGACGTCCGGCACGCCATCCTGCACGGAACCGGGGACGACGAGGTTAAATTCAACTATTCTCGCGGCGGACACAAGGCCCAGTGCGTGGGCGAGTACGAGGGCGTGATTCCGAGCCTGGAGAGAAGGTACAAGGAAACCGATTCCGAATGGGCGCGCGAGGAGATAGAAAGCTTTATGAAAACCGACCCGTGCGGAGTTTGCCACGGGGCGCGGCTGAGGCCCGAGGCGCTTGCCGTAAAAGTCTGCGATAAAAACATCGTGGACGCCACGCGCCTTTCCATAGCGGAGGCGGTGGAATTTTTTGGGAACCTCTCCCTCACCGCGCAACAACAAAAGATTGCCGCCAGATTAATCAGGGAAATAAACGAGCGGCTAGGCTTTATGCAAAACGTCGGTTTGGAATATCTGGCGTTGGACAGGACCTCGGCGACGCTTTCCGGCGGCGAGGGGCAAAGGATAAGGCTTGCCACGCAAATTGGCTCCGCGCTTGTCGGGGTGCTGTACATACTGGACGAGCCGAGCATCGGGCTTCACCAAAGGGACAACGAAAGGCTTCTCTCCACCCTTACCAAGTTGCGTGACATAGGCAACACCGTGATAGTGGTGGAGCACGACAAGGACACGATAAACGCCGCCGATTACGTCGTGGACCTGGGGCCTGGCGCGGGCGTCCACGGCGGCTACATCGTCGCGGAGGGAACCCCGGCGGAGGTTCGGGCAAACCCCAAGTCCGTGACGGGAAAATATCTAAGCAGGCAATTATCCATTCCCACGCCGAAAAAAAGGAGCCAAGGAAACGGGCTTTCAATCAGCATACAAGGGGCGGGGCAAAATAATTTAAAGAACGTGGACGTCGAAATTCCGCTCGGGACGTTCACCTGCGTCACCGGAGTGTCCGGTTCCGGCAAAAGCACGCTGATAATAGACATCCTCTACAAGGCGCTCCACAGACACTTTTTCGAGTCCGGCGACCTGCCGGGAAAATTCAAGACGATTAAGGGCCTAGAGTTTGTCGACAAGGTTATTGACATTGACCAGTCCCCGATTGGGCGGACGCCGCGCTCCAACCCCGCGACTTACACCGGGCTTTTTACGCACATACGCGACATCTACACTCAGGTGCCGGAGTCTAAAAAAAGGGGTTACAAGCCGGGCCGTTTTTCTTTCAACGTCAAAGGCGGGCGGTGCGAGGCGTGCAAAGGGGACGGCATAATACGGATAGAAATGCACTTTCTGCCGGACGTGTACGTGACCTGCGAGGTCTGCAAGGGAAAACGGTTCAACCGCGAGACGCTGGACGTTCTTTTTAAGGGGAAGACCATCGCCGAGGCGTTGGACATGCCGGTGGAGGAGGCGTTGGAATTTTTCGGCGCAATCCCGTCGGTCAAATCAAAACTACAGACGCTTTTCGACGTGGGGCTTGGCTATATACGGCTCGGGCAGGCGGCCACAACGCTTTCCGGCGGCGAGGCGCAGAGGGTGAAACTCTCGCGCGAGCTGACCAAGCGCGGCACCGGCAGGACTATTTATATTTTGGACGAGCCGACCACCGGGCTCCATTTCGAGGACATTAGAAAATTGTTGGAGGTTTTAGGACGCTTGGTGGAGGCCGGAAACACCGTGCTTGTAATCGAGCACAACTTGGACGTTATTAAAACCGCCGACTGGATTATTGACCTCGGCCCCGAAGGGGGCGACAAGGGCGGCACAATTCTCGCCACCGGCACCCCGGAACAGGTGGCGAAGGTAAAATTCTCTTACACCGGCAAATACCTCAAACCCGAGTTGAAGTAGCCAGGATTCGAAAAGATTGCCTGTTTTCCGGCCGACAACAGGTTGGAGTCACTGAAAGGAAACAGAATGGGTTGGCACAGCATCCGTGTTAACGACCAGTATCGCCTATGTTTTCGATGGTTGGAAGGCAACGCATACGACGTGGAAATTGTTGATTATCATTAATTATGAAAGGACGAATTATGGCAAAAAATATGGCTCCGATTACCCCCGGGGAAATATTGTCGGAAGAATTTATGGAACCGGCTGGAATCACCCAAAATGCCCTCGGACGGGCCATTAAAATTCCACCCGGCAGAATAAACGAGATTATTCACGGAAAGCGCGTTGTAACAACCGACACGGCGTTGAGGCTCGCGGCCTATTTTGGTACTACCCCTGGCTTTTGGATGAATCTGCAATCCCACTACGAATTGGAAACGGCCAAGGACGCATTGGGGACGGCTTTAAAGTCAATTCGTCCGGCAAAAAAAACGAATGTAAACAATTTGTCATCCGGAAGAAAACGCACTCGCGCCTTAACCGCCTGAAAGGAGCGTCCGAGGGCCGAGATCCTTTGGACATTATGAAGGAAAAATCGGCAAAAGAAAACGCGCAGGTGGAAGTAGCGCGGCGCCAAAGGCAAACTTTTCATCTGAAAAACTTCTGGCCTCTAATCCCAGATCCATTATCTGTAAATTGTCAACCAATTCCGGTTCTGATGGTCCGGTGCCGCCCTTATCACGCCGTCATCATCTGTGATAAAAAAAGATAGCTCCCCTCTGACCATAGCGCAGATTGAAAATCCGCCGCAATCATCGTGAAAGGCCTCAACGGGACTACTTCCGAAATTCGGCCTAACCAACGGGTATATTTTTGCAAATTCAGCCAGTGTTAACATTTTCATTTCCGAGCCCCCTTTAAATAGCGCACAAGATGGTTTTCATCTTTATCCCTTGGATGATCGGGTCGCGCCACCCACCATATTTCAAAGAAGTATGAAAAATATAATACCATAATATTTGTTTATTCTGAAATACTTTTGAGCTAGAGAAATTAATTTACTTGAACTATCGGCTTAAAGAACCCTGTTTAAAATTGCTTCCAGTAGTCCTTTGCAAACCATGTTTAGATTTATGGTGTAATCAATATGCCCATATGTCTCTTCAAGGGGGCGCAAAGTGCTGTTCCAACCGTCGCCATCGGTTACCCATATGAATGCGTGACCATCAAGAGAAAGATAATCATAGAGGGACTTGTATTCACCTGCGGTGGCCTTAAGTTTAGAGCCTCCTCCACCATAATAATTAGTCTCAATGAGGCATAACTTATTGGATTTTTTAACGGCAAAGTCAAAACGTCTACTGGACTTGTCAACGCGTAAGTTTATACCCCATTCATTTTTGATCTGACCCGCTGTGGCCTGTTTCATATAGACGATCCCATTCCGCTTGCAAACCGGCTTAAGCAAGTCTTCGACGATCCGCTCCATTATGGTACCACCCCTGTTTTTTCTTCCGTTGCTATCCAAGCCAACTTCCACCCCTATGACGTAATCAAGAACATTCTTTATCTTTTTATTTTTGAATATTTTCAGCAAACCAGTTTGGTCTGCAAATCGAAAAGCTTTGTCTATTTCAACTTTGGTTAAAGTGACCTTATTTTTAAAACTGAAGTCCTCATAACGAAAAGAAAGTGGCCTAAAGTTAGTTGAAATTTAAGTATGACCTCACCTGCTAAAATGTTTTTATAGAAGAAACAATCAAAGCAAGGAGGTCATGTGAAGAGAGTAACCGAAGTAGTGATGAAGGGCAGGCCGGGGATGCTGGAGGGATTGGACAGCCGAATAATGGCGATCCAGATGTTGATACCGCTTGGTCTGCATGCCGTAAA
>JACQEX010000050.1 GCA_016200345.1 Nitrospinota bacterium
AGGCACCCTGCGCTTTTACTGGACGCTGAAGGGAAAGCACGACGACTCGCGCTGGGTGGATCCGTTTGACGGCCTGACGTTTTTCGCCCTCCACATGATTCTCGCGGCGCAGTTGTTCACCGGCTTTGCGCTATACGCGCCCGGCATAGAGCTTTCGTCCGGCTCCATCGGGCTTTGGGCCTCCACGCTACATTTATTGACCAACTGGACGCTCTGGCTTTTCGGCGGACTGACCGGCGTGCGGTTCGTGCACCACCTTACGCTATGGATAATAGTCAGCGGCGTTTTGTTGCACGTTTATTTGCAGATATGGAAGACCGTCAAACTTGGAAGGGCCGACATCATGGCGATAATAAGCGGAATCAAACTGATGCCCTCCAAGAGGCGGAGATAAACGCCTCGTTCTCCGTCCTTGGGATAGGAAACATCCTGCTTAAGGACGACGGGGCCGGTGTTCGCGCTCTTGAGCTTTTGCAGACGCGCGGACTGCCGGGGAACATCCGCCTCGTTGACGTGGGCACCACCATATACCACACCATGGGAATAATTTCCGAGGCGGAGAAGCTGATTGTGCTCGACGCGGTGCGGCTGGACAACGCGCCGGGGACGGTTTACAAATTCGACTCCGAGGAGTTCAAGTCAAAAATCCCGCGCAAGGCCTCGTCGCACGAGATGGGCGTTCTGGACGCGCTCTCCATACTGCGCCTTTCGGGGCAAAACGTCCCGGAGGTTGTCATCATCGGCGTGGAGCCGAAGGAATACGGCTCGTGGGGGGAGGAGCTTTCCCCGGAGGTCTCCGCCTCGGTTCCCGCCATGGCAGACAAGGCGATGGAACAGCTAAAATCCTGGGGCGCGATTTAAAACTGAATCCAGAATCCAGAAGTAAGAATACAGAATGATGTAGGATTTCTCCTGACTCCTGACTCCTGACTCCTGACTGTGGTATTATCGGTGCAGGAAAACAATTCGGCAACCGCTTAAAGGAGTTTTGCAAGATGCCCATTTATGAATACGCGTGCGACAAATGCAAGGTGGTGAAGGAAATCACGCACGGCATTTCGGAAAAGAAATCCCCCAAGTGCCCCAAGTGCGGCAAGGTGATGAAACGCATCATGTCCCTCGGCTCCTTCCAGCTTAAAGGCACGGGCTGGTACAAGACGGACTACCCGAAATCCGGCTCCGCCGGCACGGGAAAAAAGTCGGACGCCAAAGGCGAGTCGAAGGGCGAGGCCAAGACGGAAACAAAGGCCGAGACAAAATCCGAGTCGAAAAAGGAGAAGGCAATATCCGCATCGTCGGAATCCTAAAAAAACGCGGCGCCCTTAAATTCGGCGTGTTCTTTTTCGCCGTTCTTCTGCTCGCGCAGGCCCGGCCCGCATCGGCCATAAAACCCACCTCCCCGCTGTCCGTAACATGCGCCACCGTGTCGTCGTCCGGCATGGCCTACAGCGTAAGGTGCGACGTTACGAGCGCGGTCGGCACGTCGCCGACGAGCGTTTATTTCAAGCCGTCGGCTGACGGCAACGCCTTCGTGACCAGCACGACTCCGCCGGTCGGCGCGGGGGTCGGCGCATGGTTTTTCACCGTGCAATTTTCCGCGCAAAAGGGGACGACCATGCCGTTCGAGGCGAGATATCCGGACGGGACGGTTTTGCACCTGCTGGCCGGTTACGACCCGTTCGGCGCCGCGACCAAGGGCGCGCCATCCATGAACCAAGGGGCGGTGGTAAAGTCGAAGAACGGACAGCAAATCCGCGAATACATGTCCAAGTAGAGGGAGAAGGACTGTCTGACCCCTCTACGGCGCAAATAACAAAGACGCGCCATTTGAATGACAAGCCTCCGAGGACGGTATAATATCCCGCGTATGAAGACGCTCATAAAAGCCGGGCTGGTTTATCCGGTCGTTTCGGCCCCTATGCCAAACCGGGGAATTGCGATTGAGGACGGGAAAATAACTGCGGTCGGACAAATTTCCGAGTTTAACGAGAGTGATTTTAATAACTTTATTGACCTGTCCGAACAGGTGGTTCTGCCGGGGTTTGTCAACGCGCACTGCCACCTCCAGTTTTCCGCGCTGAGGGGAAAGATACTTCCCGGGCCTCCGTTCGTTGATTGGATAAGAAAAATCATCTCGCTCCACTACTCGCAGTCGGAGGAGGAGATTATGCAAGGGTTCCGCGCCGGGACCAGGGAAATGATTGAGACCGGCACGACCGCCGTAGGTGACATTTCAAACGACGTAAAATACGCGCTGGCGTTGGCCGACTCCCCGCTAACCGGCGTGGCGTTTGCCGAGTTCATCGAGCCGGTCGAGGAGAAGGCGGAGGAATCCGCCAAAAAGGCGCGAGACACTATTGCCGCATATAAAAAATCGCGCCGTGCAACCGGGGTATCGCCGCACGCACCTTACACCGTCTCGGGCGAACTTTTCAAAAAGTTGAAGGCGTTTGCGCTCGAAGATTCCATGCCGTTCACTGTGCATCTGGCGGAGTCGCCCGAGGAGGACGAGTACATAAGAAACGGGAATGGGGCGCTGGCCGACCTTCTTGTCAAGAGGGGCTACCCCGGCGCGATTGGCGCAAGAAACGTCTCGCCCGTCCAACTTTTGGAAAATTACGGGGTGTTGGACGGCGCCTTGGCCGTGCACCTCAACCAAATTGATTCCGACGACAGGGAGATTCTTATAAAAAGAAGGGTCGTTCCCGTTTTTTGCCCCGGCTCGTCCGCGTGGTTCGGCAGAAAAAAAGTCATGCCGCTAAAGGATTTGTTCGACCTCGGGCTTAACCCGGCGCTTGGCACGGACTCGCTTGCCAGCAACTCGTCGCTCTCCATGCTGGACGAACTGCGGGCGGCCGAGAAATTTTTCCCGAACATTTCCCGCAAAGACCTTTTGGAGTGCGCGACCATAAACGGCGCCAAAGCGCTCGGGCTAAATTGCGGGGGGATTGAGAAAGGGAAAAACGCTGATATTATCGCGGTCGGGTGGTCTTCATTAAGCAACCCGGTGGATGCGGTATTTTCCACCAACAGGGTGAATTTTGTTATGATAGGCGGCGTGGAGGTTCTATAAAAGAAAGCATGGAAAAAGAGACCGATAAGAACGAGGGAGAGGCTCCGTCCGCCGAGGAAAAAAACGGCGCGGAGGCGGAGCTTGAAAAACTAAAGCACGACATGCTTTTGCAACGCGCCGATTTTGAGAACATCCGAAGGCGCCTTGAGAAACAAAAGCAGGAGGACGTCGCGTACGCCTCGTTCAACCTGGTGCGGGAATTGCTCGACGTGGTGGACAACCTGGAGCTTGCCCTAAGCCACGCGCCGGAGGGGGACCCGATGCGCAAGGGGGTCGTGATGGTCTTGGAAGGAATGCTAAAAACCCTCTCAAAGTTCGGCGTCAAAAAAACCGGCGCGAAGGGGGAGCAGTTCAACCCGCAGTTGCACGAGGCTTTTTCGATGGTCTGCGACGAGACCAAGCCGGACAACTCGGTGACGGAGGTCGTGCGGGCCGGGTATGTGTTTAACGACCGGCTCGTGAGGGCCGCAGGGGTGCTGGTCAACAGACTTCCGCACGACGACGCGGCGGCCTGATGACGCCCGAGGAAAAAATATTTTCCAAGCACGAGAAGGACAAATTCATGGTGGTCGGCTTCACCCCGCCGGAGATGAAGCAGTTCAAAGGGTGGCTGTACGAAAAACATATTACGTCCGTCATGGAAATGCCGGACGGAGACGCGGCGTGGCAAAAACTGGAGCTTTCCAACACCCATTGCATATTGATAAAGGGCGACACCGACGAGAGCGACGTATTTTTGGGAAGGCTCCTCGACAGCCGCAGGTTTATTAACACCCCGATAATGGTCTTTTCGAAATCGCACGAGGTTTACAAGCACAGCTACGAAAAACGAAACATGACGGGGAGGTTCTTCCCCCTGCCGGTGAACCTGAACGATTTTGAAAAGGCGGCCCTCGAGCTCATGCAGGCCGGGAAGGTGGAGGTCAGCCAGACGAGCCAGATGGCGGGGGTCATGTTTCATTACAACAAGGCGTGCGCCCTGCTGGAGGACGACAAGTTCGCCGAGGCCAAGGATGAGTTGCGGCTTTCGTTGAGGGAGGACCCGCATTTTTTCGACGGATACCTGAAGATGGGGGAGGCGCTTGTGGGGCTGGAGGATTACGAGACCGCCCTACGCGTGCTTCGCAAGGGGAACGAGATCCACCCGGACGACGCAAGGACGTTTTATCTAATCGGACTCGCCGAGTTCGGCAAGGGGGGCGCGGGGCCGGCCACGGAGGAGTTCGGCAGGGCGATTGCGCTGGAGCCGCAAAACGTGAGGCAGATAATGGACGTTGGCAACGTGTTTTTGGAAAAAAACATGATCGACGAGGCGCTTAGGTTTTTCAACATGGCGCAAAAGATGTCACCGGAGTTTCTTACGATTTACAACCGTATAGGCATCGCCCTTAGCAGGGCGGGGCGGTTCGAGGAGGCGGAGCAGTCCTACAACCGCGCCCTAAAAATAGACGCCAAGGATCCGGGCGTGTATTTCAACCTTGCGATGATGTGGCATCGAAAGGGAACCAGCGCGAAGGCGGCGGAATTCTTCAAGAAGTGCCTGGAGCTAAACCCGGCGATGACCGCCGCCCGGGACATGCTCGCAAAGCTGTAGCCGCTGGCGGAGCGTCCCATTATCTCCTTTACAGGCGGTGCATGCACCAACCCGAATCGGTAGCAACGGGATTCATCCTGTTTCTGCGCCCGCAGTGAATGGTTGAGACTTTAAAATGTGAATCAGAGCGAGCAGTTTGAGACTGTATGAGGGTTGACGAAGGCAGGGCGCAAGGCAGGCCGCAGTAAACGACCGTATACTTCCGCCATCCAAGTCAGAGCGTGCATTACTGCTACCTGATGAAGGTTGCCGAAAAGCCCGCCGCAGTAAATGGTTTGCACTTGTATGTTCTAGGTCAGAGAGATAAAGCAGGCCACTCGATAAAGGTTGTCGAAAGCTACCATAACGTAATTCTTTTAGTGGAACGCCACGCTAGGCGGCTTGGCGCGTTTTGACCTCGCGGATTATTTTGTCGCCCGCCTTGTCTGTGGCAACATCCATTTCGTAGCGTTTTTGTATGTTTAGCCAAAAGCCGGCGGACATCCCGAAATAACGGGCCAGCCGCAAGGCGGTATCGGCGCTTACCCCGCGTTTGCCAAGCACTATTTCGTTCACCCTGCGCGGCGGCACGGCTATCTCCTCGGCCAGCTTGCGCTGGCTTATCCCCATCGGCGCCAAGAACTCGGACAAAAGAATTTCCCCCGGATGCACGGGGGAAAGTTTTCTCGCCTTCATAAAAAACCTCCGTTAATGATAGTCACAAATTTCTACGTCAAACGCGTCTCCGCCCTCCCAGCGAAAACAGACCCGCCATTTGTCGTTTATCCTGATGCTGTGTTGCCCCTTCCTTGACCCGACCAAAGCCTCAAGGCGGTTGCCCGGCGGAAGCCGTAAATCCTCAATCCGTTCGGCGGCGTCAATCATTATTAGTTTCACGAAAGCCCTTTGGGAGATATTTTTCTGGAACCGCCTAACGACGTCCCTTTCAAAAATTGACCTCGTATTTTTATCCTTAAAACTCCTTATCACGGCTCCACTCTACCACATGTAACGATACATGTATACACCGGCGATTCCTTTTAAAATTTTGCGATAACGGATAGAATGGAGCCTCAAAGCGGAGGAGGAGTTTTTATGAGGCTTTTTTCGCCGATTCGATTTAGGGACTTGTGGGTACGCAACCGGATTTTCGTCTCGCCGATGTGCCAGTACTCCGCAAAGGACGGAATGGCAAACGAATGGCACCTCGTCCACTACGGAA
>JACQEX010000051.1 GCA_016200345.1 Nitrospinota bacterium
TCCAGCATCCCCGGCTTGCCCTTCATCACTACTTCGGTTACTCTCTTCACATGACCTCCTTGCTTTGATTGTTTCTTCTATAAAAACATTTTAGCAGGTGAGGTCATACTTAAATTTCAACTAACTTTAGGCCACTTTCAAAATCGGCGAGGAGACGCACAATGTTATTTCACCGATTTTCCAAAGGTCTATTATTTTCCTCGGTTTCCCGCCAAAGAATGAGGAGACGAATATGTTTGTGTCAACGACGACCCTCATTTGCGCCTGGAGCGCACGGTTTTTACGGCTTCCCCGACACCTTCCGCGGTCGCGCCCTTCGCCGACAATTTTGCCCCTATTTTGTCCCAAAGGCCGTCGATATACGGGGCGATGTCGCGCTCCTCGATATACTGCTTGATCAGCTCCCTTAGCATTTTGCTGGTGGTCTTTCCCTCCATGCGCGCGAGCCTGTCCAGCCTTCCCTTAACTTTTTCGTCAATCCTTAAAATCATTTGCGTAGAACTCATAATGCCTCCATAAAAACAAATATCAGATATATTGTATATCTATTATATCTGCCTTCCAAATAAAAAGGCGACGGGAGTGTCGCCTCTACCAATCACGAGTCTATCTATGTCTCATCACTCCTATTTTGGGGCAGAAGGCGGAGAGGGGGCGTTAGGATTACCCTTTGGAAGATTTATCCCAAAATTTCTTCTTAAGCCAAGCCAACGCGGCGCGTTGGTCGTCTTGGTTTGCCCGCCGAATTTGAGACAATAGCCAAACCCAAGTCGGTTTTTCAGAGGTAATGTTTTTCGCTCCCTGATTACAGGTGGAACATAAAGCGCGAAGATTTGACAGTTCGGCTTTGCCTCCGAGGTTTTTATCCTTTTCTCTCTTTTGAGCCCAGCTTACGCATTTTGAGTCCTTGGCAAATGGTTCTCTTCCCAACCTTTGGAAGATATGTGCCGCAACAACTGTTCGCCGATTAATCTCGTGTAGGCGGGTGGAATAGACTCGTTTAGCTCCTTCTTGTTCATCCAATCAATCCCCATTGCCGTACGCGCCGCAGCGACCGAACAATTACCGCCACCGGTTACCATTACAAAATCTTTTCTCTCGTCTGTTTTTCCGTAATGAGATTTTCTTTTGTCAAAAGTATGCACCAACGGATGCTTTCCATGAGGATGGGTCAATATTAAAAAATTGGCCTCAAATAATCTGTGCCGGATAATTCGAAGCTTTGGAAACATTGTTCCGCACAATAAAATTGGATTATGCAAAGGAGCGCCAACTACATTTTCTATCACATAAGGTAGCCCTGACCTTATAAGCATTTTACGAACTGGCTCCACTAGGCGCGGCCATTCATGACCATTGCCATTCCGCTTTGCGAGAACCGAATACGACTGACAGGGCGGCGAGGCATGGATTGCATCGAATGATTCGATGAATTCCCTATCAAGCATAAGTGCGTCGGACTGTATAAAAGTGAAGGGATAGTTTGGCTGAAAATCAATATCAACGCCCACAACTTCGAAGCCTGCCTGATGGTATCCCATGCCTGCTCCACCGGCGCAACAAAAGAGGTCTAGAAGTCGCGGCTTTTTTGAATTTTTTCGGAAAGAAAAAATGTCTTGTTTCGGCCAAACTGCTTTTCGTTTAGACATTTTTTTTAAGGACGTAATTTTCACAACTTTCGCGTTATGTTTTTTTTAACACGTGGTTTTAATTTAAGAGGCCTCTTCATTTCAGTTTAAGAACCCCCATCAAACGTTTCATTGTTCGTAAATGGTAACACATCGTAAAAATTCGATAAATCCCAATTATCTGCTCCTGCCAACGCCGAGTTTGGGGCAGAAGGCGGAGAGGGGGCATTTGGAGCAGTGCGGCGAGACGGGGAGGCAGACGTTCTGCCCGTACGTCACCAAAAGGTCGTTGTACCTTATCCAATATTTTTGCGGCAAAATCTTGCGCAACTGAAACTCCGTTTTTTCCGGGTCCGCGGTTCTTATACACCCCCACCTGTTTGAAATTCGGTGCACGTGAACGTCCACGCAAATGCCGGGAAGGTTAAACCCTACTGTCACCACAAGGTTGGCCGTTTTTCGCCCAACCCCCCTCATCTTCAGAAGCGTGTCCAAATCGGACGGAACCTCGCCGTTGTGCTTCTCTATTAACTCATTACAAACATGGTGCAAGGTCTCGGCCTTTACCTTGTAAAAACCGACCGGGTAAATTAGCTTTTCAATCCGCGAGGTCGGCAGGGACAAAATCTTTTGCGGCGTGTCCGCCTCGGCAAAAAGGCGGGTACAGGCCTGCTCCGTAGTCGCGTCTTTCGTTCTTAGCGACAGAAGTGTTGAAATAAGAACCTTGAACGGCGAGGTGGAAAAATGACCGACAATCGGCACCTTGTATTTTTTTATCTCGCGCTCGAGAATTTTAATCGCGCGGTCAATCGGAAATTTACTTTTCATGATTTAATTTGTCTCACGCGAAGCCGCGAAGGACGCGAATAAAAAGGGAAGAAAAAATATTTGCTCCCCTTTCGTGCCTTTCGTGGTTTTAATCTTTTGTTCCTTTTTTGATTTCCCTCAACTTCTGCTCAAAAGTCGCCTCACGCCCGTTTTTGGACGGAGTGTAAAACTTGATCCCCTCCATCCCATCCGGCAAATAGCTTTGCTGAACCCAATGGTCGGGAAAATCATGCGGGTATTTGTACCCTTTTCCGTGACCCATTTTTTTTGCGTCCGAATATGACGAATCCCTTAAGTGCGCCGGTGGCTGTTGCGGCCCTCCCGACTGGCGAACATATTCAAGCGCCGCGTCCACCGCCACCACCGCGCTGTTCGATTTGGGCGCGCAGGCGACATATAAAACCGCCTGTGCAAGCGGAATCCTCCCCTCGGGCAGGCCCAGTTTTTCAACCGCGTTCGCGGCGGAAACCGCAAGTATAAAAGCGGTGGGGTCGGCGTTCCCCACGTCCTCCGCCGCCGTCACCATAAGCCGCCTTGCTATAAAACGCGGGTCTTCCCCGGCCTCCAACATTCGCGCCATCCAGTAAATAGCCGCGTCCGGGTCGGAGCCCCTTAGCGATTTCTGAAACGCCGAAGCGTGGTCGTAGTGCGACTGCCCGGCCCTGTCGTACAGCAAAGAGGCCTTTTGGGAAATTTTTTCCACAAGCTCTTTTGTGACTCCGCCCCCGTCGTCCGCCTGATGGCACGCCTCCAAAAGGCCGAGGGCCACGCGGGCGTCGCCGGAGGCGAAAAGCGCGATTTGCGTGAAAACCTCATTCGAGGCGATTTGAATTTTTCCGCCAAGCCCGTTTTTTACGTCCTCCGCCGCCTGCGCCACGATGGCGCAAATCTCGTCGTGCGAAAGCGGTTTTAGCTCCACCACCGTGCAACGAGAACGAAGCGCCGGTATGACCCCAAAGGAGGGATTTTCGGTGGTCGCGCCGACGAGCGTCACAAGCCCCGTTTCGACGTGGGGAAGAAGCTGGTCCTGCTGGGTTTTGTTGTACCGGTGGAGCTCGTCAATGAACAGCACCGTTTTTTTGCCGTTGGAGGCGTTGTATTTCGCCCCGGCGATTGCGTCCTTTAGCTCCTTTACGCCGGTCTCCACCGCGCTAAGACGTATGAAAGCCCTGCCGCTCACGTTGGCGGAAATTCGCGCGAGGGTCGTCTTGCCGGTTCCGGGCGGCCCCCAAAAAATCATGGAGCCGAAGCGGTCTTCCTCTATCAGTTTTCTTAGGGGCTTTCCCGGCCCTACGACGTGCGTCTGCCCTATGAACTTATCGAACGAGGCGGGGCGCATTCTGTCTGCCAGCGGTCTCGCGCCGTCGGAGGTCGTCGGCCCCTTTTCCGCCTCGTCGCCGCCGCCGAAAAGTCCGGGTTCTTCCATTTACAAAACGGCTTATGTTCTTTTAATGATGGAAAAAACCTCGTGACCACCGGTGAGTTTTTTCGCCCCGTCAAGAAAGCAAAGCTCCACCAAAAACGCCACGCCGGCGACCTTTCCGCCGAGTTTTTCGGTCAGTTTTATCGCGGCGCCCATCGTTCCGCCCGTTGCAAGAAGGTCGTCCAGCAGTAGAACCCTCTCTCCAGGCTTGAAGGCGTCCTTGTGCATAAAAATCTCGTTTTTGCCGTACTCCAACTCGTAGGACTCGGAAATGGTCTCCGCCGGAAGTTTTCCCGGCTTGCGAATCAGCGTCATGCCGCACCCCAGCTTGTTGGCGACGGCCCCGGCGATTACGAATCAGCGCGCCTCTATCGCGGCGACCTGCGAAATATTGGCGTTTTTGTATTTTTCGACAAAGATGTCCACGACGCTCGCAAAAGCGGCCTTGTTGTTAAACAGGGTCGTAAGGTCAAGAAATAAAATCCCCTTTTTTGGAAAATCAGGCACAAGCCTAATTGTTTCCTCAAGCTGTTTGGCCGTAAGCGACGCCATATAATCCTCCCCAAAAAACGTTGTTGTTGCCAGGGGAATAGTCTACCCCGATTTTCTTTCTTACGCCAATGTCGGAGTGCCAGAGATTGCGACGCAATTGAGGCGCGACACAATTAAATTTTCTCGCCTCCGGTTTCTTGCCTGACCGGGATGGACATGGATGTAAGGACTTTTTTAACTATGGCGGAAAGGTCGGTGTTCACCACCGGCTTTATGAAAAAATAATCCGCCTTGTGGTCCGGCGCGTTTGTTTGAACCCCCGTTTCAGCGGCGGGGGATACGTCTATGGAGGTGGTAGCAAGGATGGGAACAGAGTCGAACTCCCGCCTCTTGCGGACGTTTTGAATGAACGTAAAACCGTCCATTACCGGCATGTTTAAGTCCGTTATTATGGCGTTGGGAGTTATTTGGGCGAGTTTTATCAACGCGTCCTCGCCGTTCTCCGCCTCGACGAAATCGGCGCGACAAATCCCCTCTATTGTTTCCTTGATTATTTTTCGGTGCGCCTCGTTGTCGTCCACAATAAGGAAAAGCGCGTCGAAAGCCGGTAGCTCCACTTTGAAAACCGTTCCTTTTCCAATCTCCGACTCCACGGAAATACTCCCCCCGTGGGCGGCGATAATCTCGTTGCTATATGGAAGCCCCAGCCCGGTGCCGATCTCTCCCTTAGTACCGATGGTGGTCGTTTTTGTTTCGACGTCAAAAGGAAAGTTTATCCGCTCCTGTTGTAATAGTCAAAACAGGCTTACAGCTTGGTGATTTGGCGGATTTAATCGGTTGAATTACCGGAAGAGCACAAGAAAACGGCCGTAGCCTTCCTTCTCAAGATTTTCCTTTGGGATAA
>JACQEX010000056.1 GCA_016200345.1 Nitrospinota bacterium
GACCGAAAACCACCATTCTCCCCGATAGAGAGTTTTTCGGATTTGTTTCCCCTTGAAAAGGGAGATTTTTGTACTTGCCTCGCTATTGTTATTTTCTTTGTTCATATGCCACGAATTATACTACCCCCATTTCGGGGATACTAGAGTACAGAGTGCGCTCTTAAATTATTTATAATCGTCCTGTATAAAGTGGAGGTTGAAAGGCTATAACATTCCGTAACGGGGATGCCATGGCCTACTCTTCCTTGCCGTCCTTTTCGGCGATGCGCTCCAGTTTCTTCATGTCGTATATAACCAGTTTTTTGCCGTCTATGTCCATTACCCCCTCGTCCTTCAGTTTTCCAAGGCATCGGACGGCCACCTCGAACGAGGTGCCGATGCATTCCGCAAGCTCCTTCCTCGTCAAAAAAAGCTCCACGTGGGTCGCCTTCCCCTTCTTCACCCCTATCTGCCCCGCCATTCGCAGTAAAAAGGTGGAAAGCCTCTTTACCACCGATTGCACCGACATGCTCCCCAAGTGGGCCGTCATCGTGCGGAGCCTGTTCGAGAGGTCTATCATCACCTCCAGCGCGACGGGGGGGTTGGCAGTTATGCACCTCATGGCGTCCTGCCGCCTCATCACGGCGGCGCGCCCCTTTACCACCGCCTGACAGCTCGCCGGATATTTTTTGCCGTCTATCACCGCCACTATCGCGATTGTCTCCCCTTTTCCATAAATCCCCATGATGGCGGACTTTCCAGAGGGGTACTCCTTAAAAACCTTTACCTCCCCCTCCAGGATGAACCATACGTTTTCCGGGGAATCCCCCTCCAAGAAAAGAGTCTCCCCTTTCTCGAATTTTCGCTCGTGGGCAAGCTCCGAAACCGCCTTAAGCTCCTCGGGGCCAAGCCCGTTAAAAAGATTAACGACTGAAATGTCCATCATCCGCCCCTTAAAAATGGGTTGACGAAAATCATACCCAAAAATTCACCTACCGCTTAGACTAGCGAATATTAACACAACTTAAGGAGTAGATAAAAACATGGAGAAATTTCCAAGGCTGTTTTTAATGGCCGCAATTAGTTATTTGTTGGTCGGCGTCGTGGTCGGCATAGCCGTTTCCGCGGGCGAGCTGGACGTTTTAACCGGCAGGTTCATCCACGTCCACCTAAACCTGCTTGGGTTCATGGGGATGTTCATTTATGGCGTCGCGTATCACATCCTGCCGAGGTTCAACGCCACCCCGATAAAAAAACCCGGTCTGGTCGGCGTTCATTTTTACGCCGTCAACGCCGGGCTTTGGGGAATGGTCGGCTCCGCGTGGGCCAACGGCGTTTACGCCCCCGGCCCGGCCCACGCGGTTTTCATCGCAAGCGGAATACTCGAGGGAACCGGCATCTTCATTTTCGCTTACAACATCCTCCCCGTCCTTTACGACGGAGGAAGCCAGTTTGTCCATTCCGCGGCGAAACCCGCCGCCAAACCGCAGGAGAAACCGGCGGCACCGGCGGTCGTCTCGCCCAATATCAAGGCGGAGGCGAGGGTCGCGGAGATTTTGGAAAAATGGCCCGCGCTTGTAGACGTGCTGGTGGCGAACGGGTTTAAGACTCTAGCCCTTCCGGCGGCTAGGGCATCGTTCGCAAAAACCACCACAATAGAGCAGGCCTGCAGAATCCACCGCATAGACGTGGACGGACTTTTGGCAAAACTCAACGCGGCGGCGAACGGCAAGACTGCGCCCGTCGCGCCCCCGGCGCAGACCATCCAAAAAAAGGCGGAGGAGACCACCGCAAAGGGAAAGAAAATCGCGCGCGGGGAGCAACCGACGGGCGACACCCTGGTAGGCTCGCTGTTGGAGACCTACCCCGAGGCGAAGACGGTTTTTGAAAAACATTACGGCGAGGGATGCTTTTCCTGCCCCGGACAGGCGTTCGAGACAGTGGCCCAGACCGCAGGAATGCACGGAATAAAGACGGAGACCATTTTAGGCGACATTCTTGGCGCAATAAACAACGGCCCCGTGCCGCAAAGAAATTAAGGAGAAATATAATGAGCGCATTTTTAGGGTCCATCCATTACATGATGTTCAACAAAATAAAAATTGCGGCGGACAGGAACCGCTTCGTCATCTCCGCCTTCAAGGCGAAGCACGGCGCCGCTGTTGACGAGGCGGCCAAATCCGCCCTGCCCAACGGCCCGGTGGGTTTTGGCGATCAGAAGCTGGACGAGATTTTGGGGGACAACCCGATACACCAGTTCCTGCAGGGGCTTATTGACACGGTCGAGGTGGCCGAGGGGGCGCTGGTCACGGCGTTTTTATACAGGTTCCCCGACGACGCGGAACAACTGCTTGAAAAGGCGTTTTTCGACCACGGCCTGGAGACCGCAAAAAAATTCGTCAACGGCGTCGCCAACAACAGTCCTTTGAGCGCGTTTCAAAACATAGTGGGCGCGAACTATCTGGAGGGGATGCCGTGCGACCAGGTAAGCTCCTATCGCTCATCGAACAAAAACGCCGTGGAGGTGACGCACAGCGACTGCCTGCACAAGGCGAAATGGGACGAGGCCGGGGCCCCCGCCCACATCATGTGCAAACTTTTGGACAAATGGGTCGAGGGATGCGCGAAAGGCGTGGATCCGAACCTGACGCTCACGCGCTCGGGGGCGATAATCAACGGCGAGGACACCTGCCGTTGCTCCGTCGCCCTCCCCTCGAACTAAATAAACATCCTCACGCGAAGGCGCGAAGTTCGCGAATTGGGGGAGGACAACACGCCCTTCCCCCTCTTTTCTTAATTTTTCGCGTCTTCGCGTGACATAGTCCCCATCTTCGCGGTTTAATCAACTTTTAAAAACCGGTTATAATGCGCGGATGGGAAAACCGCTGTTCGTCCTGTTGCTTACCGGCCTTCTTTCGAGCGCGGCCTTTGCCGGCCAGCCGCTTACAAACATCTCCACGGTTGTGATTGACTCCGGCCACGCCGACGACGGCGTCGGACGCAAGGGGGACTCCTCGGGCAAAACTAGGTGCGCCCTGGTGGCGCTGGCGCTCAAGGACATAATCGAAAGGGAAAACGGGACGACTGTTAAAACGGTGCTCACGCTCAAGGCGGATTCCATCCCAAACCAGCGCGAGCGCGCGTTCACGGCAAACTCCAACTCCGCGTCGGTTTACGTCTCCATCCACGAGTACTCGGCAAACCAGGCGGTAGCCGGAGTTTTTTCCCCCTCCCCTTCCTCCGACGACGGCCCGCCGACTTGGAAAGACGCCGGGGCAAAATATTTGCAAAAAAGCGCGCTCCTCGCGGAAAAAGTGAGGGCCACGTTTGAGGCGGCGTTCCCGGGCCAAAAATATTTCGTCGGTTACGCGCCGCTTGCGACCTTCTACGGCGTGTCCGCCCCGGCCGTCGCAATCGAGGCGGTTCCAAGGGATCCGAAGGCCCCCTGGGCGCCGGAGCAACCGGGAATTGTGGCGACCGTCTTGTACACCGCCCTTTTGGAATACGGGAGGTTCCCGTGAAGAGAAAATGCCTCGTCATTTTGCTGGCCCTTTTGCTCTCGTCCCCGGCCTTGGCCCAAAACGCCCCGGCCCCGCCAGCGCCGGCACAGGGCAAAATGATCACCGTTTTCCTTGCGAACCAGGACGGCAAACTATCCGGCGAGCCGGCGAGCATAGCGCGCGACCCGATTTTGGAAAAGGAGATTAAATCCGCGGTCGAGGCGATTTTCACCGGCGCGCCAAGACCGGTGGAGGCGCTTCCAAAAACCGCGAAACTGAACACCGTTTTTCTGGACGGCAAAAAAAACGTCTACCTTGATTTCAGCGAGGAGTTGATAAACGACCATTTCGGCGGGATAACAAGGGACATTTTATCCGTCTCGTCAATTTGCAAAACCGTGTTCACCAACTTCGACGTCGAGGGAATCCGCATTCTCGTGAAGGGGAAGGAGATATCCTCCATCGCGGGCCATGTTGACCTGGAGTCAAAGATAACTCACAAAAAGTGCGACGCCCTGGCGTTTTACAGGAAGGATTAGCGCGTGGACAAAAGACCGGTCGGCATTTTCGACAGCGGCATAGGCGGCCTGACGGTTTTGCATGAAATCGGCCTGCTTCTCCCGAGGGAAAATTTGGTCTACCTCGGCGACACCGCAAGGGTGCCGTACGGCACCAAATCCACCGACACGATAATTCGCTACTCGGTGGAAAACACGCGCTTTCTTATGTCCAAGGACGTGAAGGCCGTGGTGGTCGCCTGCAACACCGCATCGGCGGCGGCGGGGGACGTCTTGCGAAAATCGTTCGACGTGCCGATTCTCGGCGTAATCGAGGCGGGCGTGGAGGAGGCGGTGGGCCGCTCCAAATCCGGCAAAATCGGGGTCATCGGCACCGCCGGCACAATCCAGTCCGGCAAGTACGAGGCGCTCTTACGCGGGAGCGGCGTAACCAAAATAATCAGCGCCCCCTGCCCTCTTTTCGTGCCGCTGGCCGAGGAGGGATGGACGGACAACAAGGTGGCCGAGGAGGTCGCAAAGATTTATCTTGAGCCGTTTCTAAACGGCGCGGTGGACACGCTAATACTGGGATGCACCCACTACCCGTTACTGGAAAAAATAATCGGCAAGGTGTGCGGGGGCGGCGTCGCGTTGATTAACTCGGCCAACGCCATCGCGCGAAAATTATCGGACCGGCTTTCCGCGTCCGCCCTTCAAAACGACTCCGGCGCCGGGGAGAGAAAGTTTTATTTCACCGACTCGATAGAAAGGGCGCGCGCAGTGGGGAGCAGGTTCCTTGGCGAGAACATGGACTCCCGCGTGCAACTTGCCGACCTCTCCGAATTCTCCCGCCACTAAATTAAGGATTATAATGAACGCGGGCGCGAGTCCGCACATGGTTGTCACCGCGTACTTTGACAGAAAAAGATTCGGGGTCAGGCTTGACCCTCACATCCGCCCGGTAGCTACGCCCTCGGTAGGCACGGCCTTTAGGCTGTGCTACATCGGCGCGGAGCGCCAACACTAAAACTATTGTCGCTTGCGCGACAAAGTGCAGGCTAAAGCCCGCACCTACCAAAAACGCAGGGGGCAAGCCACTGCGACCATAGCCGAAGGCGGAGTAGTGCCGCCGAGACCGCCGGTAACTGATTATTCATCTTACGGTTCGGCGGCCACCCCCCCTGGGAACGCGGTGTCATCCCCGCCCAACTTGCGGGCAGAGGGGAGCTTCCAGCCCGGCCTCCGCCCGGTAGCTACGCCCTCGGTAGGTACGGGCTTTAGCCTGTACATCGGCCTGTCAAGGCCGAATATTCGTATTCGGGGTCAGGCTTGACCCTCACATGACCCTCACACGGTAGGTACGGGCTTTAGCCTATACATCGGCCTGACAAGGCCGAAAAAATACCCCCGCCGGGGTGACAGAATGAGAGATTGGTACTGGACACAACGAAAGCCGAGAAAGAGGGCACGATTGTCGGGCGCGAGGCTGGAACGGGAGGCGACGCGCAGGTCATCGGCAGAAGAGTACCAAGAGCCGCCGCGGATGACACGGTATTTTTGCTTATTATCGTCCCAGTCCGCCGTCCACTCCCACACGTTACCGCTCATGTCGTAAAGTCCCAAACCATTCGGTCTCTTCTCGCCCACAGGGTGGGTTTTTCCACCGGCATTGGCGGAGTACCAAGCATATTCCCCTAGCTCGCTCTCATTGCTCGTTCCCGCCCAGGTATTCTTCCCCCCTTCACTCGCTGAATACTCCCAATCGTCCTCCTTGGGAAGTACCTTCCCCACCTTCCGGCAATATGTATCCGCATCAAACCAACTAACCTGCTCCACAGGGCAATTAGAACAGCCGGAAAAATGGGAAGGGTTGGCTCCTATGACCCGCTGGTAATCATTCTGCGTCACCAGATACTTGTCCATATAAAACCCGCTACTCCCCCTCTTAACGTACACCATGCCGGGGTGCTTCGCCTCTTCCGCCTTCTCAGCGGCGGCCTTTTTTTCAGCCGTGGCCTTCTCCGCCGCCTCCTTATCGGAAACCGCCTTCCTCATCGCCGTTAGACGCTTATTCGCAAGTTGGGCAAAAACCCCCTTGGGATACGACTCCAAGTAAGCCTTGAAGTCCTCCGGGTTGTCGCTGTCCTTTACGCTGTTCCAAAAATCACGCTCCATCTCGTTTCCGCCAGCCGCTTTTCCCGGTTGTTCCTTTTCCGCCGGCGCCTTAATCTCCGGCGCGGCGACAGCCTCCGTTTTCTCACCCCCGGCGAGGGTCTTCAGCTTGTCCACCACCTGAATTATTTTGCACCCGGCGCAGGTGTCGGTTTTAGAAATGACCACTGTGTTTGCAATAACGTCCTGAACCTTCAGCGTTATCGTGTAGTCACCCTCAAGCTTCGTCACGTTCAAGACCGCCAGATACTCGGAGTTGAACTCCACCGCTATCGCCCCGTAACACTTGGTCAAGTCGCACTGCTCTTTTTGCGATTCCTTGGCCGTGACCTTCCTTAGCAGGGTGTTGAAAAATCCGGCTTGACTGGGAATTTTTCATTTTTTGTGGTTGAAAAGTTGAGAATGTCCGGATTTTTTTGTCCGGCCTTGGCGCCGAATCGCGTTGGCTCAGTCAGTTTCGTTAAATCTTCGTCCTA
>JACQEX010000062.1 GCA_016200345.1 Nitrospinota bacterium
CGGCCACGGCGCGGGCCGACGCCTCGCTCTCCGCGCTTATCCCGCCGTATGCCTGGTCCGACACGTCCGCGGCGACGTCATAATTCAACCCGGCGTTTTCCTGCCGCTTGTAAAGCGCGTATGTGCGGGCCGCCACGGCCTGCGCCTTTTGCGCCTCCAAAGGCCAGCTCTTTGGTATTTCGTTCGACACGACGCTCGTGATGTACGCCTCCAGCGGAAGGTGGTTGATTAGATCCACCGAGCCGTTCGGGGCTATCCAAACAAGAGCGTATCCCCTGTATCTTTTGCCGTCGAACGAAAACGTGCCGGAGGAGGATTCCACGCGCACGGCGCGAACCGGATATGAACGATGGTTTACCTTTATCTCATCGCCCGCCCCCTCGGCCAAAATTTTCGAGACCTCCCCGACGTTGAGAATCGCCCCGTTCTCTCCCGATGAAACGGTAAGCGCCCCGCCGTCCCCGCCAATCTCCGCGCCGAGGCAAGATTTGCAAAGTACGACGCGAACCTCCACGTCGAAAAATTCGCTTATGGCCTGGTCTTCCTTTCCGACAGCATCGCGCGGTTGAAACGAAAAAACGGCGATAACCGACAGAAGAAGGAAAATCCCGGCGCGTCGGTATGAATCAGCCATTACCCGCCGATTCAACTTCAACGGCCGCGCTCTCGACCGGAACCACGTCCGCCGGCGTCGGCTTGGGCGGCGTTTTTATAATCGTCCATTCGTCAATCTTGCACCCTTGGACAGAGCCTCTTTTTTCCAGCGTTGAAGTGATTAAATCCAAATTTTCCTTTCTGAAGCGCATCCAATCCGGGGCGACAAGGCGATCCTCCGCCACTCCGTCGCAAATTCCGTGCAAAACGGCCGACGGGGGAAGAAGCTCTATGAAATCGCAAACAAGCCCCGTATATTCCTCGCGCTCCAACAACCTCAGTTTTCCCTCGGCGAATTCCTGCTCGAAGGGGGAGTTTTTTAAGACGTGGAAACAGTGGATGTTGATTCCGCTCAAACATAGCTTGGACACCTCGACGATGGTCTGTTTTTCCATCTCCGGGGTCTCGCCCGGCAGTCCGAAAACGACGTGGGCCGCGACGTGCATCCTGCTGTTTAACAACGAAAGTAGCGCCTCCTTTGTCTGGGCGTATGTGTGGGTCATCCCAATCCGCCTCAACGTGGAGTCGTGTATTGTGTGCAGGCTCGGCTCCACCCATATACTGGTGTGCTTGGACGTCTTTTTAAGGAAATTCCCCGTCTCCGCGGTCAGCGAGTCCGGCAGAATCGTCAGCGATATGCCGAGCGTTTCGTTGTCGGTCAAAACCTCGTCCACGGCCCTTCCAAGGTCGTCCAACGAAACCGGATCCGAGGGCGCCGTGTGCAGACAGGCCATGAATTTGCCAAGCTTAAATTTTTGGCGGACCCTTTCCTTGGCGTTGGCAATCTGCTCCCTCACCGGTAGATTAACCGCCACCTCGTGAAAGTGGGAAAGCACCCCCCCCGTGCAAAGATGAAACGCCCCTCCCCCGCCGGAGGCCGGGACGTTGACGTTAATTTTGTGAACGCGCTCGTCAAACACGTCCTTAAAATGGCGGCCAAGCGAGTAAAATCTTTCCTCAAGCATCTGTCATTTTCCCTTTTCGTCAATTTTGTATGCGTTTAGTTTGTTGCGCAAAGTGCGTATGGAAATGCCGAGCATCTCCGCCGCGCGCGTTCGGTTATTCTGCGTTTTTTCCAGCGTGCCGAGAATTAGCCTGCGCTCCATCTCCTCCATCGTCATCCCCGCCGGCAAATTCTCCGGCCTCTCCGTTGACTGCTCCCCCTCAGGCGAGTAGGAGAGGAAAAGGTCCTCCGGCTCCAGCACGTCCGTGTGGCAAAGCAACACCGCGCGCTCCAGCACGTTTTCCAACTCCCTTACGTTGCCGCCCCATTTGCATTTTTTTAGGATGTACATGGTCGCCGGTGAGACGGCGCGGACGTCCCTGGCGGACTCCACCGAGAATTTCTTCAAAAAAAACTCCGCCAAAACCGGAATGTCCTCCGGCCGCTCCCTTAGCGGCAACAGCGTGAGGGGAATTACGTTTAGCCTAAAGAACAGGTCTTTTCTAAACTTCCCCTCCCGAATTGCGTCCTCGGGCACGCGATTCGTGGTCGCTATAACGCGGGTGTCCACCTTGACAGGCGCGCTTCCGCCCACGCGGTCAATCTCCTTTTCCTGCAGTACCCGAAGAAGCTTGGCCTGCAGGTTTATATCCATCTCCGTCACCTCGTCGAGCAACAGCGTTCCGCCGTCCGCCAACTCAAATTTGCCGATTTTCCTGTTGACAGCCCCGGTAAAAGCCCCCTTTTCATATCCAAAAAGCTCGCTCTCAAGCAGGTTCTCCGGCAGGGCGGCGCAATTTATCGCCACGAACGCCCCTTCGGAACGGCCGCTGTGGTTGTGTATGAACCTCGCCATCAACTCTTTTCCAGTGCCGCTCTCCCCCTGTATCAACACGGGGGCGGACGAATTCGCCGTCCTTTCGGCCATCTGTAATATTTGGAGCATTTTTGGATTTTTGGTTATTATCTGCTTTCCATTGTCCGCCGGCCTTGGTTGCAACTGTGCGGGCGCGGACGCCCTTCCGACCTCCGCCGGGGCGCCGCCGTTTAGGATTCGCCTTATCGTGTCGTTCAAGACGTCCACGCCGAACGGTTTTAACAGGTAGTCGTCGGCCCCTTTCCGAATCGCCTCCACCGCCGTTTCCACCGTTCCATACGCGGTGATTAAAATAACGGAGGTCTCCGGCCTGCTTGCCTTCACGTCGTCAAGAAGTTCCAGCCCGCTTCTCCCCGGCATTCGAATGTCGGTGATTACGACGCGGTAGTCCTTCGTTTCAATCTGCCTCAACGCGGTGACGGCGTCCGGAGCCGATTCGACGTCGTACCCGCATCTTGCCAGCGCCTCGCAAAGCGAGACGCGCATATTGGGGTCGTCGTCAACCACAAGAATTTTAGCCATTTAGCCGCGAATTCCGCCCATGCCGGGTATTGGATTGTCCCTTGTTTTCATTGTGCTAAGTTTAACCCGCTTTTTTTAAAGAACAAAGCGGGAAAACCAAACGCCAAGGGTGAGAGTGGCGAGGGTTTGGCTGGAAGGGCTATTCGGCCGGCTCCACGTTCTCCAACGGAACGGGGGCCGCGACCCCGTCCTTTTCGATTATATACACAACCTCGTTTTTCCGCTCCACCCTGCTTACCGGAAAAACTTTTCCGTTATAAACGACTTTCCCGGCCCTCTCCACGGCGTCCATTTTCTTTTCCGGGTCGGTGCAAGAGACCGCCGAAAAAACAAAAACGCACGCGACTAAGGCGAAGAAATGGCGCGACCAACCCGGCGTAAAACTATTCAACCTCATATCCGCCGGTGATTATAACTTAGTGGGGCGCGTTGGCAACCGCAATTTACGGCGCCACTCATTTTCCACCCCGCCTTAAGCGTGGAATAAGGGCAAATTAGATTTTGACTTGAGGCGTGCACATTGTGATATGATTAGCGTTCTTAAAAATCGAATGATGCGGGACGTGGCTCAGCCTGGTAGAGTACTCGGTTCGGGATCGAGGGGTCGTGAGTTCGAATCTCACCGTCCCGACCATTTTTAAATCACATCGCGTTTAACAACGACGCTGGTGGATTTCATCTTTGTTCTAGAACGTCTCCAGCTTTATGTTCAGCTTCTGGACTCTATAACCCATCTGGCGCGGCGTCATGTCGAGCAGACGCGCGGCCTTCGCCTGAACCCATCCGCTTTTCTTCAGCGCGGCCAAAACGCGCTCCCTTTCGTTTGGAATGGCCCTGATGTCCCCTTCCGCCTCCCGCGCCGCCGGTTTTTCCGCCTCCAAATGGATGAGCCTTCCGTAACATTGCGAGCGAGTGCAGGGGATGTCCTCCGCCCTTATTCCGTGGTCGCGGGCGGTGATGGCCGCGCGGTGCACGCAGTTTTCCAACTCGCGGATGTTCCCCGGAAAATCGCAACCCTGAAGTATGCCGAGGCTTTCGGCGTCCATCGTAAAAACCGCGCCGACCTCCTTGGATAATTTCTCCAAAAAGAACTCGGCCAGATACGGCACGTCCTCCTTTCGCTCCCGTAGCGGCGGCAAATAAATCGGCATTACGTTGAGCCTGTAATAAAAATCCTCGCGGAACCTCTTCTCCGAGACGGCCTTCTCCAAGTCCACGTTCGTGGCGGCTATGAGCCTTACGTCCACCTTTATTGTCTCCGTGCCCCCCACCCTTTCAAACTGCCCCTCCTGAAGCACCCGCAACAGCTTTGTCTGCATCGAAAGCGAGGCGTCGCCTATCTCGTCCAGAAAGAGCGTCCCCTTGTGGGCAAGCTCAAACCGGCCCGGCTTCCTAAATTCCGCGCCCGTAAACGCCCCTTTTTCGTATCCAAAAAGCTCGCTTTCCAGCAACGTCTCGGGAAGCGCGGCGCAGTTTAACTTTATAAGCGGCCCCCCCGCGCGGGGGCTTTGAAAATGTATCGCCTTTGCGACCAGCTCCTTGCCGGTGCCGGACTCGCCGCGTATAAGAACCGTCGTGTTCCAGCGGGAAACCTGGCCGATATTTTCAAAAATGTATCGCATCGCCTTGCTGACCCCGACCATATTCTCCGGCTGGTAGCGCCCTTTTAACTGTCCCTCCAGCCGGTCTTTTTCCATGGAGATAATTTCCTTTTCCTTCTCCATCAAATAGTAGCGGGACAACACGCCGCCTATAAGGTTGGCAAAAATAGTCGCGATTCTTAGATGCTCGTCCAGCCTATATCGCTCCCCGCCGTCCACAGAAAAGGAAAAGACGCCCCTTATTGATTTGTGCTCCAAAATCGGCACGCCCAAAAATGCGGAATCAGGGTTGTAGACCGCGGGCCGGTTTAAAAAACGCGGGTCGTTCTTTAACGCCGGTATGGCAAGCGGCAGACCGCTTTCAAGAACCACCCCCGTAATCCCCTCTCCCTTGTGGTAGCGGACGTCCTTAAGGTTCTCCTCTTTAATCGCGTGCGCCGCCTCCACCAAAAGGTCGCCGGACTCGGGATCCACCAGCGTGACCGTGCCGAGCCGATAATCCATCACCGACGCCAGAATGGCAAGAATCTTCTTGAGCGTGTCCTGCGGCTTGGCGGATTTTGCCAGACAATGCGAGACCTGGTAGACGGCCTCCATGCTCCTGTCGCTTAAGTCGCTCATTTTCCCTCCGCAAGCGGAAGACGCAGGGAGAGCTTCGCGCCCCCTAGCTCGGAATCCTCCACCCCGACCCATCCGCCGGCCCGATTAATTATCTGGTGTACAAGCGCAAGGGAAAGGCCGGCCCTACGGGGTTTTGTAGTGTGGAACGGCTCGAAGACCGAAAACCTCTCCGCCTCCGGAATGCCCGGTCCGTTGTCCTCCACGGACGCGTACAGATAATCGGCCCTGGCTTTTACCGAAAGCCTTATTTGGGGCGATTTCACGCCGGATAGAGTTTCGCACGCATTGTCCATCAATTTCATAAACACCAACTGCAACATCTCCTCCGCAACCGGAAGCAAAACGCCGTCCTCCGTGAAATCGGTCTCAAAACGAATCCCCGCCGACCCGCACCGCTCGGCGTACAGGAGTTCCAGCCCGTCCAGCAGTTCCCCCGCGTTGCAAATCCCCCTTACCTCCACGGGCAAAGACTGCTCCTTAAACTTGACGAGCTCCCCCTCCATTTTCTCGACCAACCCCCCCATTAATTTGACGTTTATTCCCAGCGAGTCCAAATCCTTCCTTTCCAACTGGTCGCCCATTCTCGCGCTGATGGCAATCCCCACGTTAAGCGGCTGGCGCATCCTGTAAATAAACCCGCTCGTCAGTTCGTTCTGAACAAGCCCCTGCTCTATTTTCGAGGCCGAAAGCGCCTTCTGCCTCACGAGAGCCTCGCGCGACTTGGCCTCCAGTTCGCTTATGTCGGAGAGGGTGATTAAAAATAGGTTGCCCTCCGAACCGCCGGGGATTAGGAACCGGGCAGGAATTTTTTCGGAGTCCATAAGATAATGCCCGGCGGCGCCCTCGGAAAACGCCAGGCGAATCTTGGCCGCCTTGACTGCCGACCTTCCCCCGATGTTGCCAAGAAGCGTCTCGGCCAGACGCGCGCGGGAGTTTGCGCCCATGTCGCTTAAAAGCGTCTTGGCCCTCATGTTGTCCATCTCCCAGGCGCCGGACGGCCCGATAATCATTATGGCGTTGGGGGCCATGTTAATCACCGCCTCAAGGAGCGATTTCTGCTCGGCGATCTTTTCCTCCATTTTTTTCTTTTCCGTCAGGTCGCGCTGAATGTACACAAAATGAGTAAGCGCCCCGCTGGGCGAGGTTATCGGCGCGATTGAAAGCTCCGTCGTGCGCGGCTGGCCCGATTTGGATTTGCTGACAAACTCGCCCCGCCACTGCCTGCCGGATTTTATGGAGGCGCTAAGCGACTCCCGATTATTCGCCGGTTCCTGAAACCAAAACGAGTCGTGGTCCCTGCCCACTATTTCCGACCCGGAATATCCGGTGAGACGCTCGAACGCGGGGTTTACAAGCCTTATGTCCCCCTCGGCGGTCGCAACGCTCACCGCGTCCTCGGAGTAGCAAAGCGCCATCTCCATCTGCATCTCCTGCGACTGCCGGGAATCCCGTTCCCGTAAAAGACGGTAGGCGCACTCCTCCAAGTTTCCTAAAAAGGTTTTTACGACGTTCCGCAAAGACGCCTCGTCGTCGGCTTTTCCGAATTCCGTCTTTAGGGAGGCTATCTCCGCAAGCAGACTTTTTATAATCATGAACTCTATATAGGCAATTTCGGTACCGTTTGCACCCAAGGTGAAAACATGGGTTTATATCCGCCTTTTGGCGAATACCTGCTTATTATTTGACCATATGGCGCCTATTTTTTAGGCAGTGCCTTAAAAAATTATCCGTATTGTTCCAACAAGCCAGACATTTTGTAGGTTTTTGTCGGAAACCGCACCAACAAACATTTTTCCCGTTCGAGGGGCAAAAAAATACATGCCATTGAGAACGCGACTCATTCCGCAGTTTTTAACTCCGCTTAATTTTTGTGGCACGACTGATGCACCTATGTTCGCCAACTGACAAAAATGTAGGTAAAAATACTTTTTTTATAAGGAGAAATGCAATGAGGCAATGCGCGATTTACGGAAAAGGCGGAATAGGAAAATCCACCACCACCCAGAACCTCGTGGCCGCCATGGCGGAGGCCAAACAGAGGGTGATGATTGTCGGGTGCGACCCGAAGGCGGACTCGACCCGTTTGATACTGCACGCGAAATCCCAGAACACCGTGATGGAGCTTGCGGCAAAGCACGGCTCCGTCGAGGACTTGGAGTTGGAGGACGTGATGCAAACAGGGTTCGGCGACGTGAAGTGCGTGGAGGCCGGCGGCCCGGAGCCGGGAGTCGGTTGCGCCGGACGCGGAGTCATCACGGCGATTAACTTCTTGGAAGAGGAAGGCGCCTATACGCCCGACTTGGATTTTGTGTTCTACGACGTGCTCGGCGACGTGGTGTGCGGCGGGTTTGCAATGCCGATACGCGAAAACAAGGCCGAGGAGATTTACATAGTCGTGTCGGGCGAGATGATGGCGATGTACGCCGCCAACAACATCTGCAAGGGAATAATGAAGTACGCGGCCACCGGCAAGGTGCGCCTCGGCGGCCTCATCTGCAACAGCAGAAACACCGACAGGGAAATTGACCTGATAGAGGCGCTGGCTAGAAAGCTCGGCACGCAGATGATTCACTTCGTCCCGCGCGACAACACGGTGCAACGCGCCGAGCTTCGCAGGATGACGGTGGTGGAGTATGACCCGAAGGCAAAACAGGCCGACGAGTACAGGGCGCTCGCAAAAAAAATTACGGAGAACAAAAACCTCGTCATCCCGACGCCCATCACGATGGACGAGCTTGAGGAACTGCTCATGGAGTTTGGAATCATGGAGGAAGAAAACACCGCGATAGTCGGAAAAACGGCGGCTGAGGAATCGGGGCTGGGCCAGGCCGCGTCCGCGTAAAACAACTGGAGGAAAAATGTCCACTCGCATGACAAAAGAGGCGGCCGAGACCGCCATAAAAGAGGTTCTGTCCGTTTATCCGGCGGTGTCCCGCGAAGACCGCGAAAAACATCTTTATGTGAACGACTCGTCGGTGGAATCCGTCGGCAGTTGCCTTTCGGCAAACCGGAAGTCCCTGCCCGGTGTGATGACCATCAGGGGTTGCGCGTACGCGGGCTCCAAGGGCGTGGTGTGGGGGCCGGTGAAGGACATGGTTCACATTTCCCACGGGCCGGTCGGGTGCGGGCAGTACAGCTGGGGAACCCGCAGGAACTACGCCACTGGACAAACGGGAGTGGACAATTTCATCGTCATGCAGATTACGAGCGATTTTTCCGAAAAGGACATCGTCTTCGGCGGCGATAAAAAGCTGGAGGGTCTGCTTAGGGAAATAAAGGAAATGTTCCCGCTCGCCAAGGGAATTTCCATTCAAAGCGAATGTCCCGTCGGGTTAATCGGCGACGACATCGAGGCGGTTGCAAAACGAATGACCGCGGAGCTGGGCCTGCCGATAGTCCCGGTGAGGTGCGAGGGATTCCGCGGGGTCTCCCAGTCGCTCGGCCACCACATAGCCAACGACACGGTGCGCGACCACGTGCTCGGCAAAACCGAGCCAGACACGACCACGCCATATGACGTGGCGATTTTGGGCGACTACAACATCGGGGGCGACGCCTGGGCCAGCCGGATAATTCTGGAGGAGATGGGTCTGCGCGTGGTGGCGCAGTGGAGCGGCGACGCAACCATAAAAGAGATGCAGTCCTCGCACAAGGCGAAACTCAACCTACTGCACTGCTACCGCTCCATGAACTACATCGCCAGGCACATGGAGGAAAAATTCGGCATTCCGTGGATGGAGTACAATTTCTTCGGCCCGTCGAAGATCGAGGACTCAGTTCGCGCGGTCGCCGCAAAATTCGACAAGAAAATTCAGGACAACGCCGAGAAGGTCATCGCAAAACACAAGGAGCGGATGGCGGAGGTCGTGGCGGCCTTTAAGCCCCGCCTCGAGGGTAAAAAGGTCATGCTCTACGTGGGCGGACTTCGCCCGAGGCACGTCATCGGCGCGTTCGAGGATTTGGGAATGGAGGTCGTCGGCCTCGGCTACGAGTTCGGGCACAACGACGACTACGACCGCACCATAAAGGAGGCCGGGGACGCGACGCTTATATACGACGACGTGACCGCCTACGAGTTGGAGGAGTTCACCAAAAGAATCAAGCCCGACCTCGTCGGCTCCGGAGTGAAGGAAAAATACGTTTTGCAAAAAATGGGATTCCCCTTCAGGCAGATGCACAGCTGGGACTACTCCGGCCCGTACCATGGGTACGACGGGTTCGAGGTGTTCGCGAGGGACATGGACATGGCAGTAAACGCACCGGTGTTTAAAACCACCACCCCGCCGTGGAAAACGGCATAGGAGACGGCGATGAAAGAATTGAACATAGCTGACCACAACACACTTTTTAAACGCGAGGAATACCAGACGTCGCGCCAGAAAAAAAAGGCCTTTGAAAACTGCGCCTCCGCAGAGGAGGTGCAAAAAACCGCCGAGTACACGCGCTCCGCGGAATACAAGGAAAAAAACATGAAGCGCGAGGCGCTTACGATAAACCCCTCCAAGGCTTGCCAGCCGCTCGGCGCGATACTCGCCGCCGTCGGGTTCGACGGGTGCCTTCCCTACGTGCACGGCTCGCAGGGTTGCACCGCCTACTTTCGCTCGCACTTCAACAGGCACTTTAAGGAGCCGTTCGCGGCGGTGTCCGACTCCATGACCGAGGATTCGGCGGTGTTCGGCGGGCAGAAGAACATGATTGCCGGCCTTAAAAACGCGCACGACATCTACAAGCCGAAAATGATCGCCGTCAGCACCACCTGCATGGCGGAGGTGATTGGGGACGACCTGAACGCGTTCATAAAAAATTCGCGCAAGGAGGGAAGCGTGCCGGAGCGCTTCCCGATACCGTTCGCCCACACCCCCTCGTTTGTCGGTAGCCACGTTACGGGCTACGACAACATGATGCGCGGAATGCTGTTCCACCTGACGCACGGAACTTTCAAAGTCGCGGAGACCGAAAAAATCAACATCATTCCGGGCTTCGACGGATACACGGTCGGCAACATCGCGGAAATAAAGAGAATCCTGGACCTGATGGACGTCAAATACATCGTGCTCGGGGACAACAGCGACATCCTAAACACGCCGATGGACGGCGAGTTCCGCCTTTACTCCGGCGGCACGACGATAGAGCAGACAAAGGAGGCGATGAGCAGTAAGGCCACCTTCTCGCTTCTTGGCGACAGCACCTACAAGGCGACGGCAGAACTGCTCAAAAACGACTGGATGCAAACCTACGTCGGGGACGTCGTTCCGCTGGGCGTTTCCGGCACGGACAAATTCCTAATGAAGGTCAGCGAGATAACCGGAAAACCCATTCCCAAGGAGTTGGAGAAGGAGCGCGGGCAGGCGTTGGACGCCATCGCGGACAGCAACTACTATCTCCACGGAAAAAAGTTCGCCATCTACGGCGACCCGAGCTACGTGGAGGCAATCACCGACTTCCTTATGGAGTGCGGGGCCGAGCCGAAACACGTGGTCAGCACCAACGGAACGAAAAGGTGGGGCAAAGAACTTACCAAAAAACTTGCCGGCCTTGAGTTTGGCAAAAAAGCGACCGTCCACCACGGGGCGGATCTTTGGCAGTTGCGCTCCCTGATGGCCACGGAGCCGGTGGATTTCCTTATAGGAAACACGCACGGGAAAATTATGGCGAAGGAGTTGAACGTGCCGCTCGTAAGAATCGGCTTCCCGATTTTCGACAGGCACCACCTCCACCGGTACCCGGTATTTGGGTATAAGGGGGTTGTCAACCTTCTTCAATGGACGGTCAACACATTATTGGAAGACCTGGATCGCAACGCAGGCGAGCATAACTTTGACTATGTGAGGTAAGGCACGTGAATCTTTCGGCCATAAGGGAGTTGTACAAGGAGCCGGACTGTTCGCACAACGCGAAAAAGGAGGCAGACGCCTGTCCGCGCCCCACGCCGGGAAAAGCGGCCGGCGGTTGCTCGTTCGACGGCGCGTACATCTCCCTCGGCCCGATTGCCGACTGCGCCCACGTCGTCCACGGCCCATCGGGTTGCATCGCAAACACTTGGAACAACAGAGGCTCGCTCAGTTCCGGGCCGTCGCTGTTCAGAACGGCGTTTACCACCGATTTGGACAACAACGACGTCGTTTTCGGCGGAGAGAAAAAGCTCTTCAAGGCGGTGAGGAAAATAATTGACAAACACAGGCCGCCCGCGGTCTTCGTGTACCAAACCTGCGTGACGGCAATGATAGGGGACGACATTGACGCGCTATGCAAGGCGGTCTCGGAAAAAACCGGGACGCCGGTCATACCCGTGGACTCCCCCGGATTTACCGGCACGAAGAATTTCGGAAACCGCCTCGCCGGGGACGCGGTGCTAAGGCACGTCATCGGAACGATGGAACCGGCGACTCCGCACCCCTTCAACGTGAACCTAATCGGCGAATTCAACATAGCCGGGGAACTTTGGGCGATGCTCCCCTATTTTGACGAGTTGGGTATACGCCTGATTTGTTCGCTAAGCGGAGACGCGCGGTACCACCAGGTCGCCATGATGCACAGGGCGCAGGTGAACATGATGGTCTGCTCCCGCGCCCTTTTAAACGTCGCCCGAAGCATGAAGGAGAAATATGGAACACCGTATTTCGAGGGGTCGTTTTACGGTGCCGACAACACCTCGCGGGCGTTGATTAAAATTGCGGAGCTGATGGGCGATCCCGCCCTTTTGGGAAAAACCAAGCAATTGTGCGAAAGGGAAAAGGAAAGAATCGCCCCGTCGCTGGAAAACCTTAGGGCAAGACTTGCGGGGAAAAAGGTTCTTCTTTACACAGGCGGCGTGAAAAGCTGGTCCATAGTCGGCGCCTTGCAGGAGCTGGGAATGACGGTCATCGCCACCGGCACTCGAAAATCCACCGAGGAGGACAAGGAAAGAATACGCGGACTCATGGGGGACGACGCGACGATGATTTCGGAGGGAAACCCAAGAAAATTGCTGGAGGTGTTCCGAAAACAGAACGCCGACATCCTGATGGCCGGGGGCCGCAACCAATACACCGCGCTAAAGGCGCGAATACCGTTTGTGGACGTGAACCAAGAACGCCACCTACCGTTCACAGGTTTCAACGGCCATGTAAGGCTTGCAGGCGCCGTGGCCGACGCAATCGAAAACCCGGTGTTTGCCATGACGCGCGAACCCTCTCCTTTTGGTGGAATATGAAACAGCCGAAAAAAAACGTGACGGTTAATCCGCTTAGGCTCAGCCAGCCGTCCGGCGCGGCCCTTGCCTTTCTCGGAATCAAGGGGTGCATCCCGCTCTGGCACGGCGTGCAGGGATGCACGGCTTTCGCAAAAATTCTTTTCATCCAACATTTCCGGGAGCCGATGCCTTTCCAGACCACCGCGCTCACACAAACAAGCGTGGTCATGGGCGGGGAGGAAAATATTTTCGAGGCGGTCGAAAACATTAAAAAAGACGCCAGATGCCTTGGAATTCTTACCACGGGCGTCGCGGAGACCAACGGCGCGGACATGGAAAGAATGGCCCGCGAAATTTCACGGAAGTTTCCCGGACTGCCCACGGCCGTCGTAAACACGCCGGATTTTGAGGGGACGCTTGAAACCGGCTGGGTCAAGGCCTGCCGTTCCGCGCTCGCTTCCTTCGCAAAAAAAAGGGCCATGCCGAGAAAATTGCAGTGCGCCGTCTTTGCGGGGCCGTATGTCACCCCCGGAGAGGTGGAATGGATTAGTGACGCCATTGTCATGTACGGCCTGCGATCCGTAATATTTCCGGATTTGGGCGACAGCCTTTACGGAAGGCTTTTAAAGAACGACTACTACGCATGCGCGTCGGGCGGAACAACGCTGGAGGAAATTGCGACGCTGGCCGACTCGGCGTTTGTAATTTCCATAGGCTCCTCAATGAAAGAAATTGCGGGGAAATTTGCGGACGGCTCGGGTATTCCGGCGGAACATTTTGAGCATTTGAGCGACGTTCGGGAAATTGACCGTTTTTTCACGCTTCTCGGGGAAAAATCCGGAATCGAGGCACCGATGAAAATTGTCCGCCAGCGAGAGCACCTTATGGACGCAATGCTGGACGCCCAGTTTTATTTTCACGGTCGAACCGCGTGCGTGGCGGGAGACCACGATTTTATAAAACGATGGGGCGCGGCGATGGAGGGAATCGGCGCAAAGGCTCTTCGCTTTTCCTCGATTCAGGACGGCGAATGTCCGTTTGGAGACTTGGAAAATTTTAAGGGTTTTGCCGAGGCCAACGGCGCCGACCTCCTTATAGGCAACAGCCATGTGGCCGATTTGGCGGACGAGACCGGCCGTGCCGTCGTTCGCGCCGGGATTCCGGTGTACGACAGGTTCGGCGAAACGCAGTCCGTTCGCATTGGGTACGAGGGCCTCGCAAAACTGTACATGGATTGCGCAAACGCCCTCATGGAAAGACCGCCCCTCAGGGCGGTTCCATACAAGTCAACGCTACAAGAAACTTTGAGGTAATCATGAAAGTGCTTTCCCAGGTAATCTATCCCACGGTTGAAAAGGGTTTTTTGCGGGTGGCGTTCGCCACGAACGACTGGCTAACGGTGAACGAACATTTTGGCTGGGGCCGGCGGTTCATATTGCACGACGTGTCCAAGAACACGCACAAAATGGCCGGAAAAATCACATTCGACTCCGGTGAAATGGACGAAAAGGGAAACGACGACAAACTTTCCTCGAAAATAGAGGCATTGCGCGGATGCCACATAGTTTACGCGGAGGCGATTGGCGGAACGGCGGCGGCGCGGCTCACGCGGGAAAAAATACAACCCATGGTGGTAAAAGGGGAAAACGACATTTCCAAAATATTGGAGCAACTAAAGGAAGTTCTGGGCAAACCCGGAATCCCGCCGTGGCTTAGGAAACTAACGCGCGAGGAAGACATAAAACGGTTTGAAAGATTCGACGCGGAAGCGGACGATTAAAGGAGGCTCGATTATGGAACAAATTGTCTCTTATAGAAAAAACGGCACTCCTTTCACGCCCCTGTACATTGCCGGCGTGAACCACGAAAAATGCATCGGGTGCGGACGATGCTTCAAGGTCTGCGGCGAGGAGGTGTTCACGCTCGTTGAAAGGGCGACGCTGGGGCTGGAGGACGACGACTACGAGGACGAAGGCGCAATGGTCATGAAGGTAAAAGACGATGGAAACTGCATTGGATGCTCCGCCTGTAAAAGGGTTTGTCCCAAGGGCGCCGTCACCCACGCAGTCTAGCCCACCGGTGGACGCGGGGGCGGTGCATGACCGAGCGTTGGGCTCCTACCTAGGGCTTGCGATCGGCGACGCACTTGGAGCCACAACCGAGTTTATGCGCCCGGCCGAAATAAGGGCCAAGTTCGGCCTGCACAAAAATATTGTCGGCGGCGGATGGCTTAGGTTGCGACAAGGGGCGGTGACCGACGACACACAGATGGCCCTGTATCTCGGAGAGGCCATTTTGGAGTCCAACGGCATGAACGCCAAAAACGTCGCCGACAAATTTATCGCGTGGATGCGCGCCAAGCCGCCGGACATTGGCGGAACCATCAGACGTTCGCTTCAAATGTACCTTGTAGACGGACGCTTGGTCGCCGAGGAGTCGGAGTACTCCGCCGGAAACGGGGCCGCTATGCGGATCCTGCCTACGGTGCTTGCGTCGTTATACGATCCGGGAAAAATGCGAGCCTGGACTTTGGAGCAGGCGCACGTGACGCACAACAACGCGGAATCCGACGGGGGCACGCTTATTTTGGCGGAACTGACCCGTCTGGCCATTGTTTACGGCCAGTCGGCCCCGCTTCACACTGCGGCAAGAAGCTTTTTTGAAATCTTCCCCGCGTTCGACCACAAGCTCTACAAAGGGGATGCCGACGGCTACATAGTGAACACAGTGCGGACCGTCCTGCATTATTTTTTTAACACGCGCGATTTCGAGTCCTGCCTTCTCGGCATAGTCAACCAAGGGGGGGACGCCGACACGAACGGCGCGATAGCTGGAATGATAGCCGGTGCGTTCTACGGCCCGTCGGCAATACCAACCCGCTGGCTGGCCCGCCTTGACCCGAAAGTTAAAAGCCAAATCGAGAATCAGACGAGGGAGCTACTCGCCAAATTCCACCCCGCGACAAATTCAGAAATATTTTTGTAAGCGACGAGCTCCCGAAATAAGAAGCGTTGGCTTCGATACAAAGCAAACATTTTTGTCTTTTTGCCAACCGAACTTTTTCCCAAGCACTACGAGAATTGACGGTTTTCCACAATAATAACGCTCGATTTGTCCTCGAGGAGGAGTCCGACCTCTCCGCGCCGGAAAACGATGCCGGCGACAATTTCGACAGCCACTTCGGCCTCTACCAAACGGCCATGCGCGAGGTCGGCGCCGACGTCTCGGCGGTTTCCGAGTTCGTGCTTTTCGCCCGGAAGAACGGCATAAGGCCTGCGCTGAAGGAGAGCCGTCTGCCGAAGCCGTCGCGAACATTTATGGGGACGACCTTCGGATTTATTGATTCGGGAAAGCCCCACGTCGTCTGCGCGGCCCTCGCGCTCGGCCGGGAGAAGATAATTCCCGAGATGTTCCGCGCCCTAATCAAGGAGATGAAAATCACCAAGGAAAACGCGCCAAAATTTCACTTCTACCTGGAAAGACACATACACCTGGACGAGGACTTCCATTTTCCATACGCCATACGACTTCTTAACGAACTGTGCGAAGGCGACACGGTGAAGGTCTTCGAGGCGGAGGAGGCGGCAAAAAAGGCGATAGAGGCGCGCATACTATTTTGGGACGGGATCCTCTCCGCGTTGCGGTAGTCAGTTTCTGTTGTAAAAAGGGAGCTCCAGGCCCGGTTTGACGATGTGCGGGTTGAACGCCTTGCTTATAAGCAAAACCTTGTCCCCGACTGAAAAAGAGCTTATTTCCTCCTCAGCCGCCATTACCTTTACGATCGTGTTGCCAACTATCACCGACACCACGTACACCACGTCCTGCTTTTCAATCGCGGAAATTTCTCCCGCAAATCGAAACTGCCCGGCGGGATTTTGGTCGGAATATACGCCGGACGGCTTGCCCCTTCGCAAAACCCTGCCGGCCTCCAATATGAACACGTCCGTCGCCATCTTAAAAACCTCCGACAACTCGTGCGTTACCATTATCGTGGTCAGCCCGAACTCGCGGTGCATCGCCAAAAGCTCGTCTTGAAGCCCAGCCCTGCTTTCCACGTCCAGCGCGGACATCGGCTCGTCCAGCAACAAAAGCCCGGGTTTTCTTGCCAGCGCGCGCGCCACCGCCACCCTCTGCTTTTCGCCGCCGGAAAGCTCGGCGGGGTTTCTAGACTGCAAACTGCCCAAATTGGCGGCCTCCACCAAACGCCGAACCCAGTCCATGTTGTTTTTCCCGGCGGCATAAACAATGTTTTCAAAAACCGTCATGTTCGGAAAAAGAGCGTAGTCCTGAAACACCATCCCGACCCCGCGTTTCTGCGGCGCAAGATTTATGGACTCGCCCTTGTCGTGCCATGCCACGCCGTCCACTGTTATCACACCGTCGTCCGGCTCCAGCAGGCCGGCAATCATTCTAAGAAGCGTGGTTTTGCCGGAGCCGGATTTCCCGTAAAGGGCGACGAAGGCATTTTGCGCCACCTCCATTTTCACGTCCAGCGAAAATTCCCGCCCGTCCGAGGCGAATTTTTTTCGTATGTCCACGGTAATCATTTCAGGCGACCTTTATGCCGCGCTTGTTTATAAAATAGGCCGCCGCAAGCACCGCAAAGGAGACGGCGACCAGAAATAGCGCGTAGCTGTTGGCGTTTGCGTACCGCATCGCCTCCACCTCCTCGTATATCGCGACGGAGGCGACGCGCGTCTCGCCCGGTATGTTTCCGCCAATCATGAGGACGACCCCGAACTCCCCGACCGTGTGGGCGAACGTAAGCACCACGCCGGAAAGCGCCGCCGACCTGATGTTTGGCAGAACGACCCTCAGGAATGTCTCCAGCCGCGACTTGCCGAGGGTGTAGGACGCCTCGGCCAGCGAGTTCGGCAGGGCCGAAAACCCAGATTGCAGAGGCTGTACCATAAACGGGAGGGAATAAATCACCGAGCCGACCAACAGCCCCCAAAAAGTGAACAACAACCTCACGTTGAAATAATCGGCAAGAATTTTGCCCAACCCGTAACCGGGGCCGAACGCAACCAAAAGATAAAACCCAAGCACGGAAGGCGGCAGAACCAACGGCATGGCGACAAGCGCCTCCGTAAGAAACTTATATTTGAAACTCGTCCGGGCAAGCCAGTGCGCCATCGGAAGGCCGACCAAAAATAATATTACGGTGGCCGCCGTGGCGAGTTTAACCGTTAAAAAAATCGGCCCGAAGTCAAACCCCGGCATTTTCAGACTCCATTAAAAGCATGTCGCTGGCCTTCACCATCCCCTGCACCGCGTCCCCGGCCTTTATGTCCAGCCGCGCCACGGAGCGCGAGGTGATTAGCGACACGACCTTGGTTCCATTGTAGTCCAAAACAATTCTGGACATCACCTTTCCGCTTTCGACCGATTTCACGACGGAGTTAATCCGGTTTCTTATGGAGATTCGGCAGTCAGGTTCCTTGCTTATGGAGACGGAGGTCTCCTTGAATAGAAGCGACACCACCCTCCCCTCGACAAGAAACGGCGAGGCCGACGGCGAGTCCAGCACCAGGGAGGAAAAAACGTCCCCCCCGACCGCCACGTCAACCAGCGAGACCGATTCGGTTGACTCCACCTTGGATATTACCCCCTTAAGCCGATTCATGGCGTTTTGTACCCGTATTTCTGAAGTATCTTTTTTCCCGCCGGGGAAAGGACGTATTGGAAAAACTTTTCCGCCCCCGTGTTTCCCGAGGCGTGTTTTAGAACCACCGCCCCCTGCCCAATCTCCTCGGCCCCCGGAATTTCAACCCATTTCCCGACGCCGGCCATTTGCGGAGACAGCACCACGGATTTTGAAGTGAAACCGGCCGACACAGCCTTGGAGAAAACCATCTGGGACGCCTGTGATACGCTCTCGCCAAAAACAAGCCGTCCTTTTACCTTGTCATAAACCCCCTCTTTTTTCATCGCCGCCACCGCAACCCTTCCGTAGGGGGCAAGGTAGGGGTTGCCCACCGCGATTTTACGAACCGACGGTGAGAGAAGCGATTTAACACCGTCCGACACGTCCGTTCCGTCGTTGGACCAGAGCACCAGCGAGCCGACCGCGTAAATGACCGGAGGCGCGGACGAATAACCGGCCTCGAAAGTTTTTTGGGCATAATTTACGTCCGCCGCAAAAAAGAGGTCGTAGGACGCGCCGGCCATTATCTGCGCCGAAATCTGCCCCGACGAACCGGATATTATGTTGGATTTGACGCCGGTTTCGGCCAGCACCGCCGAGGCAATCTCCTCCATCGCCGGCCGCGCGTTGGCGGCCACCGCCACGTTGACGACCACCGGCTCCGTCGCAAAGGAGGACAAATGGAAAGCCGTCAAAAATAAAGTCGTTAAAAAATATTTTTTCATCCTATTCCTTTTGACCGCAAACCGGGCAGTCTGGGCGCCTATGGAGCCTGAACTTCCTCAAATCATACCGGTTAAAATCCATTACATTAAGACTTCTTGAAACCTCCCCGAAACCGGAAAGATATTTAATCGCCTCCAACGCCGTCAGCGCGCCAATCGTGTGCGCCACCGCCCCAAAAACCGGAAAGCCAAACGGATCCCAGTCCGGCGGAGATTCGGGGTACAGGCACTCGAAACATCCGGTTGTTTCCGGCACGAAGAGAGCCGTCTGCGCCGACATGGCGTCCATCGCCGCGTAAAGCAGTGGGACTTTCTTTTCCACCGCCACCTTGTTAAGCGCGCGCCTCTCCGGAAAATTATGACGCGCGTCAATTATTAAATCCGCCCTTTTTGCCAGGGGCTCCAAAGTCTTCTCGTTGGCGGCGAGGTCGTGCGCCTCGACGTTGACAAACCGGTTGAACTCGGCAATTCGCCCTGCGGCGGTTTTGGCGCGGGACAGGCCAAGCGCGGACTCGCCCATAAGCGTCTGCCGGTTTAGGTTCGACTCGGTGAGATTCCCGGAGTGAACCACGATTATATTTCCGACCCCGGCGGCTGTAAGCCCGTACGCCACGGCCCCGCCAAGCCCGCCCACGCCGGCCAATAGCACGACGGATGATTTTAATTTTTTCTGGTGCGATTCGGTGAAGCCCGGATGCAACAGTTGCCTTCTGTATCGTTTTAGTTCCTCGCGTTCCATCCGTAAGCCCTCCTAGTGGGCTATTTTATTATAGAATCCGGCTAATTCCTCGTCAGACACGCCCCCTTTAATATTCTCCGTAAGCTCACGAATTCCGCCGACCACCCCCGCCTCGTCCAGCCGGTCCGTCACGATGCCAAGCTCCCTCATGCGATAAAGCAGGGCCTTTGTCCCGGAATGTTTGCCAATTACAATTTGCCGTCGCACGCCCACAAGCTCCGGCGCAAACGGCTCGTACATGGAGGGGTCTTTTAAAACGCCGTCCACGTGTATGCCCGATTCGTGCGCGAAAACCTTTTCGCCTACGATGCTTTTATGCTCGGAGAGCGGACGCGCCGCCGCACGGCTTACATATTCCGCCAGCGGGCGCAAATGTTCGGTTTTTACGCCGGTCTCGATTCCCAAAATTACCTTCAGCGCCATGACGACCTCCTCAAGCGGGGCGTTCCCCGCCCGTTCCCCCAGGCCGACCACGGTGGTGTCTATGCACACGGCCCCGGACTTGACCCCGGATATCGCGTTGGCCGTCGCAAGGCCGAAATCGTTGTGCGTGTGTATTTCCAGCTCGCACCCCGCCAGGCAACCGGCCAGCGCATCCAAACGTTCTTTTAAGGCGAAAGGCTCCATAATCCCCACCGTGTCGCAATACCTTATCCTAACGGCGCCGCACGCCTTGGAGGCCACGGCAAACTTCGTCAGAAAGTCGGGATTCGCCCTCGAGGCGTCCTCCATGCCCACGGACAGAACGGCCCCGGCGGACGCCACCAACTTGGAGATGCCATCCAATTGCTCAAACGCCCACGCCCTCCCCTTCCCAATTTTTTTCTCCAGCATCAAATCCGAAACTGGAAACGAAACGTGAATGTTTTTAACTCCGCACTCCAGCGAGTGCCTGACATCCTCCGCCCTCGCGCGGTTCCACGCGATTATCTGGGCGCGCAGACCGAGCCCGGCTATTCGGCGCACCGCCTCCTTTTCAACCGAGCCCATCGCCGGCACTCCGGCCTCTATGTAGTGCACTCCGGCGGCGTCCAACATCCGGGCAATCGTAATTTTTTCGTCCAACGTAAAAAGAACCCCCGGCGACTGTTCGCCGTCGCGCAGGGTGGTGTCTATGATTTTAATGTTCATTTACAACTTCCTCGCCTCGAGCGTCAGCGGCAACTGCGGCATTTGGAGCAGTGGCTCCACATACAATTTCATTCCTCCCTGCAATTCAAGAGTGCCGCCGAAAGTATGATTTGGGTCGGTCGCTACGACCTTCAACTCCAAATCCTTCTTGGGAATGTAGATCGAAAGTGACCCGCCGCTTTCCCTGACCGTAACTTTCATAACGCACCCCTTAACGCAAATTGTTCGGCGCCAACTACGGCGCGGCCCGCCCGTTCCGCCGCCTCCACGGCCGCTTTTTCAATCGGGACGTACGGCAAATCCGTAACAGACAAAACCCCGCGCGACAGAAGCTTTTTGTTAATCCCATAACCGGTCTTAAGCGAGACGACGGCGGAACAATCGGAAATCGTTTTTATAATCATTTCCAACCCGGAGTCCTCCTCCCCGCAGGTCTCGGAACCGGAGCAATGCGGCTTTTTAACTCTCCTCACGTTAATAAACTCGGCCCTGCCGTTAATCACCTTGTAGACGTAAAACTCCCGCGCATGGCCGAAGTGTTGGTTTATAAGGCCGTTTCCGGCGGAACAACAGGCGACAAGAATTCCGTTCTTCAAATTCGCAACGTCGGTGGCGACCGCCGTTTTTGAGACGATGGCGGCGACCCTCTCCCTCCACTCGGCGCGCAACTTTTGGCCGTGGTCCCGCTCTGCCGTAAAACCTTCGCCGTTCGCCGTCGTGTGCTCGGCGAACCGGTCGTCGTCCAGCATCCCGGCGGCGTCCGCCCTGCACTGTCGGCAGTGGGCCATCTGCTTAATGTCGCCGCACGCCTCGCGCACCGACTCTACCATCTGCGGCGTCGGTTCCGGCCTCCCCTCAAGCCCGAATTTTGTGCCGTGCGCCTTGTCCGATATCAGCGGCATTATGTTGTGCATAAAAACACCGGCCAGCTTCAGCTTTTTTGCCAGCGCCGGAAGTTCCGCGTCGTTCAGTCCGGGAATCAGCACGGAGTTCACCTTCACCAACACGCCCGCTCCGACCAAGGCTCGAACCCCCTCCGTCTGTCGGTTTAAAAACCATTCCATCGCTTCGATGGAGCGCGACTTTTTTCCGTCCATTAAAACCCAGTCGTAAATTTCCATCGCGGTCTTTGGCGAGGTCGTGTTCACCGTCACCGTCACGTGCTTGACCCCGGCGTCTATGATTGCGTCCAAATTTTCAAGAATTGCGAGGCCGTTCGTCGAAAGGCACGGCGTTACGTCCGGGAAATTTTCCCTAATCAACCGCAAAGTTTTAAAGGTTCTCGCGGGGGAGGCAAGCGAATCGCCCGGCCCCGCAATTCCGACGACGCTCAATTTTTTTAATTTTTTGGCGAAATGATATGCTTTTCCCAGCGCCTCACCGGGCCGTAGCCTTTCGCTTACGACGCCGGGCCTGCTCTCGTTTGAACAATCGTACTTGCGATTGCAGTAATTGCATTGTATGTTGCACGCCGGGGCCACGGCCAGATGCAGGCGCGCAAAATAATGCTGTGCCTGCCGAGAGTAGCAGGGATGCGTGGCGACGGATTCCGGCTCCGAGCCGGAATTGGACGAAGAACAATTTTTCAAGTTGCACCTCAATTTCTATTTGGAGTCTATGAATGAGCAATGGCGGCGCCAAACTCTGCAAATCACGCAACCATTTGTTTTTTATGGGACGTCATGGAATGGCGGGGCCGATACGGACTGTATGATAAGCGACATTTTGTAGGGTTTGCTACATGGATAGATTCTATTACGAACACACCAATTTAATAGGGATTCCAACCAGTTATTTCGCCTCGCCCGCGTTCAACCTTTCCCCGTCGCCGATTCACCTAAACGGCGTGATGGAGATGAACGCCCCGTTGTTCAAGGCGATGGACACGATGGAGACGTCCGACGACGTCGCGAACATTTTCATCGAGCACATGCGCGTGATGTTCGAGCTGGACGTCAAACCGCCGGAAGGAAAACGAAAAAGTTTTAGGGCGAATTTTGCGAGGCTCATAAAAGGGTGGAGGTTCGACTCCAACCGTCCCGAGGGGGCCGTGATGAAAGGCTGGGCCGAGAGCAGGTTTGGCCTGCCGCCGCTTTATCACGCGCAAAAAATTACTAACGTCAACTCGCCGGCGTATATGGCCTATACTGCGGAAAAAATGCACGCGCGATTTAACAACAACGCCATATATTCCCAGTTCGACCTTCTCTACGAGTACTGCCAGTATTATCAACGCCGCTTCGGGCCTCGCACAGGGAAATACAAACTTTTTCGAGGGGCGAACATCAGCGGCGACGAGCAGGAAATAATAGAAAAACGGGGGAAGCTTCTTTGGGTGACGAGGAACAACTCTCTTGTCAGCTACACCTCCGACGTGGAGCGTGCGGACGAATTTGGGGGCACAATCCTGCAAACCGAGGTGCCTTTCGAGAAGGTGCTTTGTTTCCCGAATCTGCTACCAGGCTTGATATCGGGCGACGAAAAGGAATACATCGTGTTGGGCGGAGATTATATTTCGTCGGTCGTGAACGTTCTGTCCGTTTCCAAGTCGCGCAAAAAATGAGGCGTGGCTCGCAATGCCAAGTTCCCGGATTCCTATTCCCTTCTCATTCTTTCCCTTTTGACGGCGGGGGGAATCTCAGTCAGCGGAAGCACCTCGTCCACGTGCCCGGTTGCAACGGCGCTTCCGGGCATGCCCCATACCACGCTGGTCGCCTGGTCCTGGGCCAATATATGCGCCCCGGCGCGTTTTAACGCCGCCAGAGCCTGCGAACCGTCCGCCCCCATGCCGGTTAAAACAACCGCCACAATCCCGCCGGAATAGGCCAGGGCCGCCGACCTAAATAAAACGTCAACGGACGGACGGCATCCGTTCTCAGCCGGCCTGTCGTTTACGACGATGCTCGTCTTGCCCCCTGTTTTGCCGACAAGCATGTGCCTGCCACCGGGCGCGATGTATATCCTGTCGTTTCTCACCTCTTCGCCGTTCGAGGCCTCCACCACCTCGTGACGGCATTTTGAATTAAGGCTTTCGGCGAGCGACGAGGTAAAAATAGGCGGCATGTGTTGCACCACCAAAATCGGCACCTCCACCGCGTCCGAAATCGCCGGCATCACGGCGACCAGCGCCTTCGGCCCGCCCGTCGAAACTCCGATGACCACGACGCTAACCGCCTTGGCGGACGCGGGTTTTGCCCCGACGACGACGGGGTGCTTTGCGGACCCCGCGACAGCCGGCAATCCCCTGCCATTTTTTTTTCTCATTAACCCGAACTGTCGCACCCGCATCATCAGGTGCTTTCGGAGGGAATCCATGTTTTCCAACGCGTTTTCGGCGTTCGGTTTCGTCACGAAGTCAAAAGCCCCGTTTTCCAGCGCAGTTATGGTTATGCCGGCGCCTTCAATCGTGTGCGCGCTGACCATGATGACGCCAATGCCGGAACCGGCGGAATCGTTAAATTTTTGGATGGCCTCCAGCGTCTCAAGCCCGTTCATCTCGGGCATTTCAAGGTCAAGAGTGACCAAATCCGGCGGATTGGCGGACGACTTTATAAACTCCATCGCCTTCACCCCGTTCATCACGGAGCCGACGACCTTTATTCCCTGCTCCCCCTTGAAAACCTCCTCGACGACGCGGCGGAATATCAACGAGTCGTCCACTATCAGGATTCGCATCTCATCGGTAAAACCTAAGGTTTGGGACATTCTGTGAAGTCTAATACAAATCACCCAAGCCCACAAGCGAACCCCGTCGCCATTCGCCCTCGTCGGGGGTATAATCCGGGAATGGGCGGTTGGGATTGTCCTCATAATGTTGACGACAAATGCGCGGCGTTGAACGACGTGAAATGCAACCCCGGGATGAAGGGGTGCGTCTTGCACGGGCGGGTTACCTTTGCGGATTCCTCAAAAAACCGCCCCAAAGCCGGCCGCAAGGGCGGCGACGCAAAAACAAAAGAACGATAGCACCACCGCTACCGCGACATCTGCTCCATAAGCTTCTCCAGCTTGTCCACCGTGCAATGATCGCAGTCGGCGGTTTTTCGCAAAATATCCCTTCCGTCTATCACGTCGTACACGACCAGCGTGGCGACGATGGCGGTCTCGTCCTTGCGTAGGGGCTTGAAGGCGATTAAGACCTCGGCGTTAAACTGGGCGGCGATTCGCGTGTAGCACTTCTGGAGGTCGCAGTCCTCCTTTTGGTTTTCCTCGCGAAGAACCTTTGCGGCGTATGCGTTGACCTCCGCGCCCGAAATAATCGTGTATCGTCCGTCGAACAGACGGGCAAGCCGCGCCTCCAAAACGGATTTTTCCTCCGTGGTCAGCGTTCCGCCGACTGGCATGACCACCGCCCTCGTTTTTTCCTTGGCAGGGGCCGACTGCGGAAGAACGGACATTGACATTAGTATTAGCAAGAAAAGCACAACGTATTTTTTCATTAGTTCTCCAAAGAGCGAATATAGGCCACCAACGAATCAACCTGCCCCGCCGTCAGCGGAGGCGTTACGCCGTCCACAAACGGCGGCATATTTTGTTCGGCGATTCCGCTTCGTATCGTGTTGCGAATAAAATCGTCAGTCGCGGTTTTCAGCCACTCCTCGTCGTCCAGCGCCCTTGCCGAGGCGCCGACTCCCCTTTTTCCGTGGCATTGCGAGCAAACCCGATGATAAAGATATATCCCCGAAAATCCCTCGGCGGACTCCAAATGGCAACTCTTGCATTTTGCGTCCCTCGTCACCGGAACGCCCGGCTCCACGGGCGGATGCGGCGGAGGCGTCAGCTCCGCCATAAGTGAAATTTCCATGACCGGTTTTACTGAATTTCTAAGCCGCACCTCCACCGTTTTGTTTGTGGAGCCTTTCTTTCCCTTTGTGTCAATGGTCACCTCCATCTCCCCGCTTTCCCCCGGCTCGTATTTCCGCAGGGCCGCCGCGGCGGTGGTGCACCCGCACGACGTCTTTGTGCCTGTTATCCAAACCGGCCCCGCGCCCTCGTTGCGAAATTTGAACGTGTGCTTTATAACGTCCCCCTCGGTAACAGTCCCGAAGTTAAAGAACGTCTCCTCAAACGCCAGCTTTCCCTTTTCCCCCTGTTGGAAAGGGCTAAAACCGGCGCAGGCAAAAAGGAAGGCGGTCAATAAAAGAAAAACAATTTCTTTTCTCAAACTCATTTCCCTTCCAGTGCCGCCACCGCCTTTTCGACCATGGGGATGTTCATTCCGTCAACGACCGCGCGCACCACGTTGTCCCCGTCCAACACCACCGTCAGCGGAAGTTGCTTGAATCCATACAACTCCCGCAACTTTACACCGCCGACCAATACGGTTCTGACGTGCGCCTTAAGCGAGCCGACAAATTTCTTTACGCCCGCCGCATCCACGTTGCCGTCTTTTTTCCAGGGGACGTGCACCGCATAAAACAAAACCTTTGGATGGCGTTTTTCCATCTCGGCAAACTCCGGCATCTCCTGTACGCACGGCACGCAGGTTCTGTTGAAGAAATTGACCACTTTCACCTTGTCCGGGGCGCGGGACATCGAGAACGGCTCCTCGGTGTCAATCGTAGAACCGACCACGTTTGGGGCGGGTTTCCCCACCACGGCCAGCAACTCTGCAAACAGGACGTTTGCCGACAAAAGGGAAAACATCCCTGCCGCGACGACGGTTATCCAAAAAACTCTTTTCATTTGTCCGCCTTTTTTAAGGAATGTGAGGATAACTCCGCCAGCTTTTCGCTTTTAAGGGCCTTCTCCAGCGCGACTTCCCACAAAATCGTTTCGCCGTCCCACGCAACGGCCTGTCCCGAGGCCTTTATGGCCGGGGAGGACGTCCCCAAAACCAAGTCGTACATCGTCACCTCGATTGTCAGTGTGGCCGTAACCCCTCCCAGCGCGCCGGATCGGACGGTCGCGTCGGTGCGCACCGCGCAAAGGCGGCCGTAGTCCTCTTTTTCCGCGTCCTTCAGACAATCGTCCAAAGCACCGCATTTGGTCAGCATCCGCTTCGCCGGGGCCAAACGAGCGACGAGGCTTTCCATAGTTTTTGTCGAAATTTTTTCGGCGTTCGCGGCGTTGATGTTTGCGCCTCCGGTCACCACTATCATGGTGGTTTGGCGCCGACGCGCAAACTCGTCCTCGCGGCGTTTCTTTTTATCCCCAAATTTTGTCAGGTAGGCCTCTTTGTTCTCGCCGGGAAGCAGGGAAAAATCCAAGCCCTTGATGGCGTTAATCGTCTCGTCCAAAATCGAAATGCGTTTTTTGAGCCTTAGATCCAGATTTTGGGCCTTCTCACCGTTCTCAAGGGCCTCCCTCAACTTTTGGGCGGCAATTTTCTCGTCTTTTGACCGCATCATTCTTTCGCGGGCCTCGTCAATATTTTTCTGCGGTATCTGCACCAAAACCCAATATTTGTATTTTTCCCCGACCGTGCGTCCGTTTGCGTCGGACGACGCCTTTTTTTCCCAATATGACCGGCTCAGGCGCGCGCCGCTAATTAGCCCCTGTGCGGTTATAGACTCCAAGGAATTGCCTTGGACGGTCGTATTAACTTGGTCGGCTTTTTCGTCCACCGTCGCCTTAAAAACGGATATATATTCCGCGCTCACGCCGATGTATTTCAAAACGCTCTTTACCGCCGAGTCAAACGCCGCGCTTTTGGCGTCCAGCTCCGACGCGAGGTAGTCCGACATCCCCTCCTCAAAATGTATGCCTCCATCCGCAGGGTACTTCGAGGGGTTGCCAATCCAATCCGGACGCTTGTCGGCGGATCCGACGATTTTTTGACTTGGTTCCGGAGTCGGAGCGGGGGCCTGTTTTGACCCGGCGTTCGACTGAGTCGGCTGAGTCGGCCGAGTTTGAAGCGTTTTTTCCCCGCTTGCGCAGGCCGAAGCCAGGATTAAGGAAAACAGAAAAAATCCGCAAAGGTATTTTTTTAACAATTCATCCCTCACTAATCCGCAAGACCCAGTCTACGAATGACATTCTACGCTAAAAACAACCGCATGGGAAGAATGAGAGGCTCACTTTATTGGGCGCAACGAAACCCGAAATAGTTAAGACGGTTAGCCTGTGAGTCGTTTCCCCGGTAGGAGGAGCGGATAAAATTTGCGTTGCCTATCCAAGAGCCGCCGCGAAGCCCCCTGAATGTTCCGGTTGCCGGGCCTTGGGGATTATCCACCGGGCTTTGCCTGTAATAGTCCGCGTCGTACCAGTCGGCCACCCATTCAAACGCGTTTCCGGCCATGTCGTACAAACCGTATCCGTTGGCCGGAAAACTTCCCACGGGCGACGCCTTTCGGAAGCCGTCGTTGATGGAATTATCCGCCCAAGGAAGGCCGCTGGACCAATCCGCTATGTTTGCGTTCCTGTTGCCCGGCTTTTCGTTTCCCCACGGAAATCGCCAGTCGTGCCCGCCTTTCGCGGCGTACTCCCATTCCGCCTCCGTTGGCAGGCGCCTCCCCTTCCACTTGCAATAGGCGTCGGCGTCGTTCCAGCTAACCTGCAAAACCGGGTAATTGTCGCCGGCAATCCCTTTCCCGGGGCCTTCCGGTTCCCTCCAGTAGGCCCCTTTTGTTCCGTGCCAGTTTCCCTCGTCGTCGTATGTTCCGCCGTCGCCCCCCCTCTCCGCGTCGGTCTGATACGCGGCTTGATGGACGAACTCCGCAAACTGGCGGTTTGTGACAAGATATTTGTCCATGTAATAAGCGCTAAGACGAACCCTGTGCCTCGGCTGTTCCGCCCGCGTCAGCTGTTTTTTTTCGTCGCTGAGACTCCAAATGCGCGCCACCTCCTCCAACTGCGCGTCGGTGCTCCCCATCCAAAACTCGCCGGCGGAAATAAACACCATCCCGGCGTTCTTGGTGGCGTTGGCCCTCTCCGCGGCCTCCTTCTGCTCCGCCTTAATCTTGGATAGTTTCGACGAGGCCGACTGCGCAAACTTCCCGTTGGGAAACTCCCGCAGATACCCCTCGAAATCACCCGCCGAGACGGCCCCGTCAAAAAGCTCCTTCTCCCTCGCGGCGTCCTCCTCGGCTTTCGCTAGCGCCGCGCCGGCCTCCGCCTCTTTTTGCTCCTTGCGAACCTTCGCCAGCCGCGACTTCGCCAAATTAACAAACTTGCCCTTCGGGTACCCCTTTAAATATCCCTCGAAGTCTTCCGGATTTCCGCTGTCCTTTATCTCCTCCCATCGCGAAACCTCGGCGTTCAACGCGGAGTCCCGCTGTTCCTTTCTTAGCGACGCCACGCGCCTTTTCGCCAACCCGGCAAATTTACCCTTGGGGTAGTCCTCCAAATAAGCCGCGAAGTCGTCCGCGCTGTTTCCGTCCTTTATGCTCTCCCAGTACGCGACCTCGGCGTCGGAGGAGCCCGACCCTTTGGGTTTCTTGGACTCCGCCGGAGTCTCGTCGGACAATGGCGTAACGGCGTCCCCCTTGTCAAACCCGGGGAGCGAGCGAAGTTTCTTCACAACCTGTATTATTTTGCACCCGGGACATTCGTCCGTTTTGGAAATGACCAACTCGTTTGCCACGATGTCCATTATCTTTATGGAGAGCGAGTAGTCCCCCTCTATCTTGGTCACGTTCACGACGGCCAGAAACTCGGCGTTGAACTCCACGGCAATCGCGCCGTAGCAACGGGTGAGGTCGCAGGTTTCCTTTTGCGACTCCTTTGCGGTCACCTTCCGAAGAACCTCCTCGACCTTGCTACCGACGATGACCTTGTACTGCGGTTGAAGTGATTCCGCCGCGGCGTCCTGATAGCTTGCGACGGCGTCCTTCGACTGCTCCCCGTGCAGTATCACCGGCAAGAGCACCACGGTCGGTTTGCCGACGGCTTTTTTCCGCTCCTTGGCGAGGGACTCTGTCGCCGCAAAAGGGGACGTTAGCAGAAGAAGCGCAAGAAATAGAATAATCCCCTTCTTCATAACTGTAAAACACCCTCAAGTTAATTTGCCCAAAGCTTCGGATGTGACCCACGACATTGTACATTTTCGCATGGAATTTGCCCAAAAAAATTTTAAAGTTCCGTGCCGGTACGGCGCCGGTCAACGCCGCCGTTTAAATCGTGGTAGTATTTTTAAATGACGATTCCCAAAAATGAGGATTTGGCAAAACAACATTTCAAGGCCGGCAACTCCATGATGGACGCGGGGCAAATCGGGCCGGCGGTGGAGAGCTACCGCAAGGCTGTGGCAACAAACCCCGATTTTGCCGAGGCGCACAACAACCTTGGCGACGCGCTGAGGGAGCTTGGAAAATGCGAGGAGGCCGTGAAAAGCCTCCTCAGGGCCTTGGAGATAAATCCGAACCTTGTCGAGGCGCACTACAACCTTGGCAACGCCCTTCAAGACCTCGAACGACACGACGACGCGGTGGCAAGCTACCGCCGGGCGTTGGAACTAAGACCAAACCTCGCGCAGGCGCACAACAACATGGGCGTGGCGTTGCGCGAACTTCTGCGAACCGACGAGGCGGTTGCAAGCTACCGACGGGCGTTGGAGTTGAACCCAAATTACGCCGAGGCACACCACAACCTGGGGCTTTGCCTTTTGGCAATGGGTCGCTTTTCCGAGGGCTGGCCGGAATGCGAATACCGCTGGGAGGGGAGCTGGCTTAATTTGCCGCGCCCCTCCTCCATCCTGCCGCTTTGGAGGGGAGAGACCCCGGCCCCCGGCGACGGACTCTTGGTGTTTGGCGAACAGGGGTTTGGCGACAGAATCCAGTTTTCCAGATATCTTAATATAGCGGCGAAATGTTTTAATGGAAAAGTCGCGGTCAACGTCGGCCAACCTTTGCTCGGCCTGTTCCGCCGCTCCTTTCCAAACATAACGGTTTTGGAAAACGTCCCCGACGACCAATGCGCGTGGAAGTGGCAATGCCCGATGCTTTCCCTGCCTATCGCCTTCAACACCACCTTGGAGACGATTCCAACCGCCACGCCATATCTTTTTCCCGACGAAGCCATAAAGAGGAGATGGAAAGAAAAAATCGCGGGACTTAATCTTCAGCCGGGCGCGTTAAAAATCGGAATTGCAAGAAGGTCTTATTCAAACGACAAAAACGTCGCGCGACGGTCGCTTACCGTCCGGCAAATCTCGCCTTTGCTCGAGACGCCGAACTGCGCGTGGCTCAGTCTGCAAAAAGAGCCGTTTTACGACGACGAGGCGACGCCGGGCAAAGTCTTCGACTGGGCCGAAGAGTTTAGCGACTTCGACGACACGGCGGCGCTTGCGGCCAATCTGGACATGGTTATTTCGACGGACACCTCCGTGGCGCACCTCGCCGGTGCGCTTGGTCTGCCCACGTGGCTGTTCAACCGGCACGCCGGGGAATGGCGGTGGCTGGTCGGCAGGGACGACAGCCCGTGGTATCCGACGATGAAAATATTCACCCAAAAAACGGCGGGTGACTGGGACGGCGTCGTGGGCCGAATGTCCAAGGAGCTTTTAGCTCAAAAAAACCAATGAGTGCCCTTTTTAGATGGCATCTTGCCAGCTGGGAACGCGGTGTCATCCCCGCCCAACTTGCGGGCAGAGGGGAGCTTCCCCGCCCGGCCTCCGCCCGGTGGGAACGCACTCGGTAGGCACGGCCTTTAGGCTGTGCTACATCGGCCTGTCAAGGCCGAGATTCGGATTCGGGGTCAGATTCGCCCGGTAGGCACGGCCTTTAGGCTGTGCTACATCGGCCTGACAAGGCCGAAAAAATACCCCCGCCGGGGTGACAGAATGAGAGATTGTCGCTTGCGCGACAAAGTGCAGGCCGCAGTAAACGGTCATGAACTTCAGCATTCCAAGTCAGAGCGTGTATCAAACGCAGGGGGCAAGCCACTGCGACCATAGCCGAAGGCGGAGTAGTGCCGCCGAAACCGCAGGCAACTGATTATTCATCTTACGGTTCGGCGGCCTCCGCCCGGTAGCTACGCACTCGGTAGGTACAGGCTTTAGCCTGTACATCGGCCTGACAAGGCCGAAAAAATACCCCCGCCGGGGTGACAGAATGAGAGATTGGCGCTTCGCGCCAAGGTACAGGCTAAAGCCCGTACCTACCGAAACAGCACATGAACTTCAGCATTCCAAGTCAGAGCGTGCATCACCGCTACTTTGATGAAGGTTGCCGAAAAAAGCCCGTGCCGATGTGCAGGCTAAAGCCCGCACCTACCGAAAGCGCAGGGGGCAAGCCCCCTGCACCCCCTCAAAGTGTAAGAGGGTAAAGGGACAGAGGGTAAATATAGTACTGGACACAACGAAAGCCGAGACCGCTGCCATGAGTGACGGGCGTGCCGTAGTTCCGGACGGCAACGCGCAGACCAACGGCATCAGAGAACCAAGAGCCGCCGCCGAGGACACGGTATTTTTGCTCATTATCATACCAATCGGCCATCCACTCCCAAACGTTGCCGCTCATGTCGTAAAGTCCCAAACCATTCGGTCTCTTCTGTCCAACAGGGTGGGTTTTATTACCGGAATTAACGAGGTACCAAGCATATTCCCCCAGCTCGCTCTCACTGCTCGTACCCGCCCAAGTGTTCTTACCGCCTTCGCTTGCCGCATATTTCCAATCCTTCTCCTTGGGAAGAACGCTTCCGACCTTCTTGCAGTATGTGTCCGCTTCAGTCCAACTTACCTGTTCAACTGGGCATTTGGGGCAATTTTTGAAGTGTGATGGATTGATGCCGATAACCTTATCGTACGACTCCTGCGTAACAAGATACTTGTCCATCCAAAAACCGCCGCCACCCTTTTTCACATAAACCATGCCGCGGTGCTTCGCCTCTTCCGCCGCCTTCTTCATGGCTATTAGACGTTTGTTGGCTATAGAGGCGAACACCCCCTTCGGATATGCCTGTAGATAAACCTCGATATCCTCCGGGTTCGTGCTCTCCTTCACGCTGTTCCAAACTGCAACCTCTTTGTTGGAAGAATCCCCTCCGGCCGTCTCCCTCGGCGGCGGTGGAAGTTTCGACGTCTGACCGGCGGACTTCTTCAAAGCCGCGATGCGGCTCTTTGCAAGCGGGGCGAACGACCCCTTGGGATACGACTCCAAGTAAGCCTTGAAGTCCTCCGGGTTGTCGCTGTCCTTTACGCTGTTCCAAAAGTTAAGCTCCATCTCGTTTCCGCCAGCCGCTTTTCCCGGTTGTTCCTTTTCCGCCGGCGCCTTAACCACCGGCTCCGGTGATTTCTCCGCCTTCTCCCCGCTGGCAAGCGACCTGAGTTTTTCCACAACGTCAACAATCGCGCACTTGCGGCATATGTCGGACTTGGACATTACCACCTCGTTTGCGACGACGTCTATTATCTTGATGGAAGCCGTGAAGTCGCCCTCTATCTTCGTCACGTGGAGAATAACCGGAAGAAGAACTACGGTCGGCTTTGCCTCCGCCGCCTTCTTCTTGGGCTTTTGAGCGTGGGCGCAGGGAACGGCAACGGCGAGAAGAAACAAGAATGCGATTAGGACGGCGTTGAATCTCATCCGTTTGTCACCCGTAAAAGTCATTTATTTGCTCCCCCTAAAATATCCCCGCATTGGTAGGGGCGACACTCCTGTCGCCCTGTCGGCGGTATTTTTATCGGCCTTGACAGGCCGATGTACAGGCTAAAGCCCGTACCTACCGCAGTAAACGACCATATGCTTACGCACTCCAAGTCAGAGCGTGCATCACCGCTACTTTGATGAAGGTTGCCGAAAAAAACCCATGCCGTGCCTACCGTTGCCCAAACGGCATGATTATACTTTATTAGCCCAAACAGTCAAACCGATGGATTTGGGTGGTGTGGGTGCGAATAACTGCTTGCGCCCGCGGCTGTTCAGGTTTTTAAAAACGACTCAAAGGCGTCGGGGGGATGCAGAAAGAACGACAACTCGCGGTCGGCCAGAACGTCGTACCTCCCCTGCTCCGCCTCCAGCGAAGCGATTGTCTTTTCCGCCTCGGCCTTCAGCGGGGCAAGCAGGGCCTTTAGCTCGGCGTTAACGCGCCCCAACTTTCCGCCCAGCTCTTTTTTGTTGGCGCCGGGGGCCTGTATCTCGGAGGTCAGTTTATGTTTTTCCTCCAAAAGTCCCGAAGGCGGTGACTTTAAAAAATTCTCCGGATGAAAATCCATCTCCCTCAACTTTTGTTTTTCCGCCAAAATTTTTTGCGCCGGGTCTTCCAAGCCGGAATCAAGGGTAAGCGACGCCACTGCAAACGTTGGGGGATTGATTCCGTAAAATCCTGATATCACCTCGTCGGTTATTTTGTCGTACTTCGCCCCGCCGAGGCCGTGCAGAAAAAGGTCGGAGAGGTACAGCCGGTTGATGATTGAAAGCGCCACCGCCTTGGGCCAAATCCGCACCCCGTTCGCGTCGCACAAGCGGCGAAGGTCGGCGCCTGTTTTTATCTCCTCGCTCCCGAACTCGGAGATGCAAACGGAATTTTTTACGACGAGGGTCGTTCTCTGCTCCCCCTTCGCAATCCAAAAAAGCGTCTCCACGCCGTCTTTCGCCGGGGCCAAATCCGGGAACGGATTGGCGGGATATCTTAACTTGTGCTCCTCCCTGTACCGGTGCAGGGCCTTGTTAAAAACCTCTGCAAATTTTTGGGCGTTCGCCAGCAAATAATGGGCGAACTCGAAAAATCCGGCGGTTTTGCACACCTTTGTCAGGGGAACCTCCAAGACCGGGCCGTCCCACCCGTCCGCGTATTTCCTGCGAATCATGGTCGTGGCGTCGGTCGAGTTTGCGGGAAGATTTTCCCAAAAATCCGCGCGCAAAAAATTCGCGCCGCTTTCAAACAACTTTTCCGGAAGCGAGGCCAAATCCTTCACGGCCTCTTCCGCAAACGCCAGCGTCTCCTCTTTTCGCAAAACGACGTCGCAGTAAAACCCCTTTTTCGCCGAAGGGGCGATGCAACGGGTGTTTTTTAAATATTTCCCGTCGAAGGATGGAACCTTCAACGGGTAGCCGCCTGACAAATCGGTGTCCACCGCAAGATTTACCGCGACGCCCCCGCCCCTCGCGTACCGGGCCAAAAGCGCGTACTTGTACAAAACGCCGGGGTGGTAGAGATACGGTTGGTGCCCAGACATTACGACGGGCGCGCCGTCGGCGACATTGGGCGTCGGCAGTCCCAAACCAGCGGTGTGATCCAACGCGAGGCTTAAAAATTCCTTTCGCCATTTTCCATCCGTCTTTTGTGTAAAGGAAGGCCATTGCGAAAACGGGGGTTCGCAGACCATCCCGCCGGGCCGCGTCGCCCTAATCATGAAAGAAAGACGTCGAGCGAGGCCAGCCCTATGGTTTCGTGGCTGAAAAACGGCTCGCCATACCGCGCGCCAACCAGGCCGCCGAAGTAAACAGCCTGCGCCTCTATGCGCCTTAGCAGGTCCTCCCCCCTCGCCGGGTCGCCCGCGAAAAACTGCGAATGATACGCGCGTATGGCCGCCATTTTTTTCTCGAACCCGGCCGAGACGTCCAGAACGAACGAGACCGGCTCCGCAATTTTTTTCAGATGAGAGCAAAAATAATAAAACACCTTTGGCGGATAGAACGGGTCGCCCGCCATGTCGGTTTTTGTGTATTTCGCAACGAACCTCGCCGACTGCGACAATTGCGAGGATTGGATGTGGTCCGGGTGAGCGTCAACCCAATATGGAAGAAACAAAACTTTGGGCCGAAGAGTCCGGTAAACCTCGGCCACTTTTATTCTGGCCTCCGGGGAGTCCATAAGCCGCCTGTTTGGAAGGCCGAGGTTTATCCTCTGCGTTACGCCGAGCATGGCGTTTGATTTTTTTGTCTCCTCCGCGCGCGTCTCGGGGGTTCCGTGCGGGGTCGGCTCGCCGGACGTAAGATCCAGCACCGCGCAAGTGTTCCCGCGCATAATCAACGACGCCAAGGCGCCGCCGACGCCTATCTCGACGTCGTCGGGATGAGTTCCGACGGCAAGGAAATCGACCATCGTTTTAACTCCTTTCTAAGCACGTCGTAGTAGTATTCCAACCTTTTCGCCGGGTCGTCCAACTCCCTGCCGAATGACCTGTCGAGGTTTTTATAAATCCGCGTGCCGGGGCATTCGACCACCTTTAGGCCGAAATGAAAGGCCTGCACCCAAAACTCGAGCGGAAACGCATACCCCGCCTCGCGCAAATCAAGCGGCCTTAGCGCCTCCACCCTGTACCCCTTCATGCCGCAAAAGCTGTCGGTAAGCTGGTATCCGGTTATCGAATTAATCATCGAGGTGACCTCCCTATTGATAGCGAGCCTGTCCGTCGGAGCCGGGTCGTTTTCTTCCGACTCCAGAAGGTACCTGGAACAAGAACAGACGTCCACCCCGGCGATTTTTTCGAAGAACCCGGGTATGTGGGCCGGCTCGTGCTGTTCGTCGCAATCCATCGTCACCAGTTGGTCGTACCCGTTTTGAAGGGCAAAATTGAAGGCGTCCGCCGTCGAGCGCCCGTAGCCGATGTTGTTTTTCCGGGAGAGGTGGATTATCCGAAACTCGTCTTTCAGGGATTCTATCAAACCCGCAGACCCGTCCGTGGAGCCGTCGTTCACGAAAAGCAGGTCGTCTTGGTAATAGCGACGAATCGCCTCCACCACGTACCTTACGTGCCGCTCCTCGTTAAAAACCGGAACGGCGACAAGCCGCCTCACTGCAACTTATAGCCCCGGTCGTCGGCGGGACTTTTCTTTCTATTTTTAATCATGGTTATCTGGTTTCCAGATTGGTTAAAGGAGACCTCGTCCATGAAGTGTTTTATAAGATATATGCCTCTTCCGCTTGATTTATATAGGTTTTCCGGCGCGGTTGGGTTAGAGACGTCCGCCGGTGCGAACCCCTCCCCCTGGTCGGAAACCGTAAAAACCGCCTTGTCAAAACTTATGTTTACGCCCACCTTCACCGTCTTTTTTTCGTCCCGGTGGTTGCCGTGGTTCATGGCGTTTATAATCGCCTCGTAAATTGCGATGTTCATGTTGGTAAACTGAATCGGCTCGCACATCCCGACCAGCCTTACCGGCTCCATTATGTAGTGTATCGCCCCGTTTATGTAATCAAAGTTGGAGGGGAGCTCGTATTCCAGGCTAAACTTCATAAACGGGAGAACCTTTTGGTTATCCTTATAGGTCTGTTGAATCTCCAAAAGTCTCGAGACCGTGTGGTAGATGTCCTTCGCCCCGAACGGCTTGGTGAGAAAATCGGAGGCGCCCGCCTTCAGGGCCTTGGTGGTGGACTCGACGTCCGCAAAACCGGTTATCACCACGACCGGAAGGTCGCTAGAAATCCCTTTGATTCTAAGAAGCAACTCGAAACCGTCCATTCCCGGCATTTTTAAATCCGTTATGACCACGTCAACGGGACTTGAAGAAATAACCTTGAGGGCGGAAAGGCCGTTTCCCACCGTTGTCACCTCGTACCCCTTGGCGGAAAGGGCGGTTTGAAGGGTCTTTCTAATCCCCTCCTCGTCGTCCGCTATTAGGATGTGGAACGGTTTGCCGTTGTTGATCATTTGGGCCCTAAATCTGTCGGGGGGCGTTACTCGAAGCTGGTTTCAACGACAAATTCGGCGCCGTCAATGTGGAAGGGAATGGCAATCGTCGGCCCCTTTGTGATGGTCTCTATTATGTGGCCCGGCCCCTTCACTATGCTCGGAAGACCCGCCTCGAATTTGAACCCCTTGCCGGCAAGCTCCCTTCGGGCGTCTCCCGAAATCATGTTTGTAAGCTCGCCTATGGCGTCGCTCACCTCTTCCGAAAGGTCGGTGTACTTCTCGGACAGCATTGAGTTGACGATTTTAATGGCGGCCGGTTTTGTGAGCGAAAAAATGACGACCCCCTTTGTGGGGCCGGTGAGACCGATGACCCCGGAAATGTCCCCCTTTGCGACCTTGTCTTTTTTCACAAAAGGCTTTCCGGCGACTGGATTAACGAACGCCATCATTGAGAGAACATTGGTGGTGGCCTTTAGAAAGGGGTTGATAAATTCTACGTTCACTCTCTTTCCTCCTCATTGAGTACCAAACACCGCGGAGTCTCCCCCCGTGCCAAATACAATTTCGCGCATCAAAAATAATTTGTCTGACACAAAAGTCTTTGACGATACTACCATGAAACAATCAAAAGTAAAAAGTGGTTTTTGGGCTCGGTGACGGGAACAAACCTTGCGAGAAATGCTTGACTTCACAAGCAATTTTTGGCACTATCAACCCCTGACGGCTTCCTTGGGTGTGGGAGGTTGGATGCCCGGGTCTATTTTTGACCGACGGTTGGTGTCGTTTTGGCAACGTTGACATGAGGAGGGAAAATGGGTAGAGGGTTCTTGCTTCGTTTATCACTTGCGGTTTTTTCAATGGCCCTGGCGTCTTGCGCGTCGGACCAGATAAACATTGCCATGAAGGTTAATCATCCGGCCGAAATCAACCTAAAAGACGTAAAAAAACTGGCTTTTGGCGATTTTACCGGAACCAACGGCAAAGACCTCTCCGGCATGATTAAAAACGGACTCACCGGCAAGGGGTACGAACTTATGGACCGCACCCAACTCGACCAGATAATGAGCGAGCTTAAGCTCAACTATTCCGATTTGGCGGACAGAAACAAGGCCGTAAAGCTGGGATCCATCATGGGCGCCTCCGTCATACTGACCGGCGACTACAGGATAGACTACCGGGAGACGGAGGAACATTCGACGGCGCCGTGCACGGCGGACGTGGTTCTAGGGATTTTTGACGCCTTGAACAATAACAAAGTACGGGACATCAAGCAGTGCGAAAGCTCTAAGAGAGTCGGCATAGCAACCGCCAACGGCAACATAGACATTGTTGACGTCTCCACCGGCGTAATCGTGGCTTCCAAACACCTTGGCGCCCAAAAAACGGCCACAACGGAGGGGAGCGGACACGCGGCGCCGACGGTGGACAGCAACGGGTTGAGGCAAAGGTGCGTGGCCGAGAGCGCGGCATTGTTCGTCCACCTTATCGCACCGTGGTCTGAAACCGTCGCCATGCCGTTCAGGAAGAACTCGGACGTTCCGGATTATGAAAAGGCGATTAACATGATAAACGTCGGTGAGATTCAGGAAGGGATAAAGATGATTCAGGCGGCCTTGAACGCCTCCGAGACAAACCCCAAAATAGACCCGAAAACCCTTGCGGTCGGATATTGGAACCAGGGGCTTATTTATGAATACGCCCTAGACTTTGACCACGCCGTAGACTCCTTCATGAAAGGTTACAAAATCACCTCCGGGCCGGAGTTTGCCGCGCGCATCAACCGATGCAAACAGCTAAAGGAAGAACAGAAAAAATTAAAGGAGCAGACGCATTCCATGCTGATGCTCAGGGAAAATTTTTGGCGAACCGCGCAAAATCCGTATTTCACGGCAATGGGCGCGCCCGTCGGCCTGCAATAAACGACATTTAACCTTGGTTTTGCGGAGAACTTTAAAAATATGAGAGACCTACGGCTAGCGGCGTCAATACTGCTTTTAATCTTTTCGGCGGGGTGCGCCTCGTCCGGCGGAGGGACCGTTAAGCGGGAGATGTCGGAGCCCACAAAGCCAAAATGGATTGACACAATAGTCAACGACCCAACCCGCCTGTACTACGTCGGCGGTTCGGTCGGCGCCACGACCAAAGAGGACGGGATAGAGTCCGCGACGAACCAGGCGATTGCAAAGGCCGCGTCCTATATCGGGGTTAAAATAAGCTCGCAGTTCGACGAAACAACCACGCAGTCGTCCACCGACATAAGCAACAAGACCTCCGCAAAATCGGCCGCGAGCATAGTTGGCGCGAAGGTCGAGAAGATTTACTGGGAAAAGGTCACTAGGGAACAGGGCAACTTTTCGATCTCGAAATTCGACGTGTACGTGCAGGTCAGCCTGGACAAGTCCTTCGCGGAAAAAGAGCGGGCGCGACAGGCGGAGGAAAAGAAGAACAAGGCCGGACTGGCGCTGAAATTGTTCAACAAGTCCGCCGAAAAGGTCAAGCAAAGGGACTACATCGGGGCCAAGTCCGCCCTAATCACCGCAAAAAAGAACCTCGAGTCGTTTGACGAGGACGTCTCCGTTCCCGGCGGCACCGACATAAAGTCCAGCAAGGAGTTGTTGGAGGCGGTAAAGGGCAAGATCAACTCCGTCACGGAATTGTTGCGGCGCGTGTCGTTGAGCGTAAAAACCAACTTCGGCGACGAGGGCAACTCCGCGTTTTCGGCCAACTTCTCGGAACAGCTGACCAAGCACGGTTATTCCGTCTCCACCCCCGAGCAATCCCAGATTAGGATCCAGGCCACCGCCAGGGTCAACAGAAAAAGCGGCGCGCCGCTGGGGATGCACGCCTACGCCGCGACGGGCGACGCCACGGGCATAAACACGACCAACCAAGCCGTGGTGCATTCCATGGCGTTTGACGTAAAGGGTTTTAACACCGACGACCATATGGCGGCCATAAATGCGCTCAGCGAGGCCGGGGAAAAGGCCGGGGAGCAATTTGCGGCGGAACTGTCCAAAAAGGAGAGCGAGCTTCTTGGGCAGTAAACAAGTTGACAACCCAGTTTGGCTTGTATACTGTCTATGCGAGGGTTCGCGTTGGGATGAGAATACGAATCATTTTGGTAAGTGTTGATTTTTAACCAATCCATCTTACTTTTTTAAGGAGACATAGTCATGACGTTTTTAAAATCAATTTCAGTTTTGGCCTTGGTGGCTTTGTTTGCGGGTTGCGCGTCCGCCCCGCCGCCCCCGGCACCGCCCAAAAAATATTGCGCCGACGGCAGGGAAGTTCCGAAATGGACCCTGATGGGCGCGGCCGCTTTCCCCGGCGACATGGGAAAGGTGTTTTACGGAAGGGGCGAGGCCTCCAACATAAGCAACCACTCCTTGCTGGCCACGACCGCGGACAACAGGGCGATTGCCGAAGTGGCGAAAACCTTCAGGGTCGGAGTTCAGTCTCTTATGAGGGACTACATGGCCTCCACCTCCGCCGCGGACAAAGAGAGCTCCGAGCAACACGTGGAAAACGTCCAGAAAACCGTCGTGAACGAGTCGCTTAGCGGCGTCATAATCGCCGACAGGTGCGAGTACGAGGCGAAGGGAATCTTCTACTCTCTCGCGAGGCTCGACACCAACGCGTTCACATCCGCCATTGAAAAGCACAAAGAGCTTGGCGAAAAGATGAAGGAATACGTCAAGGCAAACGCAGAGAAGGCGTTTGAGAAACTTGACGCCGAAGTCGCGCCAAAATAGTTTAACGTCTCCGGCCCGTTTTGGATTCAACAAGACGGGCCGGGTTCTTCACCCGTTCTTCAGGAGGTTTACGACATGCGCCGAATAATTTCAATCGCAATGGTCGCCTTGTTTATAGCGGCTTGCGCCAAAAATCCGCCGCCGCCTCAGGAAAAACTGGACAAAGAGGGGGTAAGACAAAGGGCCGACGAAAGCCATAGAGCCATCGGCAAATAAGGCCTTGGAAAGATTTCGGTGAGCGAGCGAATAAGGGTTGTTCTATTCTCTATTGCCGTGGTGACGCTCTCCGTTTTCATCACGCAGTCCAAGCTCGGCAAAAATGCGAACCTTGCCGCATACGACCAGCTTTTAAACCGCGTCGCCCCGAAACCAGCCCCGATAGAGGATAAAATCGCCATAATCGGAATTGACGACGAATCCTACGACAAGCTCGACGCCCCGCTTCTTCTATACGTCGGCTTCTTCGCAAAAATAATCAACGCGCTCGCGGACGCCGGCGCCACCATAGTGGTGTTCGACATAAATCCCGCCGCCTCCTTGGAAAAGGTCGCCCCGCAAATTGACCTGGAGTTCATGAAATCCATGAAGCGGGCGAATGACATGGGCACCAGGGTGTACCTGGGGTTTAAGTCCGGCAAAATCGGCGGGCTTATGCCGCACAGAAAGTTTCTTTTCGCATCCAACTGGCAAATAGGATTCACCGACATGTTCCCGGACGACGACGGACTGAGAAGGCGGCAGGAGTTTTGGACCGAAGGGCCGGAAAATTCTCTGGTGCCATCCCTTTCAATGACCGCCGCCACGGCCAGAATGGGAATAGACATAACCGACAAGGAAAAAATCTGCGCCCGTTTCGAGGTTTGTGAAAACGGAAAGCCAAAACAGCGGTTGATTGACTACCGCATCTCGCAGGAAAAAGTTGTCATGCACCAGTTCCACAAGGTGCTGGAGAAGGCGGAAAACAGGACGAGCCTAAAGGACGATTTCGGCGGGAAGGTGGTCTTCATCGGATCGTGGACGGACAAACTGCCCGACAACTGGCGCGTGCCGCACCCCATCGGCAATCTGGACAAACTTCACACTCCCGGGCTCGCGATACAGGTTCAAAACGTGCTCACGCAGATATCCCCCGTGCATTTCGAGGAGCCGTCGGAAAATTCCATGCTTCTCGCTACGATTATACTCTCCGTGCTCTCGGTGACGCTGATGTTCAAATTACAACCGTCCCACTCCTCCTTCATCCTCACGTCCGTCGCGGTGGCGTGGATTGCGGTGGTCGTGTACTCATTTTCAAAATATCTGGTTTTGCCCGTGGCGCCGGTCGTTTACGGATTGTTTCTTCCCTCCGGTCTGGCGCGTTCGTACCTCTACGTCTCGCAGGGAAAACAGCAAAAGGTGCTTAAAAAATTCTTCGGCTCCTACATCAGCCCCGAGGTTATGAAGGACATCCTAAAAAATCCCGAAAAAGTAAACTTCGACGGAAGCCTTGTGGACATCACGATTGTTTTCACCGACATCAGAAATTTTACGACCCTTTCGGAAAAACTCTCCCCCGTGGACGTCACGCGCGGCCTAAACCGCTACCTTTCGGCGATGACCAGGTGCATAACCGAAAGCGGCGGATACGTAAACCGATATCTCGGCGACGGCATTTTGGCGCTCTACGGCGCGCCCGCCCCTCTGCCAAACCGCGGCGCTTTGGAGGCGGTGAAAGGCGGCCTCGCCATGCTTAAGGCCTTGGAGGAGCTGAACAAGGAGGAGCTTTTCCCCGGCGTCAGCGGGTTAAAAATTGGAATTGGCATTCACACCGGAAAGGCCATCGTCGGCAACGTTGGTTGTTTTGAAAAAATGGATTATACTGTCATAGGAGACGCCGCCAACCTGTCGTCGCGGGTGGAGGGTCTTACAAAGCAATACGGGGTTCCGATTTTGATAAGCGAGGCAACCTACGAGATAGTGAAGGACGCCGTCGAGGTTAAATACGTGGACAGCGTCAAGGTAAAGGGACGCGAACATGAGACTGCGGTCTACACCGTTGTGTCGTTAAAAGGGGAGAAGATATGAAGACATTAAAATTTATCGCCGCGTTTTCCTGCATATTTTGGGCGACCGCCGCCATTGCCGGCTCCGCCGATTTCGGGATTGTAATGGACGTTTCCGGCAATGCCACCGCGAACAAAAAGGCGGTTGATTTGGGGCAGAACGTGACGGTCGGAGAGAGCCTTTCGGTTCCGGCGGCCGGTCGGCTCGTCGTGGTCGGCTACAAGGGTTGCTCGGAATGGAAAATCACCGGTCCCGCCAAAGTCACGGTTTTGGACGCCGGCCCGGAGCTTGCCAAGGGCTCGACGGGAAAAATTGAGCACGGCAGAAAAATGCCGGCATGCTACAAACCCGCGGACCTCAAAACCGCGTCCACCCACGAGCAGGGAGCCTTGGTTCTTATGAATAAGAAGGACACCGGCGACCTCCCAAGCCCCCCGCAGGCCGACGCGGAACTTTCCGCCACCGTTGACGACACCGAGCAGGGGATAGAGCAGATGAGGAAAGATTTTGTCGACGGCAAGTCCGACGTGCCGGCCCTTATGTCGCTTGTGATGCACGATTTGGAAAAAAATGACAAGGATAAAGCGCGCCCCTATTTCGCGGAATTGCAAAAAAGGGCGCCAAAGTCGAGTTTCGTGAAAAAATTGGAAAAAGAATTTAACTGACACCACTGGAGGAAAAAAATGGTCTCTAATCGGAGCGTTAATGGCGGGGTCGTGATGCTGGGATTGCTTGCACTTTTATCGGCGTCTTTTGGCGTGCCGTCCGCCAAGGCCATGGAGCCGGTGGAAATTTATCGGGAGAAAGCGCCGAGCGTCGTTCTTATCTTCGCTAAGATTGACGCAAACACGCGAAGCGGCGGCACCGGGTTCTTTATAAACGACAAGGGAACCGTCGTCACCAACGCGCACGTGGTCATCGGACAGGACGGCTCCCCGATGCAGGAAATCTCAGTCTTCATAAAACCGGCGAAGGTAACGGGGGATTTTCAGGAGGATCTTCAGGACAGACACGCCGCCCACGTTGTAAAGTTCGACCGGCCCTTGGACATCGCCGTACTGTCGGTTGACGGCATCACGTCGGTTCCCGCCGTCGGGTTTGGAAACTCCGACGACGTGGAAGTCGGCCAAAAGGTCGTCGCAATAGGCCATCCCGAGCAAGGGGGGCTTTGGACGCTCACGTCCGGGGCCATCAGCACCCGGTTAAAAAACCTCTCCAACGTCAAGGGAAAGGACATGTTCCAAAGCGACGCGAGCATCAACCACGGCAACTCGGGCGGCCCGTTGCTGGATTCTAACGGCCAGTTAATCGGGATGAACAGCAGTACGTCGAGAAAATCAGCCGACGGCACGGCAATCGTCGGAATTAATTTCGCCCTCCAATCCAACGTCATAATGAGATGGCTAAAACAAAACAACATAGGGGCGACCGCGGCGCCGGTGCAAGTCGCCCAAAACAACCCGCCGCCTCAGCCCAAACAGCATGTGAAGCCGACGGAGAACACCGCCAAGGTGGAGGCTCCTCCCCCGGCGCAGTCCAAACCCCAAATTGTTACCCCCCCGAAGCCGTTTAAATGGAACGACTTGGAGGCCACTATAAAAGAGATGGAAGAGTTAATGGGGGAAATGCGCGGAAAGATTCGCGACAAGTTCGGCGAGTAGAGCGACGTTCGGCGGGTACATGGCCTCGGCCATGTGCCCTGCCAGTTGGCCGGAAATCTAACCGGAAATTATCTTCAAAGATTTTCTTATAATCGTCCCTATTTCCGCGCCGGGGTTTTCGTCGCTCGCCTTCGCCACCGCCTTCTCGGCCTGCGCCCGCTGGTATCCGAGGTTCAACAACGCCGCGATTGCGTCGGACGTCCTCTCGTCGGCTACTGAAGGCAGGCCGACCAGAGCGGCATGCGGGCCCATCTTGTCCTTAAGCTCCATTATTATTCGCTCCGCCGTCTTGCCGCCCACTCCGGGAATTTTGGAGAGCGCGGATTTGTCGTTGCCGACGATAGCGTTTCGCAGGGATTCCGTTTTAATCCCCGAAAGAACCCCGCACGCCAGCTTCGGCCCGACGCGTGTGACGGAGATTAGTTTGTGGAACATCTCCTTTTCGAATTTGTCGGAAAAGCCGTACAACAAAAACGCGTCCTCCCGCACGATGGTTGCCGTGTGAACCATGGTTTCCCCGCCGACTTCCGGCAACGTCTCGTAACAGCCGAGGGTGATAAAAACAAGGTACCCCACCCCGCCCGCCTCTATCACGACGTACTGGGGAGTTTTCTCGGCGATCGTTCCGCGGACGAAAGCTATCATATTTTGCCCAGCTTCCTTAAAATCGGCGACGAATTAATGTGGCACACCGCCAGTGCAAGCGCGTCGGTAACGTCCTCCGGTTTTGGCGTCACCTTTAGGCCAAGAATTCTGCACGTCATGTCGGCCACCTGTTTTTTTTCCGCCTTGCCGCCGCCGGTAAGCGCTTTTTTTACCTGAAGCGCCGAGTACTCGTAAACCGGTATCCCGGCCAGCATCGCCGGCAAAATAGCCGCCGCCCTCGCCTGCCCAAGTACAAGCGCCGACCGCGCGTTCTGCGCGAAGAACACCGTCTCAATCGCCATTTCGTTCGGATTGTACTGCGCGATAATTTCCGAGAACGCCTCGAAAATATATTTAAGTTTTTGGTTTGCGTCCGAGGTCTCGGGAGCCCTCACCGCGCCATGTCCCACCGCCGCGAGCCTTCTTCCGCTCTCCTCGACGATTCCGTAACCGGCTATTCTGCTCCCCGGGTCTATGCCCATCACCCTTTTTACGTCGCTCATTCCGCGGCGATGGCTTCCATGACCTCGTCCGAGACGTCGAAGTTCGCGTAAACCTTTTGCACGTCGTCCTGGTCGTCCAAGGCCTCCATCAACTTGAGCATGGATCTCGCCTTGTCCGTGTCCAGTGCGACGGTGGATTGCGGAATCATCGTCTGTTCCGCGACGGTGGGCGTAAGTTTTTTGGCCTCCACCGCCTTCTTTACTGCCTCGAACTCCTCGTACGGAGTGATGATTTCATAATAGTCCTTCTGTACCACCATGTCCTCGGCGCCGGCGTTGAGCACCAGGTCGAGCAGTGTGTTTTCGTCAATCTGGTTTTTGGGAATGGACAAAAAACCCTTTTTGGAGAACATCCAGTTTACGCAACCGCTCTCGCCCATGTTCCCGCCGTGTTTGCTTAATATGGAGCGAACCTCGGAGACTGTGCGGTTTTTGTTGTCGGTGGTCACGGTGACGAGCAGGGCCACTCCCCCCGGCCCGTATCCCTCGTAGGATGCGTCCTCGTAACTGGAGCCTTCCAGTTCTCCGGTTCCTTTTTTAATCGCCCGCTCAATGTTGTCCGCGGGCATATTCACGGCCTTTGCGGCCAGTATCGCGGTCCTCATCCTTGGGTTGGCGTTGATGTCGCCGCCCCCGATGCGAGCCGCGACGGTTATCTCCTTTATGGCTTTGCTCCAAACCCTGCCACGTTTCGCGTCCAACGCGCCTTTTTTATGCTTAATCGTCGCCCATTTGGAATGACCTGACACGCGGTAGCCCCCCTAAAAATCTATAATTAAATTGTTCGCCTCGTAGGAAAGTCTAACATAAAAAAGAGGCGGTTTCGCACCCACAAGTTTTAACCGCGCTTAACCGCCGCCCTTTTCACACTGGGGGGAAGAAAAGAAAAAACGTGCTCCCCTTGCCGACTTCGGACTCGACCGATATCGTTCCGCCGTGCGCCTCCATGATGTCCCTGCAGAAAGGCAACCCCAGACCGGTTCCAATTTCTCCCGCCGTGCCTATGCCGAAAGTCTTCACGGCGTGGCTGAACAGGTCGGGAATAATTTTCTCCGATATGCCCGCGCCGGTGTCGCGTACCGCCACGGTTCCGGGCCGGCCTTCGGGACTGAAAATTGTTATTTCGTCCCCTTTGTTGCAGAACTTAATCGCGTTCGCCAGCAGGTTGGCAAAGCATTCCCCCAAAAGATCCGGGTCGGCGAACACAGTCATGTCCGGCGGGAGATCGTTTCGAAGGGATATCATCTTGGCCTCGGATAGAAACTTGAAAACCCCGATTTTTTCCCCGGCAAGCTGGCGGCAGGAGACGAGCTTTTTTGAGATTATTATTTGCCCCGTTTGCATGCGGTTAATGTCGAGCAGTTTGTCTGTGACGCCCATCATCCCTCTGCAGGACTCTACGGCCTTTTCAAGCAACTCTTTGTGCGCTTGGTGCAATGGCTTCCGTGCGCCGTCCAAAACGACGAGTTGCATCAGCGTCATCACGGCGTTGATGGGAGATTTCAGGTCGTGGGCGACAATTCCAACGAATTTATCCTTCAGCTTGGTGGCGTTTTCCGCCTTTTCTTTCGCGAAACTTAGCTCCGACGTGCGTTCCGTCACCTTTTTTTCAAGGGTGTCCCGGGCACCCTCGGCAATCATTAGCGCTCGTTGCTCATGTATAAGAACTTCGCCCTGCGCTGTTTCCTTTTCCTTTCGCATAATGTTTATCCTATCCGCCAGCGCGAGCGACAGCAAAATCACCTCGACAAACGTGCCGATCTGAACCGAAAAAGTGATTGCGGACGAATCGGGAAGAAATCCCAGGTCCCTTAGGAAATAAAACGGGATGCAAACTAGGAACACCGCCCATGCGACCACGTAAAACCGCGCCTGCCGCACCCCTTTCCGAAGGCTCATTATCCCGGCGTATAACATGACGAGAGGAATCGGGAAAGTGGCGGGATACGCGTATGCATAATTAAAGGTGAAACTTGCGTCGGAGATGGCGATAATCCAAAAACAAGCGGTTAAGACCGTTCCCCCGAAAAGCACCTGGTCGAGGCGGGGCGAATGGCGGCGCGTGTCCAGGAACGAACGGGCGAAAAGAAGCGCGAACGAAATTGAGAAAAAATAAAATATTGGCGACGCCTCCCTGCCCATGTATGGCGAGTTCCCCCACAGATAGAGGGAGCCAAGCCCGTTTGAGGAGACATACGTGGCCGTCGCGCTGGCAAGGTAAAGCAGGTACCACAAATAACTTTCGTCCCTGACCGTGAGAAAAATAAAAAAGTTGTATAAAAGCAGGCCAAGCATCGAGCCGTAAAAGGCGCCAAGCAGGAGGCTTTCAAGGACGTTTTTATCGGTAAATTCCTTTTCGTTCCAGGCCGTCATAAACACGTTCG
>JACQEX010000059.1 GCA_016200345.1 Nitrospinota bacterium
AATGGCGCGCGGGGCCAGAAAAAAGTTGGGCGCGGACTACGGCCTCTCGACCACCGGCGTCGCCGGGCCGGGCGGCGGGACGAAAGAAAAACCGGCGGGGCTTGTGTATATAGCCGTTTCGTCCGTCAAAGGTGAGATTGTAAGGCGCCTCATGTTTGGCGGGGAAAGGGAGGTAATCCGCGAGAGAAGCAGTTTCGAGGCGCTTTTTTTGCTCTTCCAATCATTAACCGTTGATGAAAGGGGCCGATAAGGGGATAATCACTCCTTATGTATAAGGGAAGGATAGAGTGTAGCGGGGTCGGCAAAAAATACGGCGACTTCACCGCCTTAAAAAATGTTGACCTCCTGATTGAGGCGGGGGACTTCCTCGTCCTCTTCGGCCCGAACGGCGCCGGGAAAACAACGCTGTTAAAAATCCTGTGCGGAATGACGCGCCCGACCTCCGGCGTCGCGAAGGTGGGCGGGGCCGATTCGCACTCCCCCGAAATACGCGGGAAAATCGGGGTGATATCGCACAAAAGCTATCTTTACGACTCGCTCACCGCGTTTGAAAACCTGGAGTTTTACGGCCAAATGTACGGCCTGGAAAACCCGAGGGCGCGCGCTGGGGAGTTGCTTGAAACCGTGGAGCTGGCCCAGAGAAAGGACGACATGGTGCGCTCTTTTTCGCGCGGCATGACACAGCGGCTTTCCATCGCGCGCGCGCTCGTGGCCGACCCGGATTTTATTTTTTTGGACGAGCCTTTCACAGGGCTTGACCACCATTCGGCGGTCGCGTTCCAAGCCCTTCTGTCCGCCCTGCACAAGCGCGGCAAGACCGTGCTGATGATTACGCACGACATACCGCTTGGCGTCGCCGCCTCCACCCGCGTGGCGATTCTTAAAAACGGGCGGAAGGTGTTCGACGAAAAGACGGACGGCCTGGGTGGCGACAAGTTTATGAAAACTTACCTCGAGGTGGCGGGGAAATGAAAAACACGCTTTTGTCGGCGCGCGCCGTTTTGATGAAGGATTTGCGGACCGAGTGGCGCACGCGCGAGTTTTTGGGGCACACCTTCATGTTCGCCCTTCTTGTGATAGTGATATTTAATTTTGCGTTCAAAATCAACCCGCAAAACGCGCCCGGCTTCGCCTCTGGCATACTTTGGATTTCGTTTCTTTTTGCCGGGACGCTCGGACTTGGGCGCTCCTTTTTGGTGGAAAAGGAAAACGACTGCATACAGGGGCTGGCCCTTTCGCCGGTGGATCGCACCGCGATTTTTTTGGCGAAGTTCGCGGGGAACCTAATTTTTCTTTTGATAATACAGGTGATTGTCGTTCCGGCCTTCATCGTGCTTTACAACGTGAACGTGATGGAAAATTTTTTCATGCAGTGCCTTGTTTTCCTTTTGGGGGACGTGGGGTTTATGACGCTTGGGACGCTTATCGCCGCCATGTCCGTGAACCTAAAGGCGCGGGAGATACTTTTGCCCGTCCTGCTCCTTCCGTTGCTAACGCCGTTGCTTATATTTGCCGCGTCGGCCACCGCGTCGCTCGTCGGCGGGGACGACCCGTCGGCGTACCTCGGCAGGATCAGGTTGCTTGCGGCTTTTGACGTGATATTTTTTGTTGTGTCATTGCTGGTCTTTGAATATATCATGGACGAATTATGATTTATTTGTTTTCGGCCTTCGGGATTATCTGGCTTGCTTTGTTCGCGTACATTTTCCTTATTGACAGGAAATGCGCGGATTTGGAAAAAGAAATTGCAAATCTTGGAAAAAATTCTAAGGCTGGCTGACCACAGGCTCGTTCGCACGGGCCTCGTCCTCGCCTCCGCCGTTTTGATGACGGCGGCGTTGTATCTTTCGCTTGTGTGGGCCCCCGAGGCCGTGGGCGAGACGGACGTGTACAGGATAATATTTTTCCACGTGCCGACGGCCATCATGTCCTACCTCGCCTTTTTTATCGTGTTCGCCGCCAGCGCCGCGTACCTTTGGAAAGGGGAGCTTTTATTCGACCGCGTCGCAAGGGTCGGGGGCGAGCTAGGCGTTCTCTTTTGCTCGTTGATGCTTTTGACCGGCATGATATGGGGCAAGCAAAGATGGGGCGCGTGGTGGCTTTGGGAGCCGCGCCTTACGACGGCCCTTATACTCTTGGTGATATACGCAGGATATCTTGCGCTTCGAAACGTGGTGGACAACCAGATAACGCGCGCGCGATACGCGGCGGTTTTTGGGATAATCGGGTTCATTGACGTGCCGATCGTCCACTTCGCGATAAAGATGTGGGGCAACATCATGCACCCCGTCGTCATTAAATCGGCCTCGGACACCGGGATGTCGCCGGAAATGACCGTTGCGCTCCGCGTCGGCATGCTCGCCTTCCTCGCCCTTTTTGCGACGGTGTTTTTGCTTAGGTTTAGGCTGGAAAATCTTTCCGCCCGCGTTTCCTCGCTTCGCGCGTCGTCCGGAGACTGACAATGCTGGCAAGATCATGACGTTGGCGCGCTCGGCGGAACAAACAACCGGTTTTTCGGAAGGCGGACAGGCGGACGACACGCACGTACAAAGCGCGCGCGTAACCGCCAACATCGTCGAGACCATAGAGCCGGCCCTTGGCGCGCATTGCAAAAGGGTGGCGATGCTGGCAAAAATAATCGGCGCCAAGATGGGGCTGGGACGGCAGGAGCTTGTGAATTTGGAGATTGCCGGCCTGTTGCACGACATGGGAAAGCTGTCCATCCCGCCCCAGTTCAAGGACGTGCCGTTTGCAAGGCTGGACGAACACGTCGCGGAGGAGGTGAACGTCCACACCGTTTTTACAAGGTCGCTTCTTGCCTTCTGTCCGGCGTACTCCGAGGCGGGGGTTATCATTAGGAGTCACCTGGAGCATCTGGACGGAACGGGCCATCCCGACGGACTGGCGGAGGAAAATATTCCGGTCGGCTCCAAAATATTGGGGGTCGCAAACGCCTTTGACGAGCTAATCCAGCACCGGTTTTTCACGCTGGAGGTTTTCACGTCGGAGACGATGAAGGAGGTGTTCGCGTTTTCCCATTTGAAAAAATATGCCGGCAAACATTTTGACCGCGGAATAGTGGAGATTCTTGAAAAAGAGGTTGTCGGCACGATTCACGACACCAGGGTGGAGTCCGTGACCGTTGAAAGGCTGGAGGTAGGCATGATAACTTCCACGGACATCGTCACAAAAGACGGCGAGCTTTTAATAGCCGCCGGCGTAATGCTTAACCAGCCCCAGCTTCTGCGAATAAGAACCTATTACAATTTGGGGATGCTGGGGCGCAACGTGTCGGTGTCCGTACAGAAGGCGGTCAAGTTTAAATAGGGGGTGGTTATGTCCGAGGCGGAAAAAGTCGTGAGGGAGGCCGAGGCGATAAGGGGGGATTTGCTGGGTTGGAAAGAATCCGGCAACTACACCGGCCCGCAACTGCGCGAGTTAAACACCATCGTCAACAACATGATTATCAGCCTGACGATGATAAAGAACCATAAATCCGAGATGCAGATGCACGTCGACGTCTTTCTGCCGAGGGAAATGGAAAAGGCCAGGAAGCTTCTCTCCCGCCTCGAAAACAAACAACCCTAAATTTTTAGAGTTAACCGCCAAGTCGCCAAGAAGAGAAAAGAATAAACCACGAAATTCACGAAAGAACACGAAAGGGTTGTTTTTTTGTTTGCTAAAACCAACCATCCTTTTTTCGTGCCTTTTCGTGCTTTTCGTGGTTTGCCTTTTCGCCTTCGCGGTCATCCCTGCCCATCTTGCGGGCCGAAGGGGCTTCGCGTGATAATTTGGTTCAGAAAAGGGGGCGGGGTTCCGGGTTGGCGAAAGTCTTTACCGACATCTTTCCGTCTTTCACCATCAGCGAGACGTCCCCCTCGTCCTGCGTCTGCAATATTTCCAGATTCGCGTCGTGAAGGGCTTGCATTGTTTTTTTCGCCGGCATCCTATATCGGTTTAGTTTTCCCACGCTGATCACCGCGATTTTCGGCGAGACCGCCAGTAAAAAGGCGGGGGTCGTGGAGGTGCCGGAGCCGTGGTGGCCCACGTGGAGCACCTCCGCCTTTGGAACGGCGTTTTTTTTCATCAGAAAATTTTCGGTCTCTTTTTCGCAGTCGGCGGGAAGAAGCGCTGTTCTCCCCTCCGTGGCAAGGAGTATCATCAGGGAAATGTTGTTGTTCTTTGCGTTGGGGTGCTCTTTTATAAATTCCACGGAAGGATGTATAACGGAAAAATCCGCGACGCCAGAGAGCGGAAGGCGCATGCCGGCGTGGAGGCCAAACCTCGGGATGTCCGCCTCGTCCGCAATCGCCCGTAGCGCCGAAAGCGCCTTGTGCGGCTCGCCGTTGTCCATATACCGCGCGACCTTTATCCCCTTCATCACGGAAAAAAGTCCGCCCACGTGGTCCATGTCCCCGTGCGTGGCTATCACCGCGTCCAGTTTTTTTATTCCAAGCCTTCTTAGCTCCGGCAAAATCACAATTTCGCCGAGGTCGTAGTCGCCTATCCTCACGCCGCCGTCTATCAAAATATTTTTCCCGTCCTTAAGCATGATTAGGGTGCTGTCCCCCTGCCCCACGTCGATAATCCTGACCTCCGAAAATGTCCTTTCTGCGGGCCAGTAGAAGGCGAGGAGGGCCGCGATAAGAACCACAGCCGACGACGCGAAAAGGCGCGACCGAAAAACCCAAAGAAAAAAAACCGCGTAAAACAAGGCCGAGAGCCACATTGCGGGCGGGGGGCCGGAAAAGGACAAAAGTTTGGAAGAGCCAAAAAAACCGGCCGTGAACTCTATGCCGGAAAAAGCGACTGACGAGGCCCAGGCAACTGCGGAGCCAAGCGGCTCCCATAAATTTCCGAGGGCGTGAGCGACAAAGACGGAGGGCACCGCGAACATGGCTATCGGGACGGCGATAATGTTGGCCGGAACGGAAAACGCGTTCACTTCGTTAAATGTGCGCATAAGAAGCGGCGCCGTTACAAACGCAAGGAGAATGGAGATTTTGGCTACATCCCAAAAAAATTCCGCCGTTTTCGAGAATGCGTCTCGCTTTTCCAAGAGTCCGTCCAAAGGTTCCGCTTTGCCCCTTCCCCTTAGCAACATAAGGGCGATGGCCGTCACCGCCGTGTAGGACATAAGGAACGAAAAGCTGGAGAGCGCGCGCGGATCCAAAAGAAGGATTGCAATAGCGGACACGGCAAGGGAATTGATTATCTCCCCCTCCCTTCCAAAAATCATGGAGAGGAAAAAAATCGTCGCCATAATTCCGGCCCTTCTGGAGGGGATGTTCGCGCCCGTCACAAGCACGTAGAGAACCACGGCAAGGATGCAAAAGAGCGCGGCCCATTTTCTGTGCGCGCCCGATTGCGTCCACTCCGGTCGGAGAAGGTAAAACAGGTAAAAAAAGAAGGCGTAAAAAATTAAATATGAGAACGCGCTTATGAAGCCGACGTGCAGGCCGGCAACGGCCAAAAGATGCGCTAGGCCGGATGAGGAGTAGGCCCGTTTTTCCCTTGGAGTAAGTGCGCCCCTTGTTCCGATAGTCATGGCGGATGCCGAGGCAGACTCGACCTTCGGGTATTCCCTCACGATAAAATCGCGGATGTTTCGCCTAAGCCTTTCGGCTGTTGAGAGGGGTCTCCAGGCTCCGGCCTCGGAGATAATGGAAAGCGAATCCTTTTTTGAAAGATTTGTCACCACGGTTATGCCGGACTCCCTGTAATATTCCTCCTTGTCGAACCCGCCGAAATTTTTGAACCCTATGACAGGTTTTAGGTAGGCGTTGGAAAGCAAAACCCTGTCGCCCGGAATCGGAGGCATGGCGTTGTAATAAAGTCCCACTTGCACCAAACCCGAGGCCTTTTGTCCGTTTAGTTTTTCGACGGAGAGAGCAAACCGCCCGCCCCGTTTGTAATATTCAATCGGCCCTTTTACGATTCCCTCGACCTCGCACTTTCTTATCGGCACCATTCTGTTTACGTGGTCGGGCGCGTTCAAGGCGGCGTTTGAAAAAGAGATGCTCAACAATCCCGCGACGGCGAAAATGGGAATTAGCGGTTTTCTGGAGATTTGAATCGGGGCGAGCGCGACAATTAAAACCGAGACGCCCGTAAGAATGGTAACTAGCAATGGGTTAGGGAATCCCAAACCGCCGACGACAATTCCGGCGACGACGGCCAGCGCGAAGTATAATGACGGAAGACGAAGCAACTCCCCATTCATGGCAAAAATTCTACCCCGAAAAGGAGTATTTTGTGACTAGCGGGAGAGGTCGAGGGTTTTGGAAAGGTCCCCGGCGAGTTTGCGTTCTCCGCCAAGCGGTTTTAAGGCGAACCGTTTTTCAATCAGCTTCAATATAGAGGTGGAGTCGTAGACGGTGTGGTCAACATAACCGTTTTTTGCGAACGGCGAAATAATAACGGCGGGCACGCGGTTTCCTGGGCCCCATTTGTCCCCCTTTGGCGGTGCGACGTGGTCCCAAAATCCGCCGTTTTCGTCGTAGGTCAGAATAATCACCGTGTCTGCCCACGCCTTGCTGTTTTTAACTGTGGAGACGATTTCGTCTATCTCCCTGTCGCCGTTGTCCACCGTTCCCATGCCGGGGTGCATGCTTAGGTTGTCGCCCGGTTTATAAAAGGCCACCTGCGGGAGTTTGTCTTCGTGGATGTCTTTTATTAAATCTTCCCTGTCGGCGAGGTTCTTTTTGAAGCAGGCCGAGCCGTGCTTGCACGATTTGAAATACAAAAACGGCTGGTGGTGCGGGGAGAAGCGCGTCGGCTTGTCGTCCCACGCGTAGGTTATGTCCTTCAGCGCCATTTTCCAGCCCTGCGAGTACCATTTCCACGAGACGGATTTTTTCGTAAGCCTGTCGCCGATTGTCGGGGCGGACTGCGGGGGTAGAATCGGCGCGGTTTCCGTGTTGTAGGCTCCGGGCCATTCCGGCAACATGGTGTTGACCGCGTATCCGTCCGGCGTAACAAGCCCGTCGGCAAAACGGGTTGGGTCGTCCACGTGCGAGGCGATTATCGAGGGGCGCGCCTTTTTATGAACCGGCGGCGCCGCCGAGACAAGCCACATATGGTTTAAAAAGGAGCCGCCGAACGCGCCCATAAAAAATTTGTCGCAAAGCGTGTACTCCTTGGCGTATTTCCAAAGCGCGCTGTTTTCGTTTGAGTGGTACCCCATGACAAGCCCCTTGGCCTTGGCTCCGGCGAATTGGACGAAGCGGTTGTTAAGCCCGCCGTTTATCTGGAACTGGTTTTGATAAAACCTGTGGACCGGGTTTGGAAGGAGCTCGGTGCGGGGGAAGAGCGCGTCCAGGCTGAACGGCTCGTTTTCCACCGACGACGGGGTCAAGGCGTCGTTCCCCTTGATGGGCGGAAGGGCCAGACGCGCGTACTCCTCCCCCTTTGCGTCAATCTGTTTGGCGAATGTGGCGCCGGAGGCCGTGTCGGCCCCCGGGAACCCGTACATCATGTTGTCGAAGCTACGGTTCTCAATATACATAACGACGATATGGTTGATTTTTTTAATGGGGTCGCTCGCCTCCGCGCGCGCGGTCATGGCGGACACGAGCGCCAAAAACAAAAGCAAAAACCGTTTTTTCATCCCCCGATTGTAACCCGGTTTATAATGCGTGGATGGAAAAAAAGAGCCATCCGTTGCGGAACATAAAGTTGACGCTGGAGTTCGACGGCACAGACTACATGGGGTGGCAGTTTCAGGCGAAGGGGGCGACGGTCCAAAGCGTGCTTGAGGACGCGGTGCAGAGGATATTGGGGAAACGCGCGCCAATCGTGGCCTCCGGCAGGACGGACTCGGGGGTGCACGTGCTGGCGCAGGTCGCAAGCGTAAGGGGGCATTTTCCTCTGGACGACAAGGGGTTGCAACGCGCGCTTAACGCCATGCTCCCGCCGCAGATAGCGGTGACAAAGGCGGAGACGATGCCGCCGAATTTCCACGCGCTGAAGGACGCCAAGTGGAAAAAATACCGATACGTGGTCTACAACTCGGAGGTGAAAAGCCCGATGTTGCACAGGACCTCGTGGCACATCATTGCCCCGCTTAAGATAAGCGACATGAGGAGGGCCGCCGCGGCGCTGGTGGGAAAAAAAGACTTCGCCTCTTTCATGGGGTCTAATAGTTCCGTAAAAACCTCAATAAGGAATATAATCTCTCTTGACGTGAAAAAACGAGGCAAAATGGTGTTCATCGAGGTTACGGCGAACGGTTTTTTGCGACAGATGGTGCGCAACATAGCCGGGACGCTCGTCGAAATGGGCAGGGGCCGCATAAGGCCGGAGGCCATGAAGGAGATACTTGATGCGAAGGACAGAAGGAAGGCCGGGCCCACGGCTCCCCCGCAGGGGCTTTTTTTGGTGGAGGTCGGTTACTAATGATTAAGCCGGACAAAAAGACGTTCGTCGAGCTGTCGAAGAAGGGGAACGTCGTGCCCGTCTATTGCGACATATTGGCGGACATGCACACGCCGGTCGGCGCGTTCCAAAAAATTTCCAAAGGCTCCAAGTACGCCTTCCTGTTGGAGAGCGTCGAGGGGGGCGAAAAATGGGGGCGCTACACCTTCGTCGGCGCCTCGCCAAGCCTTGTAATCAGGACTTCCGGCGCGGAGGGAACGCGCATAACCCCGAAAAAACGCGAGAAATTCAAGCTCTCGTCCGACCCGCTGGAGGTGATAAAAAAAGAGATGTCCGCCTACAAGCCTGTGGCGGTGGAGGGGCTTCCCCCGTTTAACGGCGGGTTTGTCGGCTCCATCTCGTACGACTGCGTGCGGTTTTTTGAAAAACTTCCCGACAAGGCGAAGAAGGACCAGGATTTCCCGGACGCGGTCTTCATGCTGGCCGACTCCATGGTGGTTTTCGACAACGTGAGGCAGACCATAAAAATACTCGTCAACGCCCACGTGGACAAGGCCCCCGGCAAGGTTTATGACGAGGCGGTGGCAAAAATAAAAAAACTTTTGGAGCTTTTGGAAAAAACGGAAAAGGCCCCGAAAAAAACTGGGAGCGGAAAACTCGCCAAGCCGTCGTCCAACACGAAGGAGGCCGATTATTACAAGTCGGTCGAAAGGTGCAAGCACTACATAAAGGAGGGGGACATTTTTCAGGTCGTTCTCGCGCAGAGGCTTTCCATAAAGCTGGGCGTCCCGGCGTTCGAGGTCTACCGCGCCCTCAGGTACGTAAACCCGTCGCCGTACATGTATTTTTTAAAACTGGACGACTGGGAGGTCGTGGGCGCGTCGCCGGAGATTCTTTCGCGCGTTCAAAACGGCAGGGTGGTTCTAAGGCCGCTTGCCGGGACGAGAAGGCGCGGCAAGGACGAGGCGGAGGACAAACAGCTGGAGCGCGAACTGTTGAACGACCATAAGGAGCTTGCCGAGCACATAATGCTCGTTGACCTCGGGCGAAACGACGTCGGCCGGGTGAGCAAACCGGGGACGGTGAAAGTGACCGGATTGAAGATGGTGGAAAAATATTCCCACGTCATGCACATCGTCTCGAACGTCGAGGGGGAGCTTGCGGACGGCAAGGATTGTTTTGACGTGATACGCGCCTCGTTCCCGGCTGGCACCCTAAGCGGCGCCCCGAAGATAAGGGCGATGGAGATAATTGACGAGCTGGAGCCGACCCGAAGGGGGCTTTACGGCGGCACCGTCGGCTACTTCGGATACAACGGCAACATGGACCACGCCATCGCCATCAGGACGCTTGCGGTTAAAAACGGCGTGGCGCAACTCGGAGTCGGCGCCGGGATAGTGGCAGATTCCGACCCCGCCAGCGAGCAGATGGAATGCATGAACAAAGGCAGGGCGCTACTGCGCGCGATAGAGCTTGCCACCGCAAAGGACAAAACCTTATGAGCGGCGGGACGGGAAAAAACGCATTTTCCGTCGTCGGCGGCGGAGCGTGGGGGACGGCCATTGCAAACCATCTGGCGGCGAACGGGAAATCGGTTCAACTTTGGGCGTACGAAAAAGAGGTGGTCGCCGAAATAAACTCCGCGCACACAAACACGATTTTTCTTCCGGGAATAAGTCTGGACGAAAGACTAAAGGCCACCGGCGACCTCGCGGCCGCGTGTTCGGCGGGGATGATTTTCTTCGTTGTTCCATCGCACGTCATGGAGGGGATTATCAACAAAATGATTCCGTCTCTCGGCAAGGATACGATAATAGTCTCCGCCACAAAGGGGATAGAGACAAAAAATCTGCGGCTTCCGTCGGAGATATTCGACGCGCTACTGCCGCCGGAGATGGCGAAAAACCTCGTCTGTTTTTCCGGCCCGTCGTTCGCCAAAGAGGTGGGGCTTGGACTGCCGACGGCGATTACGGCGGCCTCGCGCTCGCAAGCGTCGGCGGCGGCGGTTCAGGATGCGATGAGCAACTCAAAGATGCGAATCTACACGCACGACGATTTAATCGGCGTGGAGCTCGGCGGCGCCGTGAAAAACGTCGTCGCCGTGGCCGCGGGAATATCGGACGGCCTTAAACTTGGGCACAACGCCCGCGCGGCGATAATCACGCGCGGACTTGCGGAGATGACAAGGCTCGGAAAGGCCTACGGTGCGCGGGCCGACACGTTCTCGGGTCTTTCGGGAATCGGCGACCTAATACTTACGGCGACCGGCGATTTAAGCAGAAACAGGACGGTCGGCATAAGGCTTGGGGGCGGCGAGACGCTTTCGCAAATCACCGACGGCATGAAAAGCGTTGCCGAGGGAATTTTGACGAGCAAGGCGATTTTCGAGCTGGCCCTAAAGAAAGGGGCGGACATGCCGGTGTGCAGGGAGGTTTATCTCGTCTGCCACGAGGGGAAGGCCCCCAAGGAGGCGGTGGCCGACCTGATGGGGAGAAAATTAAAGGGCGAGTTCTACTAGGCGATGGACAAAAAAAAACTTCTGCAACTGTTGGGGGAGTTCAAGGCCGGCAAAAAGTCGCTTTCCTCCGTTGCGGAAAAAATCGGCTCGATGGGATATGAGGACATTGTCTTTGCAAAGGTGGACCACCATCGAAAACAAAGGCAGGGCTTTTGCGAGGTGATTTTCGCGCCCGGCAAAACCCCGGCCCAGGTGGGGGCCATAGCAAAAAAACTTTTGGAAAAATCCGACACGCTGTTGGTGACTCGCGCAAGTGCAAAGGCGTATAAAGAGGTTAGGAAGGCAAACAAGCTTGCCGTTTATCACGAGCTTTCCGGCGCGATAACGGTGGAGCCGAAGGCTGGGAAAAAACGGCGCGGCAACCTGCTGATAATTTCCGCGGGGACTTCCGACATACCGGTCGCCGAGGAGGCCGCGGTTTCGGCGGACATTATGGGTATGCGGGTAACGACGGTTTTCGACGTCGGCGTGGCGGGGATACACCGCCTTCTGTCCCAGCGAAAAAATTTGGACGAGGCCGACTGCGTGATAGTGGTTGCCGGGATGGACGGCGCGCTTGCAAGCGTCGTCGGCGGTATGGTCTCCAAACCGGTGATAGCGGTGCCAACGTCCGTCGGCTACGGCGCCGCGTTCAACGGGCTTGCGCCCCTGCTGGCCATGCTTAACTCCTGCGCGGGCGGCGTTGCGGTGGTGAACATAGACAACGGCTACGGGGCCGCCGCGCTCGCGCACAGAATACTTTCGCCAAAGGTGGAGAAATGAGGACGGCATACCTGGATGCCTTTTCGGGAATAAGCGGGGACATGGTGGTCGGGTCTTTGCTTGATGCGGGCGCGTCGTTGACAGTTTTAAAACGCGAGTTGAAAAAACTCGACATGGGCGGAAATTCCGTCTCGACTGAAAAGGCGAAGCTGAACGGGATTTACGCCACGAGATTCAAGGTGAAGGTCGCGGAAAAACAAAAGAACCGCGATTACTCCGCGATTAAGAGAATGTTGGAAAAAAGCAAACTGGACGCGCAGGTTAAGGAAACCGCGCTCGCCGTTTTTCGCGCAATCGGGGTCGCTGAGGCGAAGGTTCACAACCAGCCGCTGGAGACGGTGCATTTCCACGAGGTCGGCGCGGTGGACTCGATTGTTGACATCGTTGGCGCCGCGATATGTTTTAAAAACCTTGGCGTGACGCGCTTCGAGTGCTCGCCGGTGCCGACGGGGCGCGGGTTTGCCAACACCCAGCACGGGATAATGCCGATACCGGCCCCGGCGACGATACTGTTGTTGAAGGGGGTTCCGATATCGCCCGACGACACGCAGATGGAGTTGACCACGCCGACCGGCGCCGCGATTGCCTCGGTGCTCTCGTCGAAGTTCGGTTCTTTACCGGCCATGAGACCGGTCGCGGTCGGCTACGGCCTCGGCACAAAAATACGGCAGGACGGAGTGCCGAATCTTTTTCGCGTGATAATCGGCGAGACGGACGGGGCGGCAAAAAAACTGATGGTGGTGGAGACGAATTTGGACGACGCCACGCCGGAGGTCGTAAGCTTTGCGGCGTCGAGGGCGTTGGACGCCGGGGCGTTGGACGCGTGGGTTGCGCCGATAACGATGAAGAAGGGGCGACAGGCGTTTTGCCTCTCGTTGCTATGCGACCCGTTGAACGCGGCGAAACTTCGGAACCTTTTGTTGGAGGAGACGCCCACGCTCGGCGTGCGGCAATACGAGGTTCAAAGGTTCGAGTTGGAAAGAAAAACCGTGCGCGTAAAAACCAAGTGGGGCGAGGTGAGGGTAAAAATCGCCGTCACTCCGTCCGGCAAAAACCGGATGAAGCCGGAGTATGAGGACGTTCGTTTGATTGCCGAAAAAAGCGGCAAACCGTTTTCCGTTATTTACGCCTCAGCCCTCTCCGCAGTTTTGTAGTTTTTTCACTTTGCTCAAATTGCGTTGGAATCCAATATAGTCAAATATGCAAGCCCCACCCACTAACCATTATTAGGTGGTGTCTCTGTTTGAATATTTCGTGTATTTATTCTGTCCTCCCGCACTTGATGCGGGATCCATTTCCTTAGATTTCAACGGAATTGGACCCCGGTTCAAGCCCGGGGTGACAAGAATCCTGACACATATTTCAAACTTAGACCCCAGCCATTATTAACGCCGCCATTCGTTGTTCGATTTAAGGTAGTATGATTCGTGGCGTATGAACCAAGAAAATAACAGTGGCGAGACAAGTACAAAAATCTACCTTTTCAAGGGTAAACAAATCCGAAAAACTCTCCATCAAGGAGAGTGGTGGTTTTCGGTGAATTTGGGGTCAGACCTTGACATTTGACAAAACGCGCACCTAATGTCAAATGTCAAGGTCTGACCCCCACCACCCCCCCACCACCTGACCCCCACCACGGAAGATAAAAAGAAATTGAAACATTTTTAATAACGGAGAGCTTGCGCCTTATGCAACGGTTGAAAAATATTTAGTACGAGCGCGAATTGGATGAGAAATCAACTACCGAGGATTTCTCGGTAGTTCAAAAGGAAGGAGCGAGGGGGGCAAGCTAAAAGCGGAGGGAAGCGAGGTGGTTACAAAATGTCACCAACTGAAAATTGTCCTTACTTCACGCTGAAGTTTTGGATGTTGATCGAGGTTATTTTTTCCAGGTCGCCGCGTCTTTTCATCCTTTCCGTAAGGTGGGCGACCAGCTTGTCCTGCGCGTAGTGCGTGTCTGAATAAAACTTGTCCCTAAAAAATCCCTCTATCTCTTTCTCTATCGTCATCTCGTAAAGAAACTGCTTTTTCTCGGCGGTCGTTAAATCCTTGCCGGAAGCGAAGGTTATCTCCACGTCCGCCGTCATAACCTTCACCTGCTGGGCGTTGTAGTCCACCGGGACGATTATCCCAAAATTAAGGTTCTTGTTCTGCACCACCGGTTTTGGCGTGACCAGTCTTTCTTCCTTCTTAGCCAACTCAATCGGCTTTTCATGCTTGAGGCCCTCTTTCGGAGTCTCTGTCTTTGCCGGGGGCTCCTCCTTCTTTTCGGGGGGGGGTGCCGCGGCCTCTTCCTTGGCGGGCGGCTTCGCTGACGCCTCCTCGGTTTTTTTCTCGACCGGCTCCGTTTTCTCCGCGACTTTGGGGGCCTCGGGTTTTACCGGCTCTTCGTGTTTTGCCTCCTCTGTCGGTTTGACCGGTTTTTCGGCCTCCTTCTTTTCAGGCGCGGCAGGCGCGGGGGGCTTTACCTCAGCTAATCTCTTCTCCGGTTTCGGAGTAGCTTTTAATGCCGTCGTGATGTGGCCCTTCTTGGCAGTAATCAACCTGGCGATGTCTAGATTGTGCCTCGCGCCGAATACGATTAGTGCCAGCGAGGCCGCCAGTGAAAAGGCCGCGATTTTTTGTCTTCGGCTTAGTTTCGGAAGTCGGATAAGCGCACGTTTTTTGACCTTCTCCGTTTCTTCCGCGTGTTGCTCCGCCTCCTCCGCGGCTTTCCCCGATGGTTCGGGCGCGGGAGTTTGTTGCGCTTTTTCCGGCGACTTTCCGTTGGCCGGGGCTTGCGCTTGGAAAGCCTCGCTTTCGAACAATTGCGAGGTGTCGGTCGCCTCCTCTTTGAAGAGGTCTTGTATGTTTGCCGACGAGGTATCGGCGGACGCCTCCCCGACTGCAGGGGCGGCTTCCGTTGCGAAAAGCGCGTTTAGGTCGTCCTGCGAAATTTCCGGTGTTGCGGCCGGGGCCGAACCGCCGGCCGGTTTGTCAACCGACGCCTCGGCAAACAGCGCGTTTAAATCGTCTTGGGAAATTAAGGCGTCCGACGGGTTTTTCTCCTCAGCCTTTTCCGGCGGTTGATTTGCGCCTGTGACGGCCATCAAACCCTCGACGCTCTCGCCGGTTATTGCCGCCGGAGCAGTTGGCTTGTCGGAGTCGTTTGTGGCGAATCCGTTGAGGAGAGCGTCAATATCGTCCTGTCCCGCTATGGCCGGTGTTTCGGTTTTTGCCGAGCCACCGAACAGGGCGTCAATATCGTCCTGTCCCGCTATGGCCGGTGTTTCGGTTTTTGCCGAGCCACCGAACAGGGCGTCAATGTCGTCCTGTCCCGCTATGGCCGGTGTTTCAGTTTTTGCCGAGCCACCGAACAGGGCGTCAATGTCGTCCTGTCCCGCTATGGCCGGCGCCGGTTTTTGTTCGACCACCGGTTTGGGTGGTTCGGGAGTTTTTGCCACCGCGTTGAAGATTGCGTCCATTTCGTCTAGCTGAGACACCGGTTTTTTTTCAACCACAGGTTTGGGCGGTTCGGGGGTTTTTGTGACGTTTCCAAAGAGCGCGTCAATGTCATCCTGTCCACCAATCGCAACAATCGGCTCTATGTTGGCGGCTGAACTGAAAATCGCGTCCAGATCGTCTTGGGTGGAGGCGGGTTTTAGCACCGCCGCCGGTTCGGGTTTCGAAACCTTTTGTTCGGGGGCCTGTTTGCCGGTTTTTATTTCCGTGGCGACGTTCCCAAAAAGGGCGTCAATGTCGTCTTGGGCCGTTGTGGTTTTTGTCGGTTTTTCATTTAGGGCGTTAAAAATCGCGTCCAGATGGCCTTGTTCAGAGGGGGTTTGTAGGGGGGTGGTGACAATAACTTGGGCCGCCGGTTCTTCCGGAGCAGGTTGTTCCTCGATTTTTTTGGCCGTTTCAACAACGGGGGCCGATTGCACGGGAGCTGTCTTGTTAACCATGGGTTGGGTTTGGTTCGAGGCTATCTTCTTCTTTTTCTTAACGAAAAAGATGTTTTCGCAACTGGCGCAATGGGCGTAGGTTCCGCTATCCGCGATGGATTCAGAATCCACCTGGTATTTGGTCGAACATTTCGGACAGGTCAACAACATAATTAAACTAACTGCTCCTCAGCTACGATTATACGGCATGTGCGCGAATAGTCAAAAAATGGGCGCCAAACATCATGAACCGTCAATTTATCGTTTGGAGTGGGTGATTTACTCAAAGCGTATCTCCTTGAGAAATATACCTAATCTCCAAATACTTTAAATTCATGCTTGACATAATTCCTCTTTTCTTCTAACATTTCACTACCTAAGGGAGTACTTATCAAGAATCATTCCAAATAAAGAAACTAACTATAAGAACTTTGTAACAACATAAGCCGGGCGTAAGGAAACCGAAAGATTGCCCGGTCAGCTTACTTGTCGGTTTGCGGTTGCCAACCATACGATGGTTCGCAACCCAGGCTAGAGATTAACCTTTTTAAGAGGTGCGAATGAGGCCAGTCATCAAATATGCTTTTTCTGCCATTTTTGCGTTTGGAGTCTCCTATGTCATCGGAACGGAGTATCTAAAATCCCAAGTTAGGGAAGGCGAGGCGAACGGAAAGCAGATTGAGGAGGCTATTTTAGCCCAGAGAGAATGGAACACGGCAAACGCGAAGTCGCTTAAGACCAAGGCCAAAATTGTCTCAATTTTGAGCGGTTTTAAGAGAACGATGCACCACGACCCGGTGTTGATGGCCGATTTAATTATAAGGAAGAGCGCCCAGCACAAGCTCGACCCGTTCCTTGTTTTGGGGATGATAAAAACCGAAAGTGATTTTAACAGCATGGCGGTTTCGAACAAGGGGGCCATGGGGCTTATGCAGATTCAGCCCACCACGGCCCTGCATCTTGCGCCCTACGGAAATTTCGGGTCGGAAAAATCCGAGCGTCTACGGTTGGACAACGAGTTGAACATAAGCCTTGGCACAATGTACATCTCAAAGCTTTTACACAGGTTTGGGAAGCTGGAGCTTGCGCTGGAGGCGTACAACAGGGGGCCGGAGGGCCTGCACAGGGACATAGCGGAGGGGGATTACAACGGCTCCTACTACGCCGGCAAGGTTATACATCATTATCGGCAGTATAAGTTCGGAACCTACCCCTCCTAACTGGAAATCCGCGATTTCGGCGCGATCTCCGCTTTCGCGGGGACAAGTTTACGCCCGCCCCATCTTAATTTTTTCTGATACGCCCCAAGGTCATGAGGGTCATCATGAGGGTCAGGCTTGACTTATTGACTTATTTTTTTGCAATTAGGTTTTTTGAATAAGTCAATAAGTCAAGCCTGACCCCGAATTTATAAGTCAAGCCTGACCCCGAATCCGAATCCGGCGGCACTACTCCGCTTTAGGCTATGGTCGCAGTGGCTTGCCCCCTGCGTTTTCGGTAGGTACGGGCTTTTTTCGGCAACCTTCATCAAAGTATCCTTCGTCAGCCATCGTGCAGTCTCAAACCGCTCACTCTGATTCACATTTTAAAGTCTCAACCATTTACTGCGGTGATGCACGCTCTGACTTGGAATGCTGAAGTTCATGACCGTTTACTGCGGCCTGTGCATCGGCCTGTCAAGGCCGGTAAAAATACCGCTTAACAGTACGCCGACCTCATTTTTTTAAATGCGCCCCGACTAGTTTTGTTCTTTTCAAAAACCGGGTTAGAATATGCCGACGATAGGCCCGTCCGTTTTATTCTCGGCAGACGGCCGTTTGGCGGGCCAGCGGTTTTTGGAAATTATTTTGCGGGGAGCGAATGAAATCTACCGATCTTGACTACATAATGACCACCATGCTCGAATCACAATCCAACGTGTCCGATTTAAACATCACCGTCGGCAAGCCGTTGCAGGTGGAGAACTCCGGCGAGCTTGTGGAGGTTCCCATCGTGCCGACGGTCAAAAAGCTCACCCCGTTCCAGACGGAGACGCTGTCCCTTACGATAGTAAATTCCGACAGGCGCCTCACCGACATATTGTTGCGGGAAGGCTCGTGCGACTGCTCGTACCAGGTTCCCGGAAAGGCGCGCTTTCGCGTGAATATTTTTTCGCAGAGGTCGAACTACTCCATAGTGCTAAGAAAACTCGCCACCCGCATTGCCACCATAGAGGAGATGAAACTGCCCGCGCTTTTCCTGGAGATAGCGAAGGAGAAAAACGGGTTTGTGCTGGTGACCGGCTCCACCGGTAGCGGAAAGTCAACGACCCTTGCGGCGATGCTGGACGCGGTGAACCAGCTAAAGTCAATCCACGTCGTAACGCTGGAGGATCCGGTAGAGTTCGTGCATCCCCATAAAAAGGCGACGTTCAACCAGCGCGAGTTGGGGACGGATTTCGACGCCTTTTCAAGCGGCTTGCGCGCGGCCCTTCGGCAGGCGCCAAAGGTCATACTCGTCGGCGAAATGCGCGACCGGGAGACGGTGGAGATAGGAATGTCCGCCGCCGAGACCGGGCACTTGGTCATGAGCACGCTCCACACGGTGGACGCGGGCCAGACGATAAGCAGGATCGTCGGCATGTTCGACCAGGAGGAGGAGAAGCTCCTCCGCATCCGGCTTGCCGAGACGGTTCGGTGGATTGTCTGCCAACGGCTGGTGCCGAGGCTTGGAGGCGGGCGCGTGGCGATACTGGAGATAATGGGGAACAACCTCAGGGTGAAGGACGCCATCCTGCACGGGGAGCAGGAGGGGAAATATTTTTACGACATAATATCCGCCGCAGAGGCGTTCGGATGGCGCACGTTCGACATGAGCCTGGTGGAGGCGTTCTCCCAGGAGTCCATATCCGAGGAGACCGCGCTTGCATATGCGTCCCGCAAGGCGACCGTCGGCAGGGGCCTTGACTTGGTCAAGGCAAAACGCGGCGAGAAAACAACCAACATCGAGTCGCTTTCCCTCGACGGCAGTTACGGCGAGGAAAGCCCGATGGATCCAAAGAAAAAGAGGTGATGCATGGAAGTAACCTGTCCTTCATGTTCTAAAAAAATCAACCTGCCCGAGGATAAGGTTCCAAAGGGGCAGTCGTTTAGTTTCGGCTGTCCGTCGTGCAAGGAAAAAATCAAGGTGAACCCGGACGGGACGACGGAGCAACCCTCCCAGGGCGAAACTTTTGGCGATTCCGACGCGCCGGGCGCGTTGGTGTGCCACACGGACCACGCAAAATTTAAGTCCGCGTTGGAATCCATGGGCTTTAGGGTGCACGCCCCCTCGGGCCACGCCGAGGCGATAAACGACCTGCGGTTGAATAATTACCGCCTGGTTTTGGTCACGGACGATTTTGACACGATTCCGCACGAGAACGACGGGGTTCTAAAACATCTTCAGGAAATGCCGATGGCCACCCGGCGAAAACTTTTTGTGGCGTACGTCGTCAAGGGGGCGCGGTCGTACGACAACATGGAGGCGTTCGCAAACAGCGTGAATATAGTGGCGAACCACGAGGACGCCGCAAAAGGGGGCTTTGGGGAACAGTTGTCGAAGGCGATGAAGTCCAACGACCTGTTTTACAAGGTGTATTTCGAGTGCATGACAGCCCTGGGGAAATCGTGACATGGCCGGCATAAAACCGAATTTGGTGGAGCGATACTCGAACGGGCAGAACGTCGTGTCCGAGGGGGTGCTTAGCTCCAAGTGTTATGTGATTCTCTCCGGCAAAGTTCGCGTCTCAAAAAAGAAGGACAACCGCACCGTCACCGTCGCTCTGCTGAGGGAGGGGGACACGTTCGGCGAGATGGGCCTGTTTCAGGACACCGTCCGGTCGGCAACGGCCACCGCCGTCGGCGACGTGGAGGTGGGGGTTATAGACAAGGCGGATTTTAAAAAGATGCTTTCCGCGTGCCCGGACAACATGAGGTACATCGTCAACTCGCTTGTAAACCGTCTGCGGCTGACCACCAACAGCCTTGTGGCGATAGGGGTTCAGCTTGAAAAGGCCAAAAAGTCGCTTGATCCGTTCGCGCTGAAAGACCAGTTGCACTAATGCCCACGTACGTTTATAAGTTCCAGACAAAAATCGGCGTGCAAACCGCGGAGTTGGAGTCGGAATCGCTGGAGGCCGCTACGGCCTTCCTCAAGAAACAAAAAATAACGCCCATAAGCGTAAAGGAAAAACCGAAGGACATTCTTGCGTTTTTGGGCGGCGGCCAGCCCACGCCGAAGGACATCGTCGTTTTCGTCAGGCAGTTCGCCACGATGATAAACGCCGGCCTGCCGCTCGTCCAGTGCCTGGACATTCTCGGCTCGCAGGGCACCAACAAAGTTTTCAACAGAACCATAATGGACATCAAGTCGCGCATCGAGCAGGGGGACACGTTCGCGGACTCGCTCAGGCGGCACCCGCTGGTGTTCGACCATCTTTTTTGCAACATGGTGGAGGCCGGCGAAATAGGCGGTATTTTGGACGTGATATTGTTGCGCCTCGCGTCCTATATAGAGAAGGCGATGGCGTTGAAGGGGAAGGTGAAGTCGGCCCTTGTCTACCCCGTCGCAATCATGGTCATAGCGGTCACGGTCGTCACCTTTCTATTGGTGTTCATCATCCCGCAGTTCGCCACGATGTTCAACGACATGGGCGGCATGAAGCTACCCGCCGTGACCCTAAGCGTCATCTGGCTGAGCGATGCGCTTATACACAACTGGATTGCTTTTGCCGGAACCCCGGTTGCGCTTTATTTTGCCATCAGCAAATACAACAAAACCGAGAAGGGGAAATTTGTCATAGACTCGCTGTTGCTAAAGCTCCCGGTGGTGGGGATACTCATCCAAAAAATATCCGTCGCAAAATTCAGCAGAACCATGGGAACCCTGATATCCTCGGGCGTCCCGATAATAGAGGGGCTTGGCATCACCTCCAAGACCGCCGGCAACAAGGTCATTGAAAAGGCGGTGAGCGACATAATCGAGGACATAAAACAGGGAAAAGGGCTTGGCGAGCCGCTGAGGTCGCAGGGGGTTTTCCCGCCGATGGTGGTGCAGATGATAGAGGTCGGCGAACAGTCCGGCGCGCTCGACACGATGTTGAACAAGATAGCGGATTTTTACGACCAGGAGGTTGACGACCAGGTGGACGCGCTGACCTCGTTGTTGGAGCCGATACTCATGGTGTTTCTCGCGATAGTCGTCGGCTACGTCGTCATAGCGATGTACATGCCAATATTCAAGATGGGCGCGGGAGCCGCCTAGGCCGCCTGGTCGCAAGGGGTCTGATGGAGAAGCAGACAATCCGGCCGCTTTCCATGATTCTCGAGGAGGCGGTCGTGATAAAGGCGTTAATCGCCTTTAGGGTGGCGGCCGTGTCGTTCTTTCTCGGCGTGGTCATAATATTCCAGAACGAGTTTGGCTCGCTAATCCATCCGTTGCCCATCTCCATGCTCATCGCCGCCACGTATCTCCTCTCCGTACTTTATCTCACGGTTCTGGGGCGGGTGCAAAACACGGCGCTTTTCGTCTATTTACAGCTTGCCGTGGACTTGTTGATAGAGACGGGCATAATTTACTACACCGGCGGCGGGAACAGCCCGTTCACCTTCCTCTACCTTCTCACAATTGTTTCTTCCGTCGTTGCGGCGCAACCTTACAGCGGCTACGGGCTGGCCTCGGGCGCGAGCATACTTTACGGATTGCTGGTCAGCCTCGAGAGCTACGGCGTGCTGTCGCCGCCCCCTTTGCTGGCCGCCAACCCCGGCAACGTACATCCGCAGGGATACGTCTTTTTTATGGCGTTGGTCCATATGTCCGCGTTTTATCTGGTGGCGTTTCTAAGCGATTTTCTCTCGCGCAGGCTAAGGCAGACCATTCATTCCCTCTCGGCAAAAAGCTCGGACCTCACCTACCTGCAGGCGTTCCACCAAAACGTGATAGCCAACATGGGGAGCGGGTTCATGGCGCTGGACAACGACGGAGTGATCGTCTCCTCCAACAACGCGGCGGAGCAGATTTTGGAGTCGCCCAAATCCTCCTTCATGAAAAAAAGAATCGAGGCGGCTTTTCCCACCCTGGTCGTGGAGTCCGGGCGCGGGGTGGAGAACAAGAGCGAGTGGAGCTACGTTGCGCCGGGCGGGACGAAAAAACTTCTTTCGTTCACCAGCTCGCAGTTTAAGGACGCGGACGGGTCGGCCCTGGGTGTGATAATCATTTTTCAGGACATAACAAATTTTAAGCTTATGGAGGCGGCGGTCTCGAAGTCGGAACGGCTGGCCGCGATGGGGAGGATGGCCGCCGGCCTAGCGCACGAGATTAAAAACCCGCTCGGCTCCATAAGCGGCTCCATACAAATAATCAAGGATTCGATGGAAAAGGGGAACACGGCCCCCAACGAAAAACTTATGGCGATAATTCTAAGGGAGACCGCAAGGCTGGACAGCATCATAGGGAGGTTTCTCTCCTACGCGGCCCCGAACACAAGGAAGGTGCCGGACGTCGGTCTTTCCGCGCTTTTGTCCGATTCGGTCGCGCTCTTTTCCAACGACGCAAGGTACGCCGGGCACGTCAGGGCGGAGTTGGACGTTGACGAAAGGATAAGGTGCGAATGCGACCCCGAGGCGTTAAAACAGGTTTTTTGGAATTTACTGCTTAACGCGGCCCAGGCCATGCCGGGCGGAGGGACGATTAAAATATCCTTGAAACCCGTTCCGGGAGAGGGGGAGGCCTCCGGGAGGTGCCTTTTAACTTTTTCCGATTCCGGCGCCGGTATTTCCAACGAGTCGCTCGGTAAAATTTTCGAGCCGTTCTTCACCACCAAAGAGGGGGGAACCGGGCTTGGCCTGCCTCTTGCCCTTAAGATTATAGAAAGCCACGAGGGGACACTCGCCGTCCGGACCAAAGAGGGGGTCGGCACCACCTTTTCAATCCGCCTCCCCATAACCCCGCTATAAGCCCGTATAATATTTTAAATGTTCATTTGGGGCCAAAATGTGCCATAATTGCCCGGTTCTAGCCCGTGTCTTGCATGCAATTGCATCGGAAATCGGGCGATAAAAACGGCGTACTTACTGAAAATACAACCATTTTTAAGGATTTAAAAGGCGATGAAGAACAAGGCTCACAAGGGATTGCTGGATCAGCTGGTTGCTAGAAAGCAGGAGCTTATCGCGCTTGAACAGCATAGCAGTCCCGATAAAATACAAAATTTGGATTTGGGGCACGGCGACGACATGGACATAGCCGAGTCCATCGTGGAGCAGGAGATGTCCATCACCATGAAGCTTCGCTCGTCCAACGAGATAATAATGATAGACGAGGCGATTGAGAAGATTAAGAAGGGCGATTACGGCACCTGCGAGAATTGCGAGAGACAGATTGAAAACAAGCGGTTAAAGGCGAGGCCGTTCGTGAAATTTTGCATCGAGTGCCAGGAGGAGATGGAGCGCAACAACGAGGAAAGCGCGTCCCCCGGCACGTTGCCGCAATTTGGGAAACTAGAGTAGAGTAGGACCACAGGGTTTAATTTTCATAGAAGAAGAGGTTATAAAAAATGTTTGACATTAAGTTGTACGCGCAGGCATTGGACGTTTATCCGCAACACTATGTTTTAGTCAACGTCATGGTGGCCAGGATGAGGCAGTTGCAGTCCGGGGCCGAGCCGCTGGTGGAGTCCGAGGGTCTTTCGTTGTTCGACATAACGCTACGGGAGATTGTCGAGGGCAAAATAGTCATGAAGCAGGTTGAGGAAGTGGTAAAGCCGACCCTCACGCTCAAACCGGAGCATCTGGAGTAGGCCCCCAAAAAAATAAATGGAAGACAACAAGGATTTTATCTTTCGCGACAAGCGACGGGGGGCCAACCCCGACGGCGGCGAGGAAAAATCGTCTTCCGCGCCGCCCGATAAATCTGGAACCGGGGCAAAAACCGGCTCCATGCCGAGGATGGAAATAACATTCTCAACGTTTTTACTCTCGCTTTCGACGTCGGCCGCAATGCACATGGGAGGGTTTACCGACCCGGCCACTGGCGTGGCTGTGCCGCAAAATCTTGAGCTTGCAAAGCAATCTATTGATATACTTGGACTGCTGAAGGACAAGACAAAAGGGAATCTTGACGCGGACGAGGAAAAAATGATGGACTCCGCTCTTTACGAACTTAGAATGCGTTACGTCGAAGAACTTAAGAAGAAGGGGGCTTAAATATGGCCGATATGGATGACGAGTATGGCGCCAAGGTAAAAGTAAAGGAAATACCGGAGGAAGAAGGACGTGCCATCTCCGAAAAAACGGAGGAGGAAAAACGCGCCCTCGCGCAAATCTCGAAGGAGCTCGACCAGTATCTTGACATACCGCTTACCGTCAGCACCGAGCTTGGAAGGACCAAAACAAGCGTCCGCGAGGTTCTTAAATACAACCCCGGCACGGTGATACCGCTTAACAAACTCGTCGGCGAACCTATGGAAATTTTCATCAACGGGATGCTCACCGCCAGGGGCGAGGTCGTCGTTGTCAACGAGCGGTTCGGCATCCGCGTGACCGACGTTATTGACCCGATGGATCTCATACGCCAGCAGACCTGACCGGCCGCGCCAAGCCCCGCTAATGTCCCGCGCAAGGTTCGGCCAACATTTTCTGGTCGACGGCGAGATAATCCAAACAATCATTGAATCCGCCGAAATCGGCGCCGACGATATCGTCGTGGAAATCGGCCCCGGAAAAGGGGCGCTTACCTCCCATTTGGCCGGATGTTCTGGAAACCTCACGTTGTTGGAGCCGGATCGGCGACTTGCCGACGAGTTGCGGCGCGCCCATAAAAACGCGCGCGTTCTGGTGCAAAGGGGGGAGGCGATAAACTTTGCCGGGTTTCCCGCGCATGTGGTGGTCGTCAGCAATCTTCCCTATTACGCCTCCGTGCAGATTTTTAAGCATCTCTCGGAAAACAAGGGGGCGATTTCCCGGATGGTGCTGATGTTCCAAAAAGAGGTGGCCCAGCGCATATCGGCGGGGCCGGGGGGACGGCACTACGGCTCGCTTTCGGTTTGGAGCTCGTATAACTGGGAGATGGAGCAGGTTGTCACCGTTCCGGCCAAGGCGTTTGCACCGCCCCCGAAGGTGGAGTCGGCGGCGCTCCGTTTTAGGCCGCGCCTAAAACCGCCGGTGGACGGGGACGAGCAGGAGTTGTTTAAGCTGGTTCGCTCCTCCTTCGTGCTAAAGCGGCGGACGCTTGTGAATAATTTAAAAAATATTTATCCGGCGGACGCGTTGAATGCCGCGATGGAGTCCGCCGACCTCGGCCCGAAGGCCCGCGCGGAGGAAGTTTCGCTGGAGCAGTTCGCCAAGCTCTCGCAGTTGCTCGGCTCCCCCCCGTTGGAGCGGAAAATTTTGTAATTGGAATAAAGCAAGAATGATTGACAAAAAATGCGAGGAACCAGTCAACCCGCCAATGCGGGCATTTCTTCCCAAATTTTATTTTCCAAAACCCTACCAGCTTTCTTTTTAAATACGCCACCCCACTGCTTGAAGAAAAAAGGCACGTCCTTTTGCAAACACTGGTTTTTTATTTCTAGGGGTACGGGGTCAGACCTTGACATTTGACAAACTTTCAAAAAACATACATGAATGTCAAATGTCAAGGTGTGACCCCATTCTGCCTTTTGATTTGACTATTTTTACCGGAGCGCATATCATTTCGTCATGGCAAAGGGGTCAAGCAGGGGTCATATGGGAAATGTCGGTTAATATATTTTTAGGTTCTGGGCTACGGTAATTGCAATCCACTTATACGGAGGTATCGAAATCAGGAGAATGTCATCTAGGAAATATTGGCTTACATGGCTTAAAAAGGGAGAGTAAATGAAAAACTATCTTTTACCTTTAGCCTTAATATCCGCGTTTGTAATGTCCGCATACGGCGGTTCTAATTCTCCGGCGTTGTTCGGCCAAACAGAAAATTTGACAATTGGCACGCCTACGCTCACGACTACAAGGCAAAATGTCCTCAATATTGCCTCAAACAAAACATTCGGCGGAGTCCCGTTCTGCTTTCTTATTAACCGCGTGGCGGCTGCCGGTATGCTACGGGACTATTCCGACAAGCAGATTGAAAATGGTCTCTGCATGACCTCGATAGAGGTAGTTTGGGCCATCGGCACCGACGACTCGTTCAAGGAGGACGTGTGCGGGCAGGCGGCTCAATATATGATGATAGAATTCAATAAACGGTTCCCAGGCCGGTCACCAAATGAAGTAATCGGCAAGTGCTGAGCCTGCGATTTAACAGCTGAACTGTGGTTTTTTATACATCATTGGGACTTCTTTTGAATGCGTAATAGTCGTGCAACACATAAGAAATAATAAGAGCCGATTGGGTCGGTTGCTGTAAGACAATTAAAGAGGATATTATGAAAACGATATTTATCTTTTTAATCATTCTTTTATCCCCTGCGTTTGCATGGGCTGGTGACATAGGAATACAAGCTGGGACAACTATTGTCGGTCACGAATATAACGAGGTCCTAAACCGTTACATCGAACGAAAAATAACTATCTGGGGCTTTTCAGACAATACATTCTCAATAAATGGGGGAACCACATTTGGAGATGCCGACGTATATTTCCCCAACGAAAAAAAGACTTTGGAAAAATTGGTTTGGGTAATGGATAAATCGTTGGAGTGGTCTGATATAGCAATTAAGAACAATGCGTCAGCCTCCAAACTGTTTGGCTGTTTTTTGGGCGAGGAAGGATTTAAGGCCACATCATGTCCATCTGACAAGCTACTTGCTGCGGTGAATCACAGTGGACGCATAATATTCAGCTTTAAATCTTCCGTGATAGGAGGAAAGGCGATACCAGAATTGAAGGCTAATTTTTTCAGTTATGCTATAGGCTCACTCCCCGACCGCGAGGCCGCTATTTTAATTCCTTATGAAGAGATTAAAAAATTGAAAATCGCCGTCCAAAATATAGGCGAAGCGATAAAATGGGCCAAAGAACGTGCAAAAAAGGAAAAAGAGTTGTTCAAATAAACTGCACGAAGTCATTTGCCGAATATCGGTTTATATATTTTTTTATTAAAAGCCCCTAGAAAGGGCCGGGGTTGCTACGCTCCACCATTAAAGGCAAATATGGGCACTGGGTGGAAGAGATAGTTTTCTGAACCCCAGCGTCTTCCTCATTTCAAAAATCTGCTACCGTCCCGTGACGGGCGGCGTGATTTGACTATTTTTACCGGAACGTGTATCCTTATCTTCATGGCAAAGGGGTCAAGCAGGGGTCATATGGGAAATGTCGGCTTATAAAACTAGGCTCTAATGCTGGGAGAGGAAACAAGCCTATGAAAAAACTTCTGACAGTTTTTGGCCTGATTGCGATTTTGTTCCTACTCTCCACACAGGTTACGATTTTTGTAATTCCTCCTATCGGAATACTTCCGGAAGGGAAAACCCTCGTAATTTCACGGTTAAACAAGACAAATTTTATTGATAGTGCAGATTCTATGTGTGAACGATTACAAGGAAACGTGAATTTGTTGTGTCGGGCCATGTCTATGGGAACTGTAGTAAAAATTGCAAAAGTTTATGCAAGGCTTCCCTATAGTGAGTGGCTATACCTTATTTCGACAGGGGGGAAGAAGTATGATAAATAGGTGGAAAGTATAAAAAACAGTGTTGGGGTCATGTTGGTGTTGGGGTCATGTTTGACTCACTGACTTATTTTGACGCATGATCTGCACATGGCAAGGAAACCATAAAGGCAAACAAGGGTGATGGAGGTGAAAAAGGGTTGCTTTTTCGTTTTTCCAGTTCAGACAAGCCGTCAACAAAAGAAGTGTTAAAAAAATATGAGTTAATTTTAGGGCCGGTTTGCACTGAAGCAAGTTTCTCCTTAAGGTGGGTAAAGATATCGGTATTCTGTTCGATAAAAACGCATTGAACGTTTCCCGCCTGCCATTGGTTTCCTAGCCTGGCAATTGTTTTGTCCGCAGAAGTAACTGCGGCAACAGGGGAGCCTGACGGAAAATTAGTGTATTCGCCGGGGCCTGGGGTACGGGGTCAGACCTTGACATTTGACACACTTTCAAAAAACATACATGAATGTCAAATGTCAAGGTCTGACCCCATTCTCTGACCCCATTCTGCCTCGGGATCGGCCCGAAGGCCCGCGCGGAGGAAGTTTCGCTGGAGCAGTTCGCCAAGCTCTCGCAATTGCTCGGCTCCCCCCCGTTGGAGCGGAAAACAGTTAATCGGCAAAAATCGCCAAAGACGCCAAAAGCGCAAAAAAGGCCAATAAGGCCAAAAGCGCAAAAGCCCTCCGCCCTCTTCCGTTGTATAAAAGGGGCATGATGACAAACAGAATTCAGAATACAGAAGTCAGGATACAGAACGGGAGCGAGGGCAGGCCTGAGACGCTTGCGTTGCCTTCCGCCTCGGAATTAAGGATTCAACAATTTGAGCAGATCCAAATGGCGAGTTCCTATTTGATGAAAAGGGCGAAAAGGGGGAGTGTGCGCGCGGTCAGGATGCTTTTGAATTGCGGCAAGCACGCTTTTAGCCTGCTTGAGGCCGAGGAGGGGACGGAATGGCTGGCGCCTGGAAAGTGCGCCGACATGATTGGCGTGTCGGTCAGGACAATCCAAAGGGCCGTGGAGTCCGGGGCGTTGTGCGTCTCCCGAACGTCCGGGGGCCACAGTCGTATTCAGAAAAAGGATTTTGAAAAGTGGCGAACCGTTCAAAAACCCCCCGAAAATGACTGAAATCGCGACAAACGCGACAGATTTGACGTTAAGGACGGCGCGCCGGAATCAACGCGGGGTTGTTGCATGAAGATTTATTTAAGCAAAGATTTGTGGATTGCGCCGGGGGCTTTGGTGGGATAGACTTTTGGGGAACCTGCAATAGTTGCCGGTAACGTAATTTTTGAGAGGAAACAAATATGCCTAATTACCGCAGGTTTATAATTAAACCTTCGTTGCCAGAAAAGCTTAAACCGCTAAGCGACATCTCCTACAACCTGTGGTGGACTTGGCACCCGGACGCGGTGAACCTTCTTCGCAGAATAGACCCCGATTTATGGGAAAAACTGTACCACACGCCCACAAAAGTGCTTGGCTCAATCTCGCAGGAACGCCTGAGGGATTTGGAATACGACGACGGTTTCATAACGCACATGGAGCACGTCGCCGGGGAGCTGAAAGAGTACATGAATGAAAGCACGTGGTTCGAGGAGTTTTCGGTCGAAAGCTGGAAAAAAGAAAACCACATCGCCTACTTCTCGTTTGAGTTCGGGTTGGACGAGTGCCTGCAAATATATTCCGGCGGCCTCGGCGTGCTTGCGGGCGACCACTTAAAGTCGGCCAGCGACCTTGGCATACCCATCGTGGCGGTGGGCCTTGCCTATTCGCACGGATATTTCATGCAGTACCTCAACAGGGACGGCTGGCAGATGGAACAACTGCCCGAGAACGACTTTTACCTCCTTCCGCAAAAACGCGCCAAGGCGGCGGACGGCTCGATAATTAAAATCGAGGTTCCTTTTCCCGGCAGAAAAGTCACCGCCCAGCTCTGGCGCGCCCAGGTCGGTCGCGTTCCGCTCTATCTTCTGGACACGAACATAGCGGATAACTCCCCGGAGGACAGGGCGATAACGTCGCAACTTTACGGCGGCGACATAGAGATGAGGATAAAGCAGGAGATTCTGCTCGGCATCGGCGGCGTTCGCGCCTTGGAAAAGCTTGGGATAAACGTGTCGGTCCACCACATGAACGAGGGGCACGCGGCCTTCGCGAGCATCGAGCGCATGTTGCAGTGCATGAGGAAGTTCGGGTTCACCTATCCCGAGGCCCGGGAGGCGATAGTCTCGTCCACGGTTTTCACCACGCACACGCCGGTTCCGGCGGGCAACGACAGGTTCGAGCGCTGGATGCTGGAAAAATACATGACGCCGGTTCTGGAAGGGAGCGAGATACATTCCGCCGAGGTTTTGGCCATGGGAAGGGAAAACCCGGCCAACGACAAGGAGCTTTTCTGCATGACCGTTCTGGCCCTGCGTTTGTCGGCGGCAAGCAACGGCGTATCCAAACTGCACAGCGTGGTTTCGCGCAAGATGTGGCGGAACATCTGGCCCGACGTGCCGCTTAGCTCGGTGCCGATCAAGTCCGTCACGAACGGAATCCACATCAGGTCGTGGATTTCCGAGGAAATGCGAAACCTGTTCGACAGGTATCTGGGGGAATCGTGGATTAGCAAGCCGGGCGAGGACGCCACTTGGAAGCGCATAGTGAAGATTCCCGATTCCGAATTGTGGCGCACGCACGAAAGGCGAAGGGAGCGGCTCGTCGGCTTCGTCCGCAAGAGGCTGGTGGAGCAGTTGCGCCGAAAGGGCGGCTCCGAGTCCGAAATAATCGAGGCGCAGGGGGCGCTGGATCCGGAGGCGCTGACCATCGGGTTCGCCCGCAGGTTCGCCACGTACAAACGAGGAAGCCTTATTTTTCACGACGAGGAGAGGCTGGCAAAAATTCTCAACAACAAAGAGAGGCCGGTGCAGATTATTTTCGCGGGCGCGTCCCACCCGCGCGACATGGACGGAAAGGACATAATCAAGCAAATCATCCACGTCGCCGCCAAGGAGCAGTTTAGGAGAAAGATAGTTTTTGTCGAGGGGTACGACATAGACGTGGCGCGCCACCTTGTGCAGGGTTGCGACATCTGGCTGAACAATCCGCGCAGGCCGATGGAGGCCAGCGGAACAAGCGGGATGAAGGCCTCGGCCAACGGAGCGTTGAACCTTTCCATATTGGACGGATGGTGGGACGAGGGGTACACGCCGGACGTCGGCTGGGCCATCGGCGCGGGCGAGGAATACGAGGATCAGGCGACGCAGGACTCGGTGGAAAGCCGGGCCTTGTACGACATTCTGGAGCGGGACGCAATTCCGTTGTACTACGAAAAAGGGTCGGACGGACTGCCCCGCGGGTGGGTTTCAAAGATGAAGTCCAGCCTCACGAAGCTGAACGCGCAGTTCAACACCAACCGGATGTTGCGCGAATACACGGAAAAATTCTACCTTCCGCTCGGATTGCGCTGGCAAAACTATGTGGAGGGGGATCCCGCCATAATCAAGGGTTTTGCGAAATGGAAGCAGGGCCTGGAGGCGGAGTGGAAAAACATAAAGCTCGTCGAGGTTTCCGACGGCGTGGTGGACGTGTTCAAGGTCGGCGAGATGAAGCAGGTTTCCGCCATGGTTTCGCTCGGCAAAATTAAGCCGACCGACGTCGTGGTGGAGTGCTACTACGGGCCGATGGACCACGTGGGGGACATCAAGGACGGCGAGACGGCCATTTTGGAGTTCGAGGGGATAGCGAAGGACGGCCTTTGCAAATTCTCCGGAAACATTCCGTGCGACAACGCTGGTCTTTTCGGGTTTGCGGTGAGGATCTTGCCGAACCACGAGAATTTGTTGCACAAGTGGCTCCCCGGCCTGATAACCTGGGGTTAAACCACGAAAGACACGAAAAAACACGAAAAATTTAGGTTTAAGAGGGACTGAAAAGAACAGCCCCCTTTTCGTGAGCTTTCGTGCTTTTCGTGGTTGAAGCGTCAGACGTCGAGGTCGAAGCCGGCCGCGTTTTCTTGAATGAACTTAAACCTGGCTCCGGAGTCTTTCCCCATCAGTCCCTGAAAAGTCTCCTCGGTCTCCTTTTCGTCCACCAGCGTGACGCGCAGGAGCCGTCTTTTCGAGACCTCCATCGTGGTCTCTTTCAGCACGGACATTGGCATTTCGCCAAGTCCCTTAAAGCGCGAGACCTCCAGTTTGCGGTGCTTGTATTTCGCGAGAAGTTTCTCCTTCTCCGCGTCGTCGGCCGCGTAGAACGCCTCCTTGCCCATCTCTATCCGGTATAGCGGTGGACAGCTTAGGTAGATGTGCCCGTGGTCTATCAACCGCCTCATGTTGCGGTAAAAGAACGTGAGCAACAGCGCGCTTATGTGGGCGCCGTCGACGTCCGCGTCGGTCATGATTATAACCTTGCCATACCTCAGCTTGCCGATGTCGAATGTCGCCCCGATGCCGGTGCCGATGGAAAGGACCAGCGCCTGAATCTCCGCGTTGGCCTTCAGCTTTTCGTCGCCGGCGTTTTCCACGTTCAGAATTTTTCCGCGCAGGGGGAGAATCGCCTGCGTCTTGCGGTCGCGCGCCTGTTTGCTGGAGCCGCCCGCCGAGTCCCCCTCCACGATGAAAAGCTCGGACTCGTCCGGGTCGGTCGAGGAGCAGTCGGCCAGCTTTCCCGGAAGGGTCAGCCTGTGCGATATCGCCCCCTTGCGGTGGACCTCCTCCCTCGCCGCGCGCGAGGCCATGCGGGCGCGGGCCGAAAGCTCCACCCTCGCCAGTAGCACGTCCGCCACGGAAGGATTCTCGATTAGATATTTTTCAAACGCAGGGCGGACTATCGCCTCCACCTGCGTCGCCGTCTCCGGCGTGTTAAGCCTGTCTTTGGTCTGTCCTTGGAATTGCGGTTGCTCCACAAGCACCGAAAGAATGGCGGTGAGCCCCTCCCTCGCGTCGTCCCCGGTAATCGGCGTCGCCTTTCCCTTGGGGGCCTTGCGCTCCATTACGTCGCGGATTGTCTTTACTATGGCGTTGCGAAGTCCGTTCTCGTGCGTTCCGCCGTCCACCGTCGCTATGGAGTTGCAGTAGCTCTCCACGCGGGACTCGGTGCGCTCGGTCCACTGAATGGCCGCCTCGCATTTGATGGGGGTGTCCACGCTTACGAAAAACGGCGCGGGCATTACCCCCTTTTGCGCCCCGAGGACTTTTGTGATGTAGTCCAAAATTCCATTTTCAAAATGAAAATGTTTTTTATCCCCCGTGCGGGCGTCGGCAACGCTTATTTTCAGGCCGCGATTGATGAACGCCTTTGTCTCGGCCCTGTCGCAGATGGTCTTGAAGTTAAACTTGGGCTTTCCAAAAATCTGCTTGTCGGCCACGAAATGAACGCTTGTGCCGCGCTCCCTCGTGGCGCCGCGTTTTTTAAGGTCAGCCAGCGGCTTGCCGCGCGAGTAGCTTTGGGTGTATTCGAAGCCGTCCCTTTTTACCGTCACGTCCAGTCGCTCGGAAAGCGCGTTTACGACCGAGATGCCGACCCCGTGCAGACCGCCGGAGGAGGAGTAGCTCTTGTTGTGGAACTTCGCCCCCGCGTGAAGCGTGCACATGATGATTTCAAGCGCGGGCCTTTTTAGCTTCTCGTGCTTGTCCACCGGTATTCCGCGCCCGTCGTCGGATACGGAGACGGCGTCGTCGGCGGTGATGGTGATGTCTATTTTTTTGCAGTGGCCGTTTATCGCCTCGTCCACGGAATTGTCAACGGCCTCCCACACCAAATGGTGAAGACCGGTGCTGTCGGTGCCGCCGATGTACATCCCGGGGCGGACGCGAACCGGCTCCAACCCCTCTAGAACGGTTATGTCCTTAGCCGTATAGTTGTCAGCCACGCGCGACTCCGATTAATTTCTTTTTTGGCCCGCCGTATGCCCTGCCAGAGCCGGCCCTCGCGCCGAGCTCCATGGAGGAGACTTTTACCGCGTCGTCCTTGCCGGCGGAGAACATGAACGTAAGCACGTCCCCCTTCGCCACGTTTCTTGCCGTTAAAACCTTCTCTCCCTCGTGCAGTTTGATTAGGCGCACGCCGCCGCCCGGCCCGGTGAGAACGGGCACCTCGTCCGCCTTGAACAAAAGCCCCTTTCCGCCGTTGTGCGCGACGTACAAAAGC